>CALEKU010000133.1 GCA_937902745.1 uncultured Armatimonadota bacterium
GCGCCCCTCCGCATGCGCGTCGAGCGCGGGGACGGTCAGGAGGCGGACCTGGTGCTGCCGGAGGCGGCGCTGCCGCTTCTGCTGTCCGTGCTCCGGGAGATGGGAAACGGCAAGGAGGTGGCCGTCGTGGCGACCGATGCCGAGGTGACGACCCAGCAGGCGGCGGACTTTCTGAACGTCTCCCGCCCCTACGTCGTCAAGCTCCTGGAGGAGGGCAAGATCCCCTTCCGGAGTGTCGGCCCCCGGCGGCGGGTCCTGCTGGAGGACCTTCTGGCCTACAAGGCCCGCGAGGAGGCCGAGCGGCATCGCGGCCTGGATGCCCTCGTCGCGGAAGCGCAAGCCCTCGGAATGTACTGAGGGCAGGCAGCGGTTCTCGCTGCCTGCGTCCTCTACCCCCTGGTGAAGCGGCACCGCCAGGCGCTCGTCAACCCGCCCAAGAGCGCCGAGGAGTACCGGGCAACCCTGAACGGGTGCGGCCTCCGGAACACGGCGCTGCGGCTTCAAGCCCACGTTTCCGCGATTTGATGATTCCCTGGCGGCTGCCCGCGCCGGACGGACGCCGCCCGGTGTCGTTAGGGGACGGCGGGGAGGGTGGGGAGGGGCTGGGCGCGGAGCGGGACGGGTTCGAGGGGGGCGTGGGCGAAGCCGCCGGGGGTGTCCTGGTACCAGTAGTGGACCGTGGCGTAGTCCACGCGGCAGCCGCCCGCCTTCAGCCGCTCGTCCCACTCCGGCCGCGCCGTCCACGGGCGCTCCAATTGCCAGTTGATGTGCCACGTCAGCGACCGCTCGAACCGGATCGGCATGTGGTCGTGGAACCGATACATCGAGAGGAAGCGCGTCGGGGCGTTGTTTTTGTCGATCAGGGTCATGCCCGCGCGCTGCCCGGCGAACGTGGCGTTGAAGCCCCAGCTGAAGGTGAACGAGTCCTCGGAGCCCAGGTACTCGAAGCGGCGCGGCTCGCCGTCGATGTCGATCTCGTTGTTGCCCTCCATCACGAACTCGAAGTCCCGGAACAGCGGCTCGTCGGTGATGACGCTGAACTGGCGGCCGAGGACGTGCCCCCGGCCTTGCGTTTCGAAGAACGTGTGGTCGGTGGTCTTCGTCAGGGGAAGACGTGGCGCCGGTAGGTCGCGTGGAAGTAGCCCAGGTCGTCCTCCCACCGGGGCAGCGGCTCCCACTCGACGTAGCTGTAGTTCAAGCAGTCCCGGTCGGTGTCGTTGCGCAGGAACACGCGCGCCCGGCTCTTAAAGGGCATCGGGAGGTAGGCTAGGCATTGTAGCTCCACGGGGCGCACTCGATGAGGTTGCTGGTGAAGTCCATCGCGCGGCCGTTGCAGCCGTCCCCGAAGAAATCGGCGAGGGGGCACAGGACGGCGGGCTCCGGCGCGTCGTCGAACCAGATTTCGAGCACGATGCCGCGGGCGAAGAGTTCGTGGGGCCGGTGGCGCGTGGTGTGGATATGGCGGATGATGCCCGGTCCCCGGATGTCGGCGACGGGGATCGTCGCCCCGGCGTCCAGGGTCGGCAGGTCGGGGTAGCGGTCGTGCGGCCAGCCGCCGTTCTCCAGGCGCCCGCGCACGGCGGCGGGGCGGATGCGCGTCAACTCCAGGGCGTAGCCTCCTTTGGCTCGGTCAGTCTTCCCCCCAGCGGAAATCTGCCGGGGGGAAGTGCGCCGCGCGCCACCCGAACTCCTCCTGCTGCGCCGCCGTCCTTTGCCCGCCGCCCTTCCCCGGGCGATAAGGCTGCATGACGCACCAGAGCAGAAACACCCGCCGCCGTCGTCCGAGTTTTGAGGAGGTGATAGAGGCAGTCATGACGGAGAACCGGGAGGTGCTGCTGCGCCTCGCGCAGTTCGAAGCCGCGGAGAGCGCGGATGCGGCGGCGGCGGCCCCTCCCCTACCCGCCGCGCCGGTCGCGGCGAATCTCCCGGACGGCGACGACGAGCAGCCAGACAGTGAGCGGGGAGGCAAGGACGAGGAGCGTGTCGGCCAGCCCGGGGCGCCAGGGCTTCAGGACCATCCAGAGGACGACAACCCAGGCCAGGATTCGGAACAGTCGGTTAAATAGCAGCATCGGATGTGACGATTATACTCTGGTTCTGCTCCCCCGCCTGACCTGGCGGCGGCCTGGCGCCGAAGTCCTGCCGCGCTACGGGGCGCTGGTCGAAGCTGAGGGGGTGGCGGCGGCGGCGGCTCCGTGGCGCAGGCCGTCGGTGAGGAGGGCGACCATGCGCCGGGCCTGGGCGGGGTCGCCCTCGCTCGCGGGCGCGGCCTACGTCCCGCCCGCGCTCGCCGAGCCTGTGCTGCGCCGCCGCCCCCTGGCCGAGCGCGCGGCCGCAGCAGCAGCGGCCTGAGAAAGAGCGGAAGAAACCGGGAACAAAGCCCGCCTTCCGAACATAGTTCAGATAATGAACAATGTTCGGGAGGAGCGGCGGCAACGGTGAGCGTGAAGACACGGCGGGAGGAAGAAGTACAGCGGATGCGGCGGGCGATACTCGACGCCGCGGGCGAGATCGCCGCCCGGGACGGGTGGCGGGCCGTGACCGTGCGCAAGGTCGCCGACCGGGTCCGCTACAGCCCGGCCGCCCTCTACGAGTACTTCGAGGGCAAGGACGCGATCCTGCTGGCGCTGATGCGCGAGGGCTTCCGGCTCCTCGCGGACGCGATGCGCGCGGTACCGGAGGGGGACGATGCCGTCGCCCGTCTGGTCGCGGTGGCGACCCGCTACTGGGACTTCGCCCTCGGGCATCCCGAACTCTACCAGGTGATGCACGGGCTGGGCGGCGTCTCCTTCGGCACGGCGGAAACGCCGCCGGAGGCGAAGGAGAGCTTCGTGGTCCTGCGCGAGGCCGTCCGCGCGGTCTTCCCGGGCGAGAGCGCGCAGAAACGTGACCTTTTCGACGAGGTCGATACGCTCTGGGCGACGCTGCACGGGCTGGTGTCGCTGACGCTGGCGGGGCGGATCAAGGACGGGAGCGGGCGCGCGGCGACCCTGGTGGAGCCGGCGGTCCGGGCCTGTGTCGCCGCGTGGCGGAAAGGCGAGGGGTAATCCCGTGGAGGCGACGCAGGTTTTGACGCTGCCGGCGATTCTCGCCCTCGGCGTGGTCTACGGCACGGACGTGTTCTTCGCGGTGGTCGCCCGCCCGGCCCTGGCGAAGGTCTCAGAGGCGGGGCTGACCGAGGTGATGGGCCGCCTGCACGAGTACGCCGACCGGCGCATGCCGATCTTCGGCGTCCTGGGGATGGTCTGTACGCTCGGCCTGCTCGTGGCCGCGCCGGGCGTTCTCGCCGCCGTGGCTCTGGCGGCGCAGGCGGTTCACCTGGGCCTTTACTTCGGGGTGGCGAAGCCCGTCAACGCCGCCCTGACCGCCGCCGCGACGCGGGGCGAATCCCTCCCCGACGCCCGGCGGCTGCAGCGCCGCTGGGACGGTGTCATCATCCCCCGCGCGCTGCTGCTGGGCGCCGCGCTCGCCTGCCTGGCGCTCCTCGCCGCCCTGTCCGCCTGAACCGCAGAAAGACACGATGCAGACGACCTCACCTCAAGACCTTGCCCTCGCGTTCGCCGAGGCGCTGAACACGAAAAACGTAGACCTGTTCGACACCTTCATCGCCCCCGACTATATCAACCACAACCCGGCCGTGGCCCCGGGCCTCGCGGGGGTGAAGGCGTTCTTTTCCGGCTGGCTGGCCGCCTTTCCGGACACGCGCGTCGTGGTGGAGGACACCCTCGCCAGCGGCGACTCCGTCGTCGGCCGCTACACGTACACGGCGACCCACACGGGCGCGTTCCTGGGCATTCCGCCGACCGGGAACCGGATCACGATGCGCAGCATCGACATCTGGCGCGTCCGCGACGGGAAGTTCGTGGAGCACTGGGACGAGCTGAACCTGCTGGAAGTGTTCCAGCAGCTCGGGGTCATTCCGCCCCTGTCCCCCTCCTGATCGGCGCGCCCCGGGTCAGCCGACCCGGGCGCCGCGGCGGTCGTTCCAGTAGCGATCCAGGGCGGTGCGCGCCACGTCCTCCAGCGGGTCGTCGTCCCCCCACGCCTTCAGGTGGGCGTTGAAGTCCTGCTGGAAGGCGGACTGGTACTCCAGGTACCGGCACAGAGCCTCCACCTGCTCCGGCGTCAGGCCGTCCATCCGCTCGTGGAAATCCGACTCCGACGAGACGTTCCCGCCGGGAGCCAGGAACCCGATGAGGGTTTCGGTGATGTCTGTTTCGGGCGGGCCGGCGGAGTCTTCCAGCGAGGCCAGCAGGAACGCGGGCAGGTAGTAGCGGAAGGCGGGCGCGTCGATGGCGATCAGGAACAGGAGGTCGCCCTCGACCCGGTCGACCGAGGCGATCTCCCGCCAGGTCTTGCCCCGCAGCCACTCCGCAAACGGTTCCCCGCCGGGGTGTGGGATGTCGGCGAAGGCGGCCCGGATGCTCTCGGCCGCCTCCCGCCGCCCCGGGATCGGCCCGGGTCGCCACTCTTCATACTCACCCGGGACGGTCGGCGTCTCCATCCGGCGGCTCCTAGTAAACAGAGTGTACAAGGCGAGCGTCTGAAAACGGAGCGAGGAGCCGGTTCGCTCCAGAAGCGAGTAACCATCATCAAGCGACAACGCGATCCGGCCCAATGCCTGGCTATCCATGCTGGCATCCAACGCTATTGTCCACGGATGCGGTAAGATAACCCTAGACTGAAAAACTGGTTGCGATTATGCATCAACACATACGATTTGCGCTCATGGTGACCCTTGGCCTTTTGCAAGGCGGCATTATATGTGCAATTTTAATTATATTATTTCGACTTTCTGGCAAATACTTATCTGAAATAAATATAGTGGATTCATCAGGCATGGTTATTTCATTGGGCATTGCTTGTTTTTCATTCGTTACAGGCCAGATTATAGCCATATATGAATTCGACTACTACGATAAGTCGAAGAGGTGAATATTTAAGGAGCGCGCGGTGCTGGTGTCTTGTCTGTCACAAGACCTTCCCCCCACAGCGCAACCCGCGGTAGCGAGGCTCCCTCGCGCGTCGTGACGCCGGAGACGGTGCAAGCGATCCTGGGCGCGCTCGCCGAGTGCATCAAACAACGGGGTCATGCTCGCATGACCGTGGGCATCGCGCGGGCGTTGAAGGTCAGCCCGTTCCCGCCCGCGTGAACATGCACCACGATCCGCGAGGTGCGCAAAAAGTGCTCGGGACATAGAGGCAACTGGCTGGCTCATCGCCAGCCAGAGCATACCCGCTTCGGACGCGCCCGGCGATTGTCTGGACCAATTGACAACACACCTTAGCGCCCGCGGAGGCGCGGGGCGGCGTCGGCCACGGCCCAGGAGGCCGCGGGCGGTGTGGAAGGCGGGGGCGGCGGCAGCGGCGGCGGTGGGTAGGTGACGCGGCCGTCCTCGTGCAGCTCTACGGCGGCGATCAGGGCGGCGGTGGCGTACTCCAGGCTGTCGGACTGCCCGTCCTGCTCGGTGACCCAGTGGGCGCCGTGGAACAGGTTGCTGCGCAGACGGTAGAGCACCAGCAACAGCGCTTCGGCGCCGTCAATCGGGTCGTTGTTCTCGCCCTGCAGCACCGCCTCCACCCGGGCGCGCAGTTCGTGCCGGTTGCGCTGGAGCAGTTCCAGACGCAGGCCGGGGAGGTGGCGCGTGGGGACGCCACTGCGGAAGTAGTGCCCGCGGAAGTAGGCCAGGTACGGGGCCAGCGGGTCGGTATCCAGCCTGCCGGCGAGCGCCCAGCGCTCCGCCAGAGCACGCACGGCCGGGGGGCTGGCGCGGGCGCCGAGCGCCCGTCCCTCAAAGTAGCTCCACAGCAGCACGAACTCCAGCACCGCGTCCACCTCGCGCGCCGATAGGCCGTCCACTTCCCTCGCCCTGGCGCGCAGCCATTCGGTCGGTGTCATCGCCCACTACCCGTTCTCGTTCGTCCCTGCCTACCGCCTCTCGCACCCCGGTCTTCGCTCTCTCTACTCTCTCTACTCTCTCTACTCTCTCTACTCTCTCTACTCTCGCTACTCTCTCGTCTTCTCCAGGTTACCCTATAAAGGCTCGTTTCCTACCGCAGCCCGGCATCGCTGCCGCCGCTGCCGCTGCTGGGGGGCGGGGTGTAGACGCGCGGAAGCGTGAGGGTGAACGTGGAGCCGACCCCCTCCTCGCTCTCCACCGCGATGTCCCCGCCGAGCAGGCGCGCGAGGCGGCGCGACAGGGGCAGGCCCAGGCCCGTGCCGCGGGCGCGGCGCTGCGGGTCCGGCCCCTCCACCTGAACGAACTCCTCGAAGATGCGCGTCCGGTCCTCCGGCGCGATGCCGAGGCCAGTGTCGCGCACCGCGAACCGCAGGGTGTCTTCCCCCTCGGCGAGCACGGCGCCGACGCGCACTTCGCCGCGCTCGGTGAACTTCAGGGCGTTGGAGATCAGGTTGCGCAGGATCTGGATGACCTTGCCCTCGTCGGTGTGCAGGGGCGGCAGCAGCGCCGCCGCAGCGTCCTCAAAGACCAGGTCCACCGGCGCCACGCCGGTCACGGGGTCCGCCACCAGGAGCGGGCGGAATACGCCGCGCAGGGAGCGGAACATCTCCGCCGCGGTGAAGGGCTGCGCGTGGACCGTGAGCTTGCCGGCCTCGATCTTTGCGGTGTCCAGCAGGTCGTTCACGGTCTCGGCCAGCGCGCTCGCGGAGCGGTGGATGAAGAGCACCTGCTTCTCCTGCTCGGGGGTGAGCGGACCGTCCGCACGGTCGAGCAGCAGGCGAGCCAGCCCCAGGATCGAGTGCAGCGGCGTGCGGAACTCGTGGCTCATGTGGGACAGGAAGCGGCTCTTGGTCTCGGACGCCCGCTGCAGTTCGGTGGCCTTTTCGTCCAGCTCCGCATACAGAGCGAGCACGCCCCGGTTGGTGTCGGAAAGCTCGCGGTTGAGCTGGTCCAGCTCCGCCTGGTGGGTGTTCAGGGCGTCCAGAACGCGCAGCAGCTCCTGGTTCTGGTGCTGAACCTCCTCCAGCGGGCTGCCCGCGGGCGCCCGCCGGGTCAGCCCCGCGGCGACCGCGGCGGGGTCCGGCGCGGCGGTCGGCGCCGGCAGGTCCTTCTCCAATTCCACGGTGAGGCCGCGGCCGGGCGCGGTGTCGAAGCGGGTGCGGTCCACCAGGCGGCGCGCCCCGATGATGCCGCGGCCGGCGCCGGTCGGGGAGGCGTACTGGCCGTCCAGCACGTCCTGAAGGTGCGGAATGCCGGGGCCGTCGTCGGCCACGCGCACGCGCAGCGCCCCGCCGGCCTGGAGGAACGTCACCCGCCCCCCGCCCGCGTACTCCCAGGCGTTGCGGGTGATCTCGGAGACGGCGGTGGCGACGCGCGCCTGGTCCTGCCGGTCGAAGCCGAGCAGTTCGGCGACCTGGCGGGCGCGCTGACGGGCCAGCACCACATCCCGCTCGCCCTGCACCTCCACGGTCAGCAGCGCGATCTCCTCCGCGGCGCGCGGCTCTTCAGCAGACACCGCGCCGCCCCCCCGCCGCTACGGCCAGCACGGTGGCGTCGTCGCGCCCGCGGGCGCAGTCGCGGTACACCACCCCGGCGACCACGGCCGGATGGCGCGCGAGCAGGCCAGGGTAGCGCTCCAGACCCCACTGGGTCGTCACGCCGTCGGATGCCAGGATCAGCAGCGCGCCGGGCGGCCAGTCGTAGACGAAGTCGGCGAACTTGCGCGCCTGGTGCCCCACGGTGCCGTTGTGCGACGCCAGCCCCTTCGCCGCCGCACCGCCGCTGCCGTTCACAAACGCCGCCTGGATATTCCCGACGCCCGCAAAGGTGACGGCGCCGCCCCCGGGCGCCACCTGGGCGGACGCGGCGGCGGCGCCACGGGTGTGGCGCAGGGCGCCGTGCGCCCGCTCCAGCAGCGCCGCGGGGGTCAGGGTCTCAGCCCCGGGCGCAGCGAACACGCGCACGGCCTCGCCGGACGCCTCGGCGGCGCCCGCCCCGTGCCCGAGTCCGTCCGCCACCAGAAATCGGGGAGCGTCGCCGTCCAGCCCGTCCGCGGCCCAGTCGTCGCCACACACCTCCTCGCCGGGCAGAGGGACGCTCACCGCGCCGAAGGTGAAGCCAGGGGTGCCCGGGGGGTCGTCGTCGAAGTTGGCGAGGCGCAGGGCAACGCGGGCGAAGAGCGCGGTACCAAGCCCGGGGGCGGAGTACAGGTCGAACTCCCGGGACAGGCGGCGGATGGCGCCCAGCCCTTCGCCGGCGGTGCCGGCGGTGGAGTAGCCGTCCCGCAGGGCATCCGGGACGCTGGACATGCCGGGGCCCCGGTCGAGCGCCAGAACATCCACCCACGGCTGGCCGGCGCGGTCGAGCGGTTGGAGCAGCAGCGTACCGCCGCCGTCCGCGTGGCGCACCAGGTTGGTCGCTGCCTCGGTGACCACGAGGGCGAGCGTCCCGCGCTCGGTCTCGCCAGCCCCCAGGCGTGCGGCCAACGCGTTGGCGGCACGGCGCGCTTCGCCCACCTGGCTGGGGTCTTCAATCTTCAGTGGGACGGCGGTCCCGAGCGTCCCGATCATAGGGTTTACTTTCCCGCGCCGGCGCTACTTCCAACGCGCGATGACGACGCGCGTCCCCACGCCCACCTCGGAGGTAACCGCGAACTCATTCACCAGGCGCCGCGCGCCGCCCAGCCCCAGGCCCATGCCGCTGCCGGTGGTGTAGCCGTCGGTCAGCGCCCGCTCGACATCGGGGATGCCCGGCCCCTGGTCCTCGAACGTCAGCCGCAGGCCGCGGCGGGCGCCCTCCTGAAGCGTCTCCAGCCGCACCGTGCCCCCGCCGCCGTACTCCAGCGTGTTGCGCGCCAGTTCGCTCGCGGCGGTCACCATCTTGGTCTGGTCCACCAGGCTGAAGCCCAGCTGCGTCACCGCGCGCCGAACCGCCTGGCGAACCTGCACCACATCGGTGGACGTGCGTATCGGGAGCGTTTCGCTACCGGACGGGTCCGCCATCAGCCCCTTCCCCGTCGGCGCCCACGTTTGCGCCGCCGTCGCCCCCGCCGCTTGCAACGCCCGCGGCGTACGCCCGGAGGAGTTCCATCCCCTTCTCGACGTTCAGCGCCGTGCGGATGCCCGGCAGGGTGAGGCCCAACTCTACCAGCGTGATCGCGACCGCGGGCTGCATTCCCACCACCACGGTGGCGGCGTCCAGCACACGCGACATCAGGGAGATGTTGGCCAGCATCCTCCCGATGAACGAGTCCACGATGTCCAGGGCGGAGATATCGATCAGGACCCCCTTCGCCCCGGTCTGGCTGATCCGGTTTGTCAGGTCGTCCTGAAGTTGCAGGGCGAGGCGGTCGTGCATATCCACCTGGATCGTCACCAGGAGAAACTCGCCCATCTTCAGTATGGGTATACGCTCCACGGGTCGGCCGCCTCTCCTACGCCGCCGGACCGGCGCCGGACGTCACGCCCGCTCCCGCGCCGCGGGTGATGCCGCGGCCGGTCTTCTGCAGCGCCAGCAGGAAGGCGTCGGCCAGCGACGCCTTGGTGGAGACCTGACTCAGGTCCACGCCCAGGTGAACGATGGTCTGGGCGATCTGGGGCCGGATACCGCTGATGATGCACTCGGCGCCCATGAGGCGGGCGGCGGCGACGGTCTTCAGCAGGTGCTGGGACACCAGCGTGTCCACGGTGGGGACGCCTGTAATATCAATGATAGCGATGGCGGAGCCGGTATCCACGATGGCCTGTAGCAGCGACTCCATCACCACCTGGGTGCGCGCCGAGTCCAGCGTGCCGATCAGGGGGACCGCCAGGATGCCGTCCCAGAGCTTGACCACCGGGGTAGATAGCTCCATCAGCTCCTCCTGCTGGCGCGCGATCACCTCCTCGCGGCTCTTCTGGAAGACCGTAGTGGTGTAGAGCCCAAGCTGATCCAGCAGCGTCGTCGCCTGCCACACCTCGGCGAACAGCACGTCGGCGTCGCCCCCCGCTTCGCGGGCCAGGTGCGCGAAGAGCGCCTGCTTCAGCGAGAAGACAAAGGCCGCCGTTTCGGTGGGGCTGAAGCCCTGCCGCGCCCGCGACCGGGAGAGACCGGCCAGGAACTCGCGCACCGCATCCCACCCCGGCCCATCGGTATCCGTCTCGCCTCCGGCGCCGGCCGCCGCCTGCTGCTGCACGGCCTGCCGCAGCAGACGCAGGAACTCGGCTGCCTCCTCGCGCATCTGCGCCTCCGACAGGCGTCCCAGCGAGCGCCCGCCGCCCGCCCGTCTCTGGTCCGCCACCCAGTCTTCGAGGATCTGCGCCTCGTGCTTCGCCAGGACGTCGGCGAAGCGCCCCGCGCCGTTCTGTGCCATGAGTCGAGATAACCGCCTTTCGCTCGCGCGCGCCCGCCGGACCGCTCCGCCGGCGCGCCTCCGTTAGTTCGGCGCGTGTGCGCCGCTTCCCTCCGCGCCCGCTGCCGGGTCCGCCGCCGCCGCCCCGGCAGCCGCGCGCCGCGCGAGCAGAAGGCAGACATCGTCGTTCTGGCGCCCGCCCGCGAAGGCCAGCGCCTCAGCGACCACCGCCTCGGCGGCGTCCCGCAGGGACGGCCCGAGGGCGGCGCCCCGGCTCACAGCGCGCGCCAGCCCCTCCACTCCGAAGAACTCCCGCCCGCGTCCCACGCGCGCCTCGGTCAGGCCGTCGGTCGCCAGCACCAGCACCGCCCCGGGCAGGAGCGGCGCCGACACGACCCCGTACTCCGACTCCGGGTCGGCCGCCAGCAGCGGCCCCAGCGCCGCTATCTCCGTGACGTCCAGCGGCGGCGCCGCTGCGGCCTCTCCGGCAGCCATCTCGGTGGGGCGCACAATCAGGGGCGGCTCGGCACCCGCGGCGGAGGCGGCCACCACCCCGGCGTCGGAGTCCACCACCGCCAGAGCCAGGGACACATAAGAGCCCTCCGGCCCTCCGGAGAGGCGGCGGCTCTCCATCAGGTAGCGGTTGAGCCGTCCCAGCGCCAGGGCGGTGTCGGGCGACTCGCGCAGGAAGGCGCGCAGGGCGTACTTGATCTCCGCGGTGAACGTCGCCGCGGGCAGCCCCTTGCCGGTCACATCACCGACCACCAGCGCCACGCGGCCGTTCGCCAGGGCGTAGGCATCGGCGAAATCGCCACCCACCAGCGCCTCTTCGGAGGCGGCGCGGTACACCCCCTCCACCTCCAGGCCGGGGAAGCGCCGGATGTCAGGCCGGAACAGGAGCGAGCGCTGCAGAGCATCGGCGATCCGCTCGTTCTTCACTGCGGCCCGCGCCCGCGCCGTCACATCCGCCACGGTGCAGACCGCGCCCCGTGGCGGGGCGCTGCCACCCGCGGCGCCGCTGCCGGCGCTGCCCGGCTCTTCCGCCTCCACCGGGTCCACCGTGATGCGGAGCCACTGTCCTCCCGGCACCTCCACCTCCGCCTCCGCCCGCGTGCCGTGCGCCTGGGGGGCGTCCACCGCCCCCAGGCGCGCCAGCACATCGGCCAGAGGGGTGCCCACGGCGAGCGGGGCGTCGCCGCTGCCACGCAGCAGAGTGTCCGCGGCGGCGTTCCAGCGCACCACAGCGCCTGCGGCGTCCACCAGGAACACACCGTCGCGGATCGCCTCGAAGGTCGCCTCCCAGTAGCGGGCCGCAAAGCGCGCGGCCTCCTCCGCGGCGTGCAGACGCAGCAGCGCGCGCACATTGGCGGTGAGCACCCGGGGCTCCACGGGCACCACCAGGTAGCCGTCCGCGCCGCCTTCGAGCCCCTGGGCCACATCCTCGCCGCTGGTGAGGTGCCCACTCAGGTGGAGCACCAGCACGGTGGCGGTCTCAGGGTCGGCCTTAACGCGACGGCACACCTCGAACCCGCCGATATCGGGCAGGTTGACATCAAGGACGATCAGGGCGGGCTGGCGCCGCGCCAGCCGCAGCGCCTCGGCGCCGGTGGCCGCCTCTGCCACGGCGAACCCGGCGTGCCGGAGCGCATGCGCTGTGGTGTAGCGCTTCATCGGGTTGTCGTCCACGACCAGGACGGTCCGGGGGGGGAAAGGGCCGTCTTCTTCGGGCGTGGCCGCGGCGGAGGAGGGGGGCGGTGCGTCGTGCATCTCAAGTGGTGGTGCTGCTGCTGGTGCTGGCGGCGGTGGTGCGCACCGTCGCCGCCGCTATGACTGCTGCTCTACGTTTCGACGGCGGGGACTCCGGTTCCTGCGCGCGGCGTCCTCCCTCGGTGGCAAGGAGAGGGGGGAACACAACACTCCTTGGGCCGGTTGCAAGGTAAACTGCTGCCAGTATCTTGCTTTAATTCCTCTTTTGGAGTCAGGAGCCTGAGGGATGAAACTCCCTGTCCCCGAGTCCTTTCCGTCCTTCCGGGATTTCTATGCGTTCGAGGCGCACGTGAAGAACGCGCGGAAGAAGCGCGGGCTGGAGATGGTGCCCGAGTGGTACGAGGCGCCGGTCTTCTACTTCTCCAACACCGCGTCCATCGTCGGGCCGGGGTCGGAGATACGCAAGCCGCCGGAGACGAACGAGCTGGACTACGAACTCGAACTCGCCGTGGTCATCGGCCGGGAGGGGCGGGACATCCCGGTGGAGGAGGCGGACAACCACATCCTGGGCTTCACGGTGCTGAACGACTGGAGCGCGCGGGACATCCAGCGGCGCGAGATGAAGGTCGGCCTCGGCCCGGCCAAGGGCAAGGACTTCGCCACCAGCGTCGGGCCGCACCTGGTGACGCCGGATGAGTTGGAGGACCGCGTGCTGCCCGACCGCAGCCGCGGCAAGCGCTACGACCTCCTGATGACGGCCCATGTGAATGGCGAGGAGTACAGCCGGGGTAACGCCCGCGACATGCACTGGACCTTTGCCGAGTTGATCGCGGTCGCCTCACGCCACACGGTGCTGCGGCCCGGTGACCTGATCGGTTCGGGCACGGTGGGCACAGGCTGCATCACGGAGTTCCCGGAGGGCTCTTGGCCCTGGCTGCAACCCGGCGATGTGGTACGGCTGGAGGTGGAGCGGATCGGCGTGCTGGAGAACCGGGTCGTATGACCCTACGCACACCCAAGCTTTCTTGACTCCTCCCTTTGGGTACCCTCAAGCTGTGAGACAGCAAGACGAGCAGAAAAGGATGCGCGGATCGGCCTCTCTGCCAGCCGATCCGGGTGAGCAGTTCGCGCTTGTCATGAACGCTGTCGAGGACTTTGCGCTGTTCCTCCTGGATACGGAGGGGAAAGTGATCCGATGGGGCCGGGGAGCGGAGAAGACTCTCGGTTTCTCGGAGGAGGAGGTACTGGGGCAAGACTTCGCCCTGATCTTCACTCCGGAAGACCGGCTGGCCGGCGTGCCTGGAGCGGAGATGGCCACCGCCACCCGGGAGGGACGTGCCGCCGACATCCGCTGGCACGTTCGGAAGGACGGCTCCCGGCTCTGGTGCGACGGCGCCCTCAGCGCGCTACGCGACGAGGCGGGCACGCTGCGCGGGTTCGTGAAGGTCATGCAGGATGCCACCACCCGCAGAGAGTTGGAAGACCGGCTTCTGGCTGCCTACCAGCGGGACCACCGGATTGCGGAGACGCTGCAGCAGTCGCTCCTCCTGGCCCCCTCCATCAACTCCCTGCGTGGCGTCCGGGTCCAGCCGTTCTACGAAGCAGCCCTGGACGAAGCCCTGGTAGGCGGCGACTTCTATGATGCTTTTCCGCTAGACGGGGGCGGGTTGTCCTCGCCGTGGGCGATGCGTCCGGGAAGGGAGTGGATGCCGCGGCACGCACCGCCGAGGTCAAGTCGGCCGTGCGCGCCTTCATGACGGAGTACCCCTATCCGGCGCGGACGCTGATGCGGGTGAACGAGTTTTTATGCAGCATCCTGAGGTTGCGCGAGGAGACACAGACGTTCGTGACGCTCGCCCTGGTGGTGATGGACCCGGTCAGCGGCGAGGTCCTATGCGCCAGTGCGGGAAACGAGCCGCCCCTGCTGGTGCGAGCGGACGGGCAGACGGCGGCGGTGCCGGTGGGTGGGATGCCCCTTGGGCTCTACCCGGACGCCGAATACGAGGTCATCTCAGAGCGCATCCTGCCCAATGACACGCTGCTGCTGACCACGGATGGACTGACAGAGACGCGGCGGGAGCAGGAGTACCTGAGGTTTGAGGGGTTCGCCCGGCTCGCGGCACAGGCCCGCTCTTCCCCTACCCTTGCGGAGATGGGCCGGAGCATTCTGGAAGAGGCGCGAGCGTTCGCCGGCGGCACCTTCCGCGACGACGTCTGCCTCCTCCTCGCCCAGTTGAAGTAGGCGAACGACGCGCTCAATCCTCGCACACCAGGAATCAGTCTCCGGAAAGCCGTGCCAGAGTGCGGGTGCCGTACAGTCCGTCCTCGTAAGGGCCGCGTACCACCCCGCCCGCGCAGTGCGGCAATACTTTTCTCTCCAGCCACAAGAACGGCCCGCCCGGCATCAGCCCGCTGCCGCCGGGATCGCTCCACTCGCCGGAGCCGACGGTCCACAGTCCTGCGCGCACAGGACCGGCAATGGCTTCGCCGCGCTCCGCCCGGTCGGCCAGCGCCTCCAGAGCGGGACGCGACAGTGCAAACGCGAGGCGGGCGGGCCACCGGACCAGCGGCACCGAAAGGGACAGGGCCGCCAGTGCCGCGAGGACCGACACGCGAACGCCCAGACGCCGCCAGAACAGGCCGCGGTGCGCTTCGACGGGCACGAATTGGGGAGGACGGGCGCGCAGAAGCGCCCACGTAAGGCCGATTATCGCCTGCAGGATCAGCCAGAACCACGCGACAAACCACAGGAACGCCACGCATCTCCCGTCAGCGCTGTACCAGAGGACCGGGACGGCGCAGAGCGCGGTGGCCCATAACCCCGTTTCCTTCCGCAGGCCACCCGAAGGTGATAGCGGGTCATCTTTCATGTTCTCATGGCTCCTCGTACCCGCCAATTTCCGGCAGGGCGTTCCCTACTCCTTCCCGCCCGCGCTTCGCGCGCGCCCCTTGACACTCCGACACGATGGCGGTATCGTGAACTGCCGTTTGCCGCCACCCCTTCCCAATGCGAGGCGATGATGACCGAGCAGGAACAACCCGTTTCCGTACAGGCGCGCTACGAGCGCGCGGTGGAACGACTCACCGACGTTCTGAAGCAGGACCGCACGCTGCTGGCCGCCATCCTGTGTGGCAGCCTGGCCTACGACGAGGTGTGGGAGAAGAGCGACATCGACCTCGTGATCGTGGGCGACGAGACCCACAAGTCGAAGTCGCACTATCTGGTCGAGGACGGCATCAATATCCACGCGATCGTGACGCCGCGCAGCGCCTTCCACAAAGAGGTAGAGGGCGGGCTGCGGGGGGCGTTCTTCCACTCCTATATCGCCCGGAGCCGGCTTCTGTACACGCACGACGAGTCGCTGCGCGCCCTGTACGACGACCTGGGGCGCGTCGGCTCGCGCGACCGGGTCGCGCAGCTCCTGCGGCTCACCGGTACGGTACTCTGGGCGCTCCCCAAGGCGGAGAAGTGGTTCGCGGTCAAGCGCGACCTGCGCTACAGCTTCGTGTACCTCCTGCACTGCGCCAATGGGCTGGCGTCGCTGGAGGTCACCGCGGCCGGGGAGATTCCCGGCCGGGAGGTGATCCACCAGGCGCTGCGGTGCAACCCGGCGTTCTTCGGGAAGATATACACCGACCTGATCGACGGCCCGAAGGACGAGGCGGCCATCGGCGGGGCGCTGGAGGCGATCAACGCCTACCTGGAGGAGCGTATCCCCCTGTTCTTCGGGCCGGTGCTGGAGTACCTGGAGGAGGCCGGGACGCCCCGCAGCGCCACGGAGATAGATTCCCATTTCCGGAATGTGGTCCAGGCGGAGAGTGTTGCCGGAGTTTGCGAGTGGCTGAGCGAGAAGGGCGTGATCGAGAAGGTATCCGCCCCGCTGCGCCTGTCGGAGAAGAGCCGGGTGGCGGTCCAGGAGGCCGCGTTCTGCTACCTCCCCGACTGAGAGCGCGCACGGGCGGGAAAGGCGGCGGGACATGCGGCAGCACATCAGCATCCGCGGCGCGCGGGAGAACAACCTGCGGAACGTCGACGTGGACATTCCGCGCGACAAACTGGTCGTGCTCACGGGCCTGTCGGGCTCGGGCAAGTCGTCGCTCGCGTTCGACACGCTCTACGCCGAAGGCCAGCGCCGGTTCATGGAGTCGCTCTCGGCGTGGGCGCGCCGGTTCGTCCAGCAGCAGAAGAAGCCGAAAGTAGACTCCATCCTCGGGCTTTCCCCGGTCGTCTCTATCGAGCAGAAGACGATCACCAAGAACCCCCGCTCCACCGTCGGCACCATGACCGACATCTACGACTACCTGCGCCTCCTCTTCTCCAGCGTTGGGGAGGCGCGGTGCCTGCGCTGCGAGTGCCACGTCCCCATCAAGAGCGTCCAGCACATCACGGAGCACCTGCTGTCCCTGCCCGAGGGCGCGACGGTGGAGCTGTGCGCGCCGGTCTTTGTGCCCTACGGCGAGGACCATAACTACCTCTTCAATGAGGTGCGCCTGCACGGCTGCCGCACGGTGCGTATCGACGGGGTGCCCACGGACATCAGCGACGAGGTGGCGGTGGACGAGTCCGCGCCGCACGAACTCGAAGCGGTGACAGACCGGTTCGTGATCAAGCGCTCGCTGGAGAAGCAGATCAAGACGGCCGTGCGCCATACGCTCAAGATGGGAGACGGCTACCTGCGCGTCCGCCTGACCAACGCGGACGAGGTGGGCGTGGCGGAGGCGGCGTTCTTCGCCGGGTTCGCCTGCCCCGAGCACCACCTGACGATGGGCACGCTGGAGCCCTGGTACTTCTCGTTCAACGAGCCGGACAGCGCCTGCCCGACCTGCTCCGGGCTGGGCACCTACCTGAAGGTCCACACGGGGCTTCTGGTGCCGGACCGGTCGCGCAGCATCCTCGGCGGGGCGTTCGTCCCCGAGGCGTTCAAGTACGACAAGAACACCTGGAACGGCCGGATGATGTACAGCCTGGCGCAGCACTACGGCTTCCCTCTGGATGCGCCGTTTGGCGAGCTGCCGGAGGCGATACAGGAGATCCTCTTCTACGGCACCAAGGGTGAAAAGATCACGATGCTGGCTGTCCCCGGCGGCGTGGGCGGCGAGAAGCAGATCGGGCGCGAGTGGCGCTTCGATGGCATTGCCAACAACGTAGAACGTACCTACCGCCACTACCGCAAGCAGCAGACCGCGCATAGTCACATGGAGGACTACCTGCGCAAGGTGATGGTGGAGCACGACTGCCCGGACTGCCGCGGCACCCGCCTCAAGCCGCAGCGGCTGCGCGTCACCGTTCAGGGCAGGAACATCTACGAGTTGGGCCAGATTCCGTTCGAGGACCTGGCGAACTTCCTGCGAGACCTGCCGGTGGCGCGGCGGAATGCGGACGCGGGCGGGCAGGTCGCCCGGGAGATCGTGGCGCGTCTTGACCTGCTGGTGGGCATCGGGCTGGACTACCTGAACCTGAACCGCCGGTCCGGCACGCTCTCCGGCGGGGAGTCGCAGCGCATCCGCCTGTCCACGCAGATCAGCTCCGAACTCATGGGCATGCTCTATGTGTTGGACGAGCCCTCGATCGGCCTGCACCCGAAGGACAACGAGAAGCTGATCGCGACCCTGCGCCAACTCCGGGACCTGGGCAACACGGTAATCGTGGTAGAGCACGACGAGGACACGATCCGCGGCGCGGACCACATCCTGGAGATCGGCCCCGGCCCCGGCGTCCACGGCGGCACGGTGGTAGCGCAAGGGACACCCGACGAGATCCTGGCAAACCCGGCGTCGCTGACCGGCGCCTTCCTGTCCGGACGGCGGCGCATCGAGGTGCCGCACCGGCGGCGCCCGGCGAAGGCGGGGCACCTGGTGGTCCGGGGGGCGCGGGAGAACAACCTGCGCGACATCGACGTTTCCATTCCGCTCGGCGTCCTGGTGTGCGTCACCGGCGCCTCCGGCTCCGGCAAGTCCACGCTGGTCAACGACATCCTCTACAAGAAGCTGTACGCCACCCTGCACGACAGCCGCGTGCTGGCGGGCGCGCACGACGCCGTGGAGGGCATCGACCGGATCGGGGATGTGATCGACATCGACCAGTCGCCCATCGGCCGCTCCCCCCGATCCAACCCCGCCACCTACGTCGGCTTCTACGACGACATCCGCGCCCTGTTCGCGGAGACCGAAGAGGCACGCCTGCGCGGCTACGGCCCCGGCCGCTTCTCGTTCAACGTCAAGGGCGGGCGGTGCGAGGAGTGCGCGGGCGAGGGGGTCATCACAACGTCCCTGAACTTCATGCCGGATGTCGAGAGCGTCTGTCCGGCCTGCAAGGGGATGCGCTTCAACGCCGAGACGCTGGAGATCACCTACTGCGGCCGAACCATCGCCGAAGTCCTGGAGATGTCCATCGAGGAGGGGGCGACGTTCTTCTCCGACCGGAAGAAGATCGCGCGAAAGCTGGAGGTGCTGGCGCAGCTGGGCCTGGGCTACCTCACCCTCGGTCACCCGGCCCCTAGCCTGTCCGGTGGTGAGGCGCAGCGGGTGAAGCTGGCGAGCGAGCTGAGCAAGGTGAAGCGGGGTGCGCGGAACCTGTACATCCTGGACGAGCCGACCACGGGGCTGCATCTGGCCGACATCCAACGGCTTCTCGATTGTTTGAACCGCCTGGTGGAGGCGGGAAACACGGTGCTGGTGATAGAGCATCACCTGGACGTTATCAAGACGGCGGACTGGATCATCGACCTGGGTCCGGACGGTGGCAAGCGCGGCGGGCTGGTAGTCGCAGAGGGCACACCCGAGGAGGTGGCGAAGGCGCCGGGCTCCCACACCGCCCAGTTCCTGGCCCGTGCCCTTGCCGCGGATACCTGGCCCGGCGTGCCGAAAGCGTAACGGGGCGCTGCCGGGGGCTCGAAAAATAAAGAAAATATTTCGGAACGCTCATTCCGAAATCGGGATATAGCGGATGAGAAGGCGCGGGAAACACACCATGAGGGAAGGAAACGAGGGCTGCGGGGCGGGCCGTCCCCGTACGTTCGAGGAAGAGACAGTCGTCGAAAAGGCGCTGGGAGAGTTCTGGCGGCACGGCTACGAGGCGACGTCCGTGCAGGACCTGGTGGACGCCACCGGGCTCAGCCGCTCCAGCCTCTACGGCGCGTTCGGCGAGAAGCGCGACCTCTTTCTGAGGGCGCTCCGGCAGTACATGGACTGCAACGGAAAACAGATGCAAACCATCCTGTCCGCACCCGGCCCCAAGCGGGCCGCCATACGCCAGCTTCTGGAGCGCGCCGCCGGGTCGGGATCTGCGCCGGATGAAACGCCACAGGGCTGCCTGGTAGTCAACATCACAACGGAACTCGGGGCGCACGATCCGGAGATCGCCGCGCTGATGGGAGAGAACCTGACGGCGAACGAGGCCCGGCTCGCCGCGGCGCTGCGCGAGGCGGTCGCGCAGGGGGAGATCACGGAAGACAAGGACCCGGTGGCGCTGGCGCGGTTCCTGGTGAATGCGCTGCACGGTCTTCGGGTCACATCGCTGGCAACCAGGGACAGGGCGGTCCTGCAGAACATCGTCGAGGTGACGCTCTCGGTCCTGGACTGAGGGCGTCGCCGGAAGCACGCACGCGGGGCGACGCGGTCGCCCTTTGTTTTCGCCGAAAATAGGAACGTTCGTTCCAAAAATACCAACACAGGAGGCAGGAGCATCATGAACGTGCTCAAGGGGAAGGTCGCTCTCGTCACGGGGGCCAGCCGGGGGATCGGGCGCAGCATCGCGAAGCGGTTCGGGGCGGAGGGCGCGCTGGTCGCCGTCCACTACGGCCGGAGCGACGCCGAGGCACGGAGCGCGGTGGAGGAGATCGAGGCGGCGGGCGGCCGGGCGTTCGCCCTCCAGGCGGACATGGCGAGCGTCCCCAGTATCAACTCCCTGTTCGAGCGCCTGGACCGGGAACTGCTCGACCGCACCGGCAGCAGCCGTTTCGACATTCTGGTGAACAATGCTGCCATCGCAACCTTTGCGAACATTGAAGAGACCACCGAGCAGACTTTCGATGATCTGTTCAACGTCAACGTCAAAGGGCTGTTCTTCACCACGCAGAAGGCCCTGCCGCGCTTGAACGACAACGGGCGCATCATCAACGTCACCAGCGCCGTCACCCGCATCGCGTTCCCGGGCTCCATCGCCTACGCCGCCACCAAGGGCGCGGTGGACGTGCTGACGCGTAACCTGGCGGCGTTCGCCGGTCCGCGCGGCATCACCGTCAACGGCCTTGCGCCCGGCGCTATCCACACGGATATGGGCGCGCCGATGTTCAGCACGGAGGAAGGGGTTCAGACAGTCCTCGACATGCAGACCCTCAAGCGCCTCGGCAGTCCGGAGGACATCGCGGGCGCCGCGCTCCTGATCGCCAGCGACGACGCCCGGTGGATGACCGCGAACTACGTGGACGCCAGCGGCGGCTCGAAGCTGTAAGCGGTAAACAAACGAAGCCCCCGTCCGCCATGCGGTGGACGGGGGCTTCGTTTTGCTATGCCTCGCGGCCGGAGAGGGGGATACCCGCGAACGCCCGGGCCTTCTCGATGATCGCGATGCGCTTGCGAACCTCTTCCGGGGGGATCACGAGCGGCGCGCCCTCGCGCAGCGTCCGGTACAGGTCGCCATAAAAGTCGAGGGGCCACTGGCCAAAGGCGTCCGTGCAGGTGTGGCTCGCCTCCTGCCACTCCAGCGGCTCCCGGTTGTAGCTCCGGTCAGGCGTGGACTGCTCCGTGGCCGCGCGCTCCGGCAGCGCTCCGAAATCCACCCACTTCCAGTGCAGTTCCTGGCCGGTGCCGCGCAGCCCCCCCGCCGTGGCCATCACGAGCCACTGGTCCTGCGGGTAGGGGCAGGCGGCGGTGAACTCGATGTCTACGGCGGGAGCGTTCGGGTGCGCCGGGGCGCGGAGCGTGAGGCGCACGTGGTCTTCGGCGTCGCCCAGGCTCAGGGCGTTGCGCAGGTCCGCCCAAACGTCGATGTCGCCCGGGTCCGTCACGCCGTGGTCCGCCAGCAGTTCGAGCGCCTGGTCAATGGCGTGCGGCAGGTTGTTGTTGAGCTGCCCCCCGCCGAAGCGGCGCAGCGTCTGCCAGTCCCAGCGGCGGCCGAACGCGTGGTAGCACATGCGGATGTGCACGGCCTTCCCCAGCACGCCCGAGGCGATCACCTCGCGCACCTTCGCGAAGCTCTCCTCGTAGCGCCGGTTCTGGAACGGGGCCAGCACGACCGGCCGCCCTGCCGCGGCGGACGCCCGCTCCCGCGCCGCGAGCATCGCGTCCACCTCGGCCACCGTCAGGCCGAAGGGCTTCTCGCAGACCGCGTGCTTCCCGGCCTCCAGCGCGGCGGCGGCGTGCTCCGCATGCCACAGGTTCGGGGTCGCCACCACCACCAGGTCCACGTCGGTCCGGGCCAGCAGTTCGGAGAGGTCCGCGCAGGCCGTGGCCCCAAGTGCATCTGCCGCCTCGCGGCAGCGCGCCCCGTCTGTATCCGCGACCGCCGTCACCCGGTACCGGTCCCCCATCCTCCCCAGCGCCTGGATATGGATGCCCCACCCGCTGCGCCCCAGCCCCAGCACTCCCACGCGCACGGGCGTGCTACCCTCACTCGTCACGTTAGACTCCCTCCCAGCTACTGCTGTCGAATGATCGTCGTCGCCTTCGTACCGTCGTGTGCTTGCTCCGCGTCGCGCCGTCCCGTGGCTGTTGTTGCCGCCCCGTGGCCCGGGTGGTCGCCGCAATGCCTTTCCGTAACGCAGGCGGTGTACGCAGCCCCGGTGTG
>CALEKU010000134.1 GCA_937902745.1 uncultured Armatimonadota bacterium
GGGCCGCCGCCGCCGTGAGGCACCGAGAAGGTCTTATGCAGGTTGACGTGCATCACGTCGAAGCCCATGTCGCCGGGGCGCGCCGTGCCGACCAGGGCGTTCATATTCGCACCGTCGCAGTAGCTCAGGCCGCCCGCCTCATGGACCAGGCGGTTAATCTCAATGATGTCCTCCTCAAACAGCCCCACGGTGTTCGGGTTGGTCAGCATGAAGCCCGCCAGGTCGTCCTTGTGCTGCTCTAGGAGCGTATGCAGGTGGTCCATGTCCACCAGGCCGCGCTTATCGGTGTCGAGTGCCACCGTCTTGAAGCCGCAGCGGGCGGCGGAGGCCGGGTTGGTGCCGTGGGCGGCGGTGGGGACGATGATGACCTTACGCCCGCTCTGCCCGTGGTGCTCGTGGTACGCCCGGATCAGCATCAGGCCGAGGAGTTCGCCATGCGCGCCCGCTGCCGGGTGCAGCGAAACGTCGTCCATGCCCAGGATGCCGGAGAGGTCACGCTGCACGCGGTACAGCACCTCCAGGGCGCCCTGCACGGTCTCCTCCGCCTGGTACGGGTGGATGCGGGCGAAGCCCGGCATGTTCACCGCCTGGTCGTTGATCTTGGGGTTGTACTTCATCGTGCAGGAGCCGAGCGGGTAGAACCCCTTGTCCACGTGGTAGTTCAGGTCGGACAGGTGCGTGAAGTGGCGCACGACGTCCGGCTCCGAAAGCTCCGGCAGGGGCAGCTCAGAGCGCAGCGCGACGCCCGGCAGCAGGTCGGCGACAGGCACCTCCGGAACGTCGCTCTCAGGCAGGTCCACGCCGACGCGCCCCGGGCGGGATAGCTCGAATAGAGTGGGCTCCAGGGTCTTCAGAACGGTATTGGCAGCGTTGTTAGTGCTCATGAATTCGGTATGCTCTTTCAACGGGCTTGCGCCCGAATCCGATCAGCGGCCCGCGTTCCACAGCAGGCGGCGCAGGTCCCGCACGAAGCCGGGGATGCTACTCCGGAGGCGCCCCTCCGCCCGGCTCCAGGGCGGTTCGCAGGTTGGTCATGCGCCCCTTGTCATCGAACGTAACCTCAGCGATGGCCTGGCCTGCGCCCAGTGAGAAGACCGCGGAACTTCCCAACTCGCTCAGCGGCTCGCCGAGATAGGCTTCCATCGCCGCGCGGTGCTCGAACGGCAGCGCGGCGATGGTTTCGGTGATGACCGTAACCCGCGCCGGGGCCTCCAGGCGCAGGGCCTCCGCCTCCGGGCAGCGGTCCACCGCCAGGAACGCCGTTCCGCCGTCGTAGCGCCCCGCGTAGAACGTGAAGCACCCGAGCGCCCCCGCTGCCAGCACCGCCAGGTACATGCCCTGGGTCGGGTCCGACAGCACACCCGGCTTGTCGGCCGTCAGCGCGTCCAGGTCCTCCGCGCGCGCATAGGCCACGAGTTGCGCGAACCGGCGGCGGGCGTCCTCTGGCATAGAGACGTTCCGGTTCGCCCATCCCCAGAGCCAGGAGTTATCGGCGTCGCTCATGGTGCCGAGCAGGAACGCCGGGCACTCTAGCAGGACGGCATTGGATGTCTCGTCGGTGAAGACGAGCGTGCCCTCCGCCAGGTCCACGTTCCACGCCCACGACTCCGAGCGCTCGTTCAGGTAGTCGAACAGACGGCGCTGGTTCTCTGCGATGCGGAAGACATGGTCCTCGATGCGCAGCGCCTCGTTGGCCATCGCCAGACTATCCCTTCAGCGCGGCCACGAGGGCGTCGATCTCCTCTCGGGTCCGCTGCTCCGTCACGCACAGGAGCATGGCGTTCTCGTAGCCTGCGTACTCCCGGCCCAGCGGCAGGCCGCCCATGATGCCCGCTTCAAGGAGCCGCTTGTTCAGAGCGACCGGGTCCTCCGGGCAGCGTACGGCGAACTCCTTGAAGAACGGCCCGGAGAAGACCGGCTCAAAGCCCGGGATCTCGCAGATCGCCTTCTGGGCGTAGTGCGCCTTCTGCAGGCACAGGTTCGCTACCTGCGCCATGCCGGTCTTGCCCATTGCCGAGAGGTAGACCGTGGCGGCCAGCGCAAAGAGCGCCTGGTTGGTGCAGATGTTCGAGGTCGCCGTTTCGCGGCGGATGTCCTGCTCGCGGGTGCGGAGCGTCATGGTGTAGGCGCGGGTTCCCTCGCCGTCCACCGTGCCGCCGACGATGCGCCCGGGAATACGGCGGACGTACTCCTTGCGGCAGGCGAACAGGCCAAGCAGCGGGCCGCCGAACGCGGGGTAGCAGCCGAGGCCCTGCCCCTCGCCGACCACGATATCCACGCCGCAGGCGCCGGGCGTCTCCAGAAGCCCGAGCGAGATGGGGTCCACCACGGCGATCAGCAGGGCGCCCTTCGCGTGGGCGGCATCCGCGAGCGCCCGCAGATCCTCGACTACGCCAAAGAAGTTCGGCTGCTGCACCACCACACACGCGACCTCGTCGGTCAGGGCGGCATCCAGCGCGGCGCGATCCAGGGTGGCCGTGCCCGGGTCGAAGGGGCACTCATTCACGGAATCGGCCAGGAGCGGCATGTACGTCTTGACCGTACGCCGGAACGCCGGGTGGATGCTGGAGGCGAGCAGCACGCGCTTGCGCTTCGTGATGTCGCAGGCCATAATCGCCGCCTCGGCGAGCGCGGTCGCGCCGTCGTAGAGCGAGGCGTTGGCGATGTCCATCCCGGTGAGCTGGCAGATCAGCGACTGGAACTCATAGATGCTCTGCAGGACGCCCTGCGAGACCTCCGGCTGGTACGGGGTATAGGCCGTGTAGAATTCGGAGCGCCCGGTGATGTGGCCGACGATGGGCGGGATGTAGTGGTCGTAGATGCCCGCGCCGAGAAAACTCGGGAAGCGGTCCATGTCGGCGTTCTTAGACGCCAGGGAGATCAGGTGCTTCTTCAGCGAGATGTCATCGAGTGCGCCGTCCACACCGGAGAAGTCCGCGCGCTCGCGGATCTCGGCCGGGATGGGCGTGAACAGGTCGGACACGGAGTTGACCCCGATCGCCTCCAGCATGCGGGCGCGGTCGGCGTCCGTATTCGGAATGTAGGACACGAAGCCGTGAACCTTTCTAGGAATCTGTCACGGCAAAGGCGCGGAGGGTGCAACCGGTTCGAAAATGCACTCTCCGCGCCTCTGCGGTCGATCTGTGGGACCTACTCGCCGATTTCGGCTTTGTAGGCGTCGGCGGTCAGCAGAGCCTCCGCCTCGGCGACATCCTTGAGGCGGAGCTTAATCATCCAACCGTTGCCGTAGGGGTCTTCGTTGATCGTCGCCTCGTTGTTGTTCAGCGACTCGTTAACCTCTACTACCTCGCCCGCCACGGGGGCGTACAGTTCGGAGACGGCCTTAACCGACTCGACGTTGCCGAAGACATCGTCGGTGGCGAGAACGCGGCCCACCTCCGGCAGTTCGACATAAACGACGTCCCCGAGCTCTTCCTGCGCGTGGTCCGTGATTCCGATCAGGGCGGTGTCGCCCTCGATCTTCACCCACTCGTGGGACTTCGTGTACCGGTATTCGGAAGGGACGTTAGACATGGCGGCGCATAGACTCCTGGTTTATTTCAATTCGTAGGTCAATCCGAGCACGTTTCAGACGTTCTTATAGAACGGCAGCGCGACCACACGGGCGGCGTGGCGCTGACCGCGAATCTCGACATCGAGCGTGGTGCCCTTCGCGCCCTGGGCAGCAGCCACACGCGCGAGCGCCACGCCCTTGCCGCGCATGGGGGAGAAGGTACCGCTGGTGACGCGGCCGACCACCTCGTCCCCGGCCAGAACGGAGTACCCCTCGCGCGGGATTCCTCGGCCCTCCATCTCGATGCCAACCAGCACCTTTGACCGGGGGGCCTCCTTCAACTCCTTCAGCGCCGCCTTGCCAAGGAAGGGGTCGCGCTTATCGGTGCGTACCACCCAGCCGAGCCGCGCCTCATAGGGATGCGTGTGCTCGTCCATCTCGTGCCCATAGAGCGGTAGCGCGGCTTCGAGGCGCAGGGTGTCGCGCGCGCCGAGGCCGCAGGGTTGCGCGCCCTTGTCCACCAATTCGTGCCAGAGGGCGCGGGCACGGTCGGCGCGGCAGAAGAGCTCCACACCGTCCTCACCGGTGTAACCGGTGCGGGCGGCCAGCGTCTGCACGTCCCCGACCACCGTCTCATCCAGGCCGAAGCGCGGAAGCATCGTCACATCCCGGTCGCTCAGGGCGTCCACCATCTCGATCGCCTTCGGACCCTGGACCGCGATCAGTGCAGTCTGCTCGGTCTCGTCCTCGATGATGAGGTGGGAGTAGCGGGCCGCGTGCCCGCGCATCCACGCGAGATCCTTCTCACGGTTGGACGCGTTGAGCACCACGATAAACTCGTCCTCGGCGAGCCGGTAGACGATGATGTCGTCGATGATGCCGCCGGCCTCCAGGCACAGCAGGCTGTACTGCGCTGCGCCGCCCGCGTCGGGCAGACGGGAGACATCGTTCACGGTCAGGAACTGAAGGTACGCGAACGCGTCCGCGCCGCGGACGCGGACCCGTCCCATGTGGGACACGTCAAACAGGCCCACCGACTCGCGCACGGCGCGCACTTCGGGCAGAACGCCCGTATACTGGACGGGCATCTCCCAGCCCGCGAACGGCACCATGCGGCCCCCGGCCTGCACGTGTGAATCGTAGAGCGGCGTGCGCCCTAAAGCAGCGGAATCCTCCTGGGTCATGCCCTAGTGTAGCACATCTGGCGCACCGCGCAAAAGCGGACAGTACGGCCGGTAAACCGGCGTAACCGCGGGCGTAACCGCGGGCGTAACCGCGGGCGTGCGCCGGGTGTCCGATCGGGTGTCGGAAGGGGAGGAAGGCGACATGCAGACGGGGGTGGATACGACCCAGGACCGACGGCTCCGGCGTGTGTTTCTGCTGATCCAGCGGCGCAACTTCCGGATGGCGCGCGAGTCGCTGCGCCTGCTGGAGCAGGACCGACCGGGCGATCCGGATGTCGCCGCGCTACGCGCCCACCTGGAGAAGACAAGCCAGACCGAGGCCGAGAAGACGGCGAAGACCTACGCGATCGACCTGCCGCCCGCGGGCCTCTTCCTGGCGATCGGGGCGCTTCTGGGCGTGGTCGGCGGCGTGCTGCTGCTCACCGGCGCGGTGGTGCGGACGGCAGCGGTCGCGGTCCTCATGGTGGCGGGGCTCTGCGTGGTGCTGGCGGGGGTGGCGCGCTTCACCGAGTCCTGAGCGGTATAATGCCGGGCGTGGACCCAACCCTCGACGCCGCCGCGCTGACCCTGATCTCCGACTCGCCCGAGGCGACCGCGCGCGCCGCCGGGCGCCTTGCTGCGCTGCTGCGGGACGGCGATGTTCTCTGCCTGTACGGCGACCTCGGCGCGGGCAAGACGACCTTCACCCGCGGCCTGGTGGCGGCGCTCGGCGCACCCGCCGCGCTCGTCTCCTCGCCGACCTTCACGCTGCTCCACGAGTACCGGGGCGGCGGTCGCCTGACCGTGTTCCACGGCGACGCCTACCGCCTGGCGGGCGCAGGCGACGCCGAGGACGCGGGCTTCGGCGAAGCGCTTTCGGCGGGGGAGGGCGTCGTGGTTCTGGAGTGGCCCGAGCGGGTCGCCGGCATCCTGCCCGAAGAGCGCCTGGACATCCACCTGGAGGAGACCGGCCCCGAGGCGCGCACCCTCCACTTCCTGCCGCGCGGCCCGCGCTGGATGGGGTTCGCTGCGGCCTGGGAGGGGGGCAACGCCGCGTGACGCGCATCCTCGCCCTCGACACCTCCGGCGATATCTGCTCCGTCGCCGTCTTCGATGGGGACAGGCTACTCACCGAGTACCGCTTCCGCCACGAGCGCCGCCTGTCGGAGCGCCTTCCGGCGGCGGTGGAGTTCGTCCTCAGGGACGCGGGCGCGACCCTGCAGGGCGTCGATGCGTTCGCGGTCGGCCTCGGCCCTGGCTCCTTCACCGGTGTCCGCGTCGGCGTCACCACCGCCAAGGTCTGGGCCATGGCGCTGGGAAAACCCGTCGTCGGCATCTCCTCGCTGGACGCTCTCGCGGCGGGCGTGCCCGGCCTGCCCGTATCCGGCGGCATCGCCGCCGTCGCCCCGACCCGCCGGCACGAGGTGGTCGCGGCCTTCTACCGCTTCGGTCAGGTCGTGCCCGTCGCCCCCCCGGCCGTCGTGCGCAACGAATCCCTCGTTTCTCTGGCGCGGGAGTGGCTTTCGCTGGCGCCCGACGCTCCCCTGATTCTCTGCGGCGAGGCGGTCCCCGCGGTCCTGGCGGAAACCCCGGAGCCCGCGCCCGCCGCCGTCTCCGCGGCGGAGGCCGCCCCCTCGGCCGCGCTCGTCGCCCGCCTTGCCGCCGCTCGCCTGGCACGGGGCGAGTCGGACACTACCGATTCGCTCGTTCCCCTGTACGTCACCCCGTCCCCGGTCGGGTAAAATCCCCTCATTCCCTGCGCAACGGCGCGGCACGAAGGGGAGTCCGTATGCCTGCTGCTGCGGCCCCTTCGCGGGCCTGAGCGTTAGAGCGTTAGCAGCATCACCGAAGTCTTCACGCCGTAGTCTCGCCTGCGGGCATCCGCGCGAGGGACCGGCCGCGTCGTGCATAGAGAAAGGGGATCAGGACCGTGAGTAACCAGGACTGGGTCGAGATCGCCGTCGAAGGCAGCCGTCTCATGGAATCCAGCCGGAGCGATGAGGCACGAGCCGTCTTTCAGTCGGGAGTCGAACGCTTCCCAGACAAGCCGCGCTTCATCCGCAAGGCTTCAGAACTGACTGCGTTGCTGGTAGGATACCCGTATGGTCGCTGTTCTTTG
>CALEKU010000135.1 GCA_937902745.1 uncultured Armatimonadota bacterium
CGCTCGCGGAGGCGGGCTTGAATCACAGAAGCCGGGACTTCAGTCCACGGCGGCAATGGGCCACGGAACCAACCCGGCGGCGCTCACAAGATCCCCATGACCATCGCCATCGTCATACCCTGCTATAACGGCGCGGCGCTCCTGCCGGAGACGCTGGCGAGCGTGGCCGCACAGACCCAAGGGGACTGGCGCTGCATCCTGGTGGACGACGGCTCGACCGACGCGACGCCCGCGGTGCTGCGCGAGTGGTGTGCACGGGACGCCCGGTTCACCATGGTCACTCAGGCGAACGGGGGGGTGGCGCGGGCGCGGAACCGGGGGGCGGCGGAGGCGGGACCGGTGGACGCGCTGATCTTTCTGGACCAGGACGACCGGTGGGCGCCGGAGGCGCTGGAAACGCTGGCGGGGGCGCTCACCGCCCATCCCGAGTGTGTGGCGGCGCACGGGCTGTGCCGCAAGGTGGACCTGGCAGGAAAGGCTCTGGACGGCGACGGCGGGGTGCTGAAGCGGCAGCGGCGCCGACTGGAGGGCGAGCGGCTGGTGCCCTGCGCCCCGGACGACCCGACGACCTTCGCGACGCTGGCGGGCGACGGGAACAACATCTATACGCCGGGCCTGTGTCTGATTCGCCGCGAAGCTGTGGCGCACTTTGACCCGCTGTTCGACCCGACACTGGTGCCCAGCGACGACTGGGACCTGTGGCTGCGCCTCAGCCTGCGCGGGCCTATCGCCTTCGCCGACCGGGTGATCCTGGAGTGGCGCCAGCACGATGCGAATAACTCGAAAAACGCCCCGAAGATGGTGCGCGCGGCGTGGGACCTGCTCTACCGCTACCTGCACCGGCCGGACCTGACCGAAGCGCAGCGGGATCTGGTTCGCTATCGGTACCGGCGCACGTTTACGTCCGTGGTGCGCCACGACGCGGAGTTCCACCTCGGGCGGGCCGCCGCCGCGATCCGTGGAGGACGCGCGGGGAGCGCCGCACGCGAAGCCGCCGCGGGAGCCGCGGCCTACCTGCGCTACCTGCGTTTGCGGCGCGCGTGGCCCGCGGCACAGTATAATCAACCCATCCCGATGCCGCTCCGGTTTGCCGGGGCCGACGAGACACATCCTTAATAATGCCCGCACCCGAACTCAAAGTCGCCGCCATCGTGCCCGCCCGCCTGGCGGCCACCCGCCTGCCCGACAAGCCCCTCGCCGATATCGGCGGTAAGCCGATGATCCAACACGTCTACGAGCGCGCGTCGCGCGCGCACCTTGTGTCGCGCGTGTTTGTCGCCACGCCGGACGTCGCCATTTACGATGCCGTACGGGCGTTTGGCGGTGACGCCGTGATGACCTCTCCCGACCACCGCTCTGGAACGGACCGGGTGGCGGAGGCGGCGGTCACGCTGCCTGAGGAGTATGACGTCATCGCCAACGTCCAGGGCGACGAACCGCTGCTCGATCCCTCCACCGTAGACGCCGTGGTCGCGCCCCTGGTGGAGGATGCGACCCTGGTGATGACGTCCGCGATGGCGCGACTGAGCCCGCAGCGCGTCGCTGACCCGAACGCCGTGAAGGTGGTCACGGACAACAACGGATTCGCCCTGTACTTCTCGCGCTGCCCGATCCCCTACGACCGTAATGCGTCGCCGCTGTACGCCCCAATGCTCCACATCGGGCTGTACGCCTACCGGCGCCACTTCCTGCGAACGTTCACCGCGCTCCCGCCCGCGACGCTGGAGCAGATCGAATCGCTGGAACAGCTGCGGGCGCTGGAAAACGGCTACCGCATCCGCATGGTCGAGACGCCGCAGTCTCCTGAGTCCGTCGATACGCCGGAGGACCTGGAGCGCGTCCGCGCGCTTCTGTCAGGAGGGTGAGGCCCCATGAGCATAAGAGCCGAAGAGCCCCCGGTACGCGAGTGGCGCCGGGACGGATATGTCCTGAGCAACGATCCTGCCCGGGTGGACGTCGAGACCGTCCACCGGTTCCTGAGCGAGCAGTCGTACTGGGCGAAGGGCATCCCGCGTGAGGTCGTAGAGCGGAGCATCGCCGGGAGCCTGGTCTTCGGCATCTACGAGGAGGCCACCGGGGAGCAGGTCGGCTTCGCGCGAGTCATCACCGACCAGGCGACCTTTGCCTACCTGGCGGACGTCTTCGTCCTGCAAACGGCGCGGGGTAAGGGCCTCTCCACATGGATGGTCGGGCTTATCCTCCAGCAGCCACAGATGCAGGGGCTCCGGCGCACCCTCCTGGCTACCGCCGACGCCCACACGCTGTACTCCCGCTTCGGCTTCCGCCCGCTGGAGAAGCCCGAGCGGTGGATGGAGCGCCACGTCCCGGACGTGTACGAACGCCTTTCCCCCCGGAGTTAACGGAGAGTTTGCTATGAAGAGTCAGACCAGAAGTGTGATCATCGCGGACGGGGTGACGGTGGGCGGCGGACGAGCGCCCTTCGCCCTGATCGCCGGGCCGTGTGTGATTGAGAGCCGCGAGTTGTGCCGCGAGGTCGCGGGGACCGTGAAGGGCGTCTGCGACGGCCTGGGTATCCCGTACGTCTTTAAGGCCAGCTTTGACAAGGCGAACCGGACATCCGGCGCGAACTTCCGCGGCGTCGGCCTGGACGCCGGCCTGGAGACACTGGCCGCCATCCGCGAGGAGTTCGGGGTTCCGGTCCTGACGGACGTCCACGAAGCGGCACAGTGCGCCGCGGTCGCCGAGGCCGTGGACATCCTCCAGATACCGGCGTTCCTGTCCCGCCAGACGGACCTCCTGGTCGCCGCGGGCGAGACGGGAAAGGCAGTCAACATCAAGAAGGGCCAGTTCCTCGCTCCGTGGGACATCGCGCAGGCGGTGAAGAAGGTCGAGGCCACGGGCAACGACCGCGTGCTGGTCACCGAACGCGGCGTGTCGTTTGGCTATAACACCCTGGTGGTGGACTTCCGCTCCCTGCCGCAGATGGCGCAGGCGGCGGGCGTCCCCGTGGTCTACGACGGCACGCACTCTCTGCAGCAGCCCGGTGGCCAGGGCACCCAGAGCGGTGGCCAGCGGGAGTTCATCCCCCACCTGTGCCGCGCGGCGGTCGCGGTCGGCATCGACGCCCTGTTCCTGGAAACGCACCCGGACCCGGCCAGCGCCCTCTCCGACTCGGCCACCCAGTTCCCCCTGGCGGAGTTGGAAGCCCTGCTGACCACGCTTAAAGCCATCGAGCAGGCCGCGCACCCAGAGCAGGGTTAAACCGCCAGGGCGCCAAGGGTGCCAAGAGGGAGAGAGCGTCTTTCTCTTCTTGGCGCCCTTGGCGTCCTGGCGGTTAATTCTTGCCGGCGGCAGGAGAAAGAGCAGGGGGGTGCGAACCCTACGGGGAATCCTCGGAGGAGCATCTACGCAGTATGGCTACCCCGGTCCGCATCGGACTTATCGGCGTCGGCGGCATGGCCCGCGCCCACATCAACCAGCTTTCCCGACTTCCCGACGTTCAGATCACCGCGCTCTGCGACATCAATCCGGAGCAGATCGAACGGGCGAAGAAGCAGTTTCCCGAGTTCCTGAACGGCGCGTTCGAGACCGCCGACTACAAGGAGCTCCTGGCCCGCGAGGACGTGGACGCGGTAGAGATTGCCACCCCGCATACTCTCCACTTCGAGATGGGGATGGAGGCCATCAAGGCGCACAAGCACGTCCTCATGGAGAAGCCCATGGTCTGCACCGTGGAGCACGCCAAGACGCTGCTTGCCGCCCTGGAGGGCTACGACAAGGTCTTCGCCCTTGCCTACCAGCGGCACGCGCAGGGCGTGTACGTCTACATGCGCGACAAGATCGCCTCGGGCGAGTTGGGCCAGGTGCAGTTCGTCAATGCCCTGCTCTCGCAGTCCTGGAAGAAGGGGACGGCGGGCACCTGGCGGCAACAGATGGCGCTCAGCGGCGGCGGGCAGTTGAACGACTCCGGATCGCACATCCTGGACGTCATCATGTGGATAACCGGCCTGACCGTGGCGGACGTTTCGGCGTTCATCGACTTCTCGGGCACGGAGGTGGACCAGAACTCTGCGCTGTCGATCAAGTTCACGAACGGCGGCCAGGGGAACATCTCGATCCTCGGCGATACGTGTGTCGGCTGGCACGAGGACATCACTATCTGGTGTGAGAAGGGCGCGTTCTTCCTGCGCAACGGCAAGCTGGAGTTCTGCAACGAGAAGAATGTCCGCACGACCATCGACGGTGAGCACCTGCCCCCGACCCGCTCTATCGACGAGGACTTCCTGTCGGTGATCCGCGGCGAGCGCCCCGCCCCCGCCGCCCCGCCGCTCTGCGGCCTGAAGACCATCGAGTTGACCGAAGCCGCCTGGAAGTCCGCCGACAAAAACGGCGAGCCGGTCAACATGAATTAGCGGGTTTTAACCGCAGAGGCGCAGAGGGCGCAGAGAAGAGAAAAGAAACTCTCTCCCTCTCTGCGCACTCTGCGCCTCTGCGGTTAACCCTTACCGGAACTCGTTCTTGATGACCTCGATGGCCTCCTGGTCGATGCTCTCCAGGCGCGGGCCGAGTTTGGCCACGACCTGCGCGGCGGCGTAGGCCGCGATGCGCCCGGTCGCCTCCATCCGCAACCCCTGCGTCAGGCCATACAGGATTCCGGCTGCGTACATATCGCCCGCGCCGGTTGTGTCGATCGCCTCCACAGGGTAAACGGGGATGTCGTAGGTGGTGCTGCCCTCCTGGATGAGCGAGCCGTGCTTGTCCATCGTCACCACGGTCAGGCAGCCGGCCATCTCGGTGATCTGCGCTGCGGCCGCGCGGGCGTCCTCCGCGTCGGTCAGCAACATCGCCTCGTCCTTATTGGCGAACACCACGTCCACGTGCTCCTTGAGCAGCCGCGTGAAGTCCTCCTTGTGCCGCTGGACGCAGAACGGGTCGGAGAGGCTGAGGGCGACCTTCACCCCGGCCTGGTTCGCCTCCTGCATTGCCCGCAGAACCGCCTCCTTCTGGTTCTCGGTGTCCCACAGGTAACCCGTGATGTAGAGGTACTGGCTAGCGCGCAGGTCGTCCAGGTTCAGGTCCTCTGTCTGGAGGTCCTGAGCGACGCCCAGGAAGGTGCACATGGTCCGCTGCGTGTCCGGGGTGATGAACACCAGGCAGATACCCGTCTCTCCGTCTCCGGCGCCCAGGTTTGGCTTGACGCCCAGCTTCTCCAGCCCCTGACGGTACAGCGAGCCGTGCTCGTCGCGTCCCACCCGGCTTGTGTAGCAGGCCTTCCCCCCGAGGAGTGCCAGCCCGATCATCGTGTTTGCGCCCGAGCCGCCGGACTCGCTGTTGACGAGGCGGGTGTAGACCTTCGGGACCATCGCCCGCTGCTCCTCTTCGGAGATCAGGAACATGCCGCCCTTGCCGACCTTCAGTTCGGTCAGCATCTCGTCCGGCACCTCGGCCTGCAGGTCGAACAGCGCGTTGCACATTCCGAAGACGTCATACTGGTAGCTCATAGCACCTGTAAATTGACGCTCCTCCCCCGGCTTTTCCTTCTGTTACCGCTCCCGCAGAACACTCCGGCCGCTAGGTCTGCCCCGCGCGCGCCACACAAATACTGCAAATATTACTTGCCCAACTTGCTTAATACTGACAAAACTACTGTATAATTTCGACCGAGTTCCCCAGAAGAAAGGACCCTCGTGAACACTCTCACCACCACCACACGCTTCCCGTCCTCCCACCTCGCCTCTGGCCTGCTCAAGCGGGCGACCTCGCTTCTGGCCGCTGCCTGTGCGTTTGTCACCCTCGCGTCGGCTTCGGCCCATGCCCAGTCGTACACCTTTAGCCCGTTCAACCAAACAGTCACCAGCGATATTGGTAGTCGGGAACTGGTCGGTGCTCCCGCGGGCGTCACCTACACTTCGTACACCGTAAGTGTCGATTGGGTCGCTGGCGCCGGTGTGCCCTGGTCTGAAGAAGCTATCTGGGCCTTCGTCAGTGAGCCATCGCCGGGGAGTGCGAACTCCGTGTTCTATGCAGACCCGAGTTCCGCCCCGAACAGCGCCAGCAACGGCAACCCGGTGACCCTGACGTGGGAAGGGTTCATGGACACTCCGTACATCGGCGGGACGCCGCTGTACTTCTGGCACCTCCAGGCCTATACCGGTTCCTTTGCCTCCTGGAACAACATCACTATCACTCTCGGCACCGACACCGCCACTCCCCCGCCCGCGACCGTGATCAGCACCCCCTCCTCCACGACCGGCCTCCTCGGCGCAGGTGAGGTCCACTGGTTCCAGTTTGACTACACCGGGGGCGCCCTGGAGATCGACACACTGGGTTCTGAACTGGCCGCCAACAACGATACGGAGTTGGCCCTCTACAACGCATTCGGCGGCGTGGTCGCCCTGAATGACGACATCGACTTCGCCGGCGGCAACCTGCTCAGCCGCCTGTCCTTTGCGGATGGCGAACTGGACGCGGGCACCTACTACGTCGCCCTGGGAGGCTGGAACACCATCTTCAACGGTGGTTTTTCGGCGAGTTCCACCTCGGCCTTCACGGGCAGCTACCGCCTCAATGTGAACTTCAACTCCACCGCGGCGGTCCCCGAAGCCAGCACCTCCCTCCTTATGGGCCTCGGCATCCTCTCTCTGGGACTCGTTTCCCTTCGCCGTTCCTCTCAGAACAGCGTCCGCAACACGACCACTGTAGCGGGCCGCTAATCTCACGCGCGCCCCGGCAACCGTTATCCGTTTGCCGGGGCGCGCCTCAAAGCCGGCGGGAACGTTTTTGCCTTATCCCCCCTCCCCTGCCCGGAACGCCTTCGGGGTTACGCCGGTCAGTTCCTTGAAGCGCCGCGAGAAGTGAAACTCGTCCGAGAAGCCCAGGGCTTCGGCGACCTGCCGATTGGTCATCTGCGGCGAGTAGCGGAGAAGCTGCCTTGCGGCCTCGATGCGGCACTGCAAGCGGTAGCGGGCCGGGGAAACGCCGGTCGCCCGCGCGAACTGCTTCCGGAACGACTCGTAGGAGAGCCCCGCCGTTTCCGCCACCTCCGCCAGATCGACCGGAATGCCCAGGTCCGTCTCCAGAAGACCGCAGGCGCGAACCAGCCACAGCGGCGGCGCGGCGGGGGTGATATCCTTCTCTTCCGCCTCGTTCGGCAGGAGTTCGGACAGCAGGCCGAGGAACCGCTGCATCTGTCCTATCCTCTCGGAACGCTGCCCCCCGGGGCGCCCGACATCGGTGAGCAGGGCGCGCAGGCGGACGGGCCACCCGGGGTCGGGCACCGACGCCACCGGACGCCTCGGGTCGAGGAGACCGGTTTCGCGCCAGAGGTCGAACACCGGCCCGTCGAACGTCACGTACATCTCGTCCCAGCGGCGCCCGCGCCCGGTCCCGTAGGTGTGTCCAAACTCGGGAAACACAAAGACAACGTCCCCGGCGGCGAGTAACCGCCGCACTCCGTTCGCGTCGCCGTAGGCACCTTCGCCGCGCAGGACACACATCACGGCGTAGGAGCCGTACACGCGGAGCGGGCGCGCCGGCACGACGCCCCGCCCGCCCGCGATGTGCCCGGCGACGATCCACCGCCCCAGAGGTGTCTGCACTGCGTTCGGAATGAGTATCGTGTGCTGCACCCCGCCTTGTTACCCTCCGTGCCGTGACGCGGCTTTCCCATTTTGTACATGTTTTGTACCACAGCAGGCATTGCCGACAGCCGTTATCGGGAATACCATACAAAGGAATCACATCGAAGGAGATGCCCCGATGGCCGTTGCCGCCCCCGCCCCCAACCAGACCGATTCCCTCCCCCCGCTCGACAGCGACTACCCGCTCGCACCCGAAGATATCGCGGCGTTCCAGGAGAAAGGGTTCGCGGTCCTGCGCGGCGTGGCGACGCCCGACGAGGTCGCCGCCTACCGCCCCATCCTCTGGGATGTCACCATGGCGCACAACCGGCAGACCAAGCCCCTGGAGGAGCGCGACACCTACGGCAAGGCGTTCATCCAGGTCGGCAACCTGATGGAGATGGACGCGCGGGCCGCGAAGTTCGTGTTCTCCCGCCGGTTCGCCCGCATCGCCGCCGAACTCATGGGCGTAGACGGGGTGCGCGTGTACCACGACCAGGCGCTCTATAAGGAGCCGGGCGGAGGGCACACGCCCTGGCACCAGGACCAGCAGTACTGGCCGCTCGATGGCGCGAAGTGCGTAACGCTCTGGATGCCTCTGGTGGACGCTGACGAAAGCATGGGCACGATGCGCTTCGCCGCCGGGTCGCAGCGGCTTGGCTACCTCGGCCCCCTGAACATCTCCGACGACTCGGAGGCGCAACTCGCGAACCTCGTGGCGGAGAAGGGCTACCCGATCGTGTACGCGGGGGCGATGCGCGCGGGCGACGCGACGTTCCACGACGGCTGGACCATCCACGGCGCCCCCGGCAACGCCTCCGCGGAGCAGACGCGAGAGGTGATGACGATTATCTACGTTGAGGATGGGGCGCGTATCACGCCGCCGGACAGCCCGCAGCGCGAGAACGACCTGCGCCGCTGGTTCCCGGGCCTCCAGCCCGGTGACCTTGCCGCCAGCGAGATCAACCCGCTGGTGTACCGGCGCGGGGAATAAATGGCCGCAGGGCGGTGACAAAGATTTGGAGCATTACCCAATGACAACCACGGCGACGCTGCCGCGCCTGCGGGCGGGCGGCAAGGACATGGACCTTTCGGAGAACGCCTTCGGGTTCCTGCGGCGCTCGGACGACGCGGCGGGCGACGGCGAGGCGCTGCGGGCACGGATGGCCGAGGACGGCTACGTATACCTGCCCGGTGTGCTGGACCGCGAGGAGGTCGCGGCAGCGCGGCGCTCCGTCCTGGAGCGCGCCCGGGATGAGGGGATTCTCGCGGGGAACTGGGAAGAGGGCGTGCTCAAGGAGAAGCGCAACCCCTACTTCCGCCCGGAGTACGCGCGCGACAATGCCGCCATCCGCCGGGTGGTGTACGACGGCGCGATGCTGGAGGTGTTCAGCAGGCTGATCGGCGGGCCGGTGCGTCACTTCGACTACACGTGGCTGCGCGCGGTGGGGCCGGGGCCGGGGACGTCGCCACACTGCGACATCGTCTACATGGGCCGGGGGACGCACGACCTGTACACCGCCTGGACGCCGCTCGGCGACATCCCCCTGGAGATCGGCGGCCTGATGATTCTGGAGGGCTCCCACCGACGTGCCCAGGAGGCCCTGGCGGACTACCTCAAGCAGGACGTGGATACGTACTGCGAGAACGGCCCGAACGTGGAGAAGATACTGAGCGGCCAGATGCACTGGGAGCACTGGGACGGCTCGTTCGAAGCGTGGGACGGCGCCATCTCGCACGACCCGGTCGGGCTGCGGGAGACGCTGGGCGGCCGGTGGCTGACGTCGCCGGAGTACCGCATGGGCGACCTCCTCATTTTCCGCATGCAGACGGTCCACGCCAGCATCGACAACCAGACGCAGTACCTGCGCCTTTCCACGGACACGCGCTACCAGCACGCGGACGCCCCGGTGGACGAGCGCTGGGTCAACGGCCCGAACGGCGAGGAGCCGATCTCCCACGGCATCGCCGGAAAGCGCGGCAAGATTTGCTAAGGGGAGCGTTCCAGCGCGGTGATGTGTAGGCTCGTCTCCCCCGCCGCGTCGCCGTCCGGGCTACTTTACATCGGTGGGGGTGGCTGTGCGCAGTTCGTCCAGGAGGCGGGCCAGTTCGTCCCGGCGGGGGCCGGGGTCCGCAAGCGCCCGCGCGCGGTGGAGCCACGGCTCCGCCTCTGCTCCGCGGCCGAGCGTCATCAGGGCGAGGCCGAGGGCGTAGGCGCCGTTCGCGTGGTCCGGTTCGCGCTCCACTACCTCCCGGAAGTAGGCCAGGGTCCGCTCGGGCTGGGCGCGGAAGACCTTGCGCGCCGTCTGGGTGTACGGGTAGTCCAGGCACAGCCGCAGGGCGTCGTCGTAGCGCCCGTGGCGGCGGTACTCGGCGATGGCCTGCTGCATCGCCTCCGGCGGGTGGTGCGGCAGCGCCAGGAACCAGGCCAGCAGTTCGTCCGCGCCGATGGCCCGGATGTCCTTGGTCACCAGCGACTTGAACGACACCGGGCTCGGCGGAATGCCCGCCTGCGCCATTCGGTCGATCCACGCCATCGCGCTGCGAACGTCCCCCGCCTTCTCGATCAGCAAGTCGTACGTGTTGGCGTTGGGCCGCACCCCCTGCGCCTCCATCTGCCCCAGCCACGCGGACGCCGTTTCGTGGTCGCCCGCCCGGTCGATCAGGACGTTCAGCAGGTACGTGTCCGGGATGATGCCCTCCTTGCGCATGCGGTTGTACCACCGGCGCGCCGCGGCCTCGTCCTCGGCGTTCTCGATCAGCAGGGTGAATGTCTTGACGTTCGGCGCGATGCCCTCCTGCTTCATCTTCTGGAGCCAGCGAAACTTGGTCGCGTAGTCCTGCGCCTTGGCCAGCACCGAGTTGTAGGTGCCGACGTCCGGCTTGAGGCCCGCCTCTCGCATGTCGCGCAGAAGCCGGTTCACGGTCTCGTAGTCCAGGTGACTCGCCAGAAGGCGGTTGAAGCGCGCGGTCAGACCCGCCGGGTCCGCGCCGGGCGCCTCGGCCTCGTCCTGGAGCGTGTCCGCCACCTCGTCCGCCAGGGCGGCGGCCTCGCCGCCACGCCCGATCACGGCCAGGGTGTTGACGAAGTATTCGGGCGCGTCCAGGTCCGCCGCCGACTCGACCTTCAACTCGTCCAGCGAGAACAGCGAAAGCTCCTCCTCGAACTTGGCATCAGCGAGGTCCCGGAGCCGCTCGCGCACGTCCAGCCGCGTCGCCACAAAGTCGTGGTGTACCCAGCGCAGCACGCTCTCGTCCACCACCACTTCGTTGTCGCGGCAGACCTGGCAGGCGCGCACCGCGCGGCGGACGCTGTCGCCCACGAAGTCACGTTGTCCGTTGGGCAGGTCCACCAGCAGATCCCGCCCCCAGCAGACCGCCATCCGCAGCGCCGGCACGCTGCTGGGGTCCAGGCCCGCCTCGCGCCCCATCTCCGCCTGAAACCGGCACGCCATGATAATCGCCAGGCAGCACAGCGGCGCCGCGTGCTCCGGGTCGTCGGAGATCACCAGCCAGCCGTCGCCGGTGAACTTCAGGAGCGCCCCCTCCAACCCGACCGCAGTCAGGTGGGGCGTCACCTGGCGCACCAGCGCGAGGTTGAAGCGGTCGAGCTTCTTGGTGGAAAGCCGCAGCCCCGCCGCCGTCGACTTCTTCAGGTCGATGGCCAGACAGAGCGTCATGCGGGGCGAAACGTCCAACGGCATAGCGCCATCATACAGCACACTCCGCCCGCCGCGGAAACGGAAAGGCACGGCCCCCTATGAAGACAGAACTCACCGACGAGCAGATCGGTTTTTACCGCGAGAATGGCTTCGTCGTCCTGGAAAACTTCCTGGACGCCGACGAACTGGAGCACTGGCGCCGCACGACCGACGAGGCTGTGGAGCAGCGGCTCGCGGGCGTCGGCGTGCCCAAAGGGCTGAAGTGGAACCTGACGAACCAGAATGACCCGGATTCCTACTACGCGCAGGTCTTCACCCAGTGCGTGAAGCTGGCCGACACGCACGACGGGATGCGGGAGATCATGCTGGACCCGCGCCTCGGCAAGATGGCGGCGACGCTGGCCGGGGTGGACGGCATCCGCATCTGGCACGATCAGGCGCTTATCAAGCCGCCCTTCGGCAACCCGACCGGGTGGCATCTGGATAATCCGTACTGGTCGTTCTCCTCGCGCGATGCCCTGTCGATCTGGGTAGCTCTGGACGACGCGACGCTGGGTAACGGCTGCATGTGGTACGTCCCGGGCACGCACAAGACCGCGCGGTTCGATAACACAGGAATCGGGGAGAAGATCGCGGACCTGTTCAAGGTGTACCCCGAGTGGCGTTCCATCGAGACGGTCGCCTGCCCCTGCCCCGCCGGGAGCGCGGTGTTCCACAACGGCCTGACCGCCCACGGCGCGGGCGCGAACATGACGAACCGCCCCCGCCGCGCGATGACCTGCGCCTACATGCCGGACGGGTCGACGTTCAACGGCAAGAAAAACGTACTGCCCGACGCCTACTTCGAGTCTCTGAAGATCGGCGACGTGCTGGACGACGACACGGTGAACCCCCTCCTCTGGCGCCGGTCGTAGCCAGCGGTTTCCGCCTTCGCAGCGGCCCCGCGCAGTAGGCAAGCAGTGTTACAATGGTCTCGCCGCTTGCCCGACCGCGGGGCCGCCCAAGGAGGTAGTTCCATGTCCGCTGCCGCTACCCTGACCGTTTACGACGAGACCGCGACCGGGGCCCGGTCCGGCGGTCTGACCCTCGACTTCCTCACCGAGCGCATTACCGTACGCGAACTGATCCGTGAGCGGGTGTACGAAGAGGTACGCCAGTATAACGCGGCGCCCCCGGAGTACTTCCGCGGCCTGGTACAGCCCACCGACGCGGAGGCGACCCTGAACGGCTACCGTCTCCGAGACCGTAAGCGCAAGATCGACTGGGAGACGCAGTACGAGAAGGCCGTGGAGGCGTTCCAGCGCAACGGCTTCTTTATCCTGGTGGACGACAAACAGGTGGACACGCTGGACGACGTGATCGAGGTGAAGCCCGGCACGCAGGTCAGCTTTCTCCGTCTCGTCCCGCTGGTCGGCGGATAAAGGAGAGCCCGCGTGAGTATTGAGTATGCTGTCGCGGCGCTGCGCGAGAACGCCGTCCCTGGTACCGCAAAACCGCTGCGGGTGCCCGAGCCGCCAGGCGAAACGGATGCCGAAGTTCCTGGCCTCCTCAATGCCTACCAGGAGGAGGTCAAGAAGATATACTCCTGGGAGATCAAGCCGAAGGACTACCCCACCGGACGGACGCTCCTGAAGTCTCCGCCCGCACGCCAGGCAGCCCTCGCCAAGGAGATACTGTACCGGCAGGCGAAGTCAGAGCGGTATACCGAGACGCTAAACCGCCTGGACCCGGTGCGCTCCGCCCTGCTCGCCCGCGGCCTCCCTTTCACGTCCGACGAGGTCGAATGGCTGCTCGCCGTCAGCCTGAAGGACGTCCTCTCGCAGGTGCGCGGCGCCGTCATTCGTCAGGCACGGCATTTCGTGGATACGGGAGGCGCGCTCACGGAGTCGCACCGCCTACTGCTGCTGGCTCTCCGGGACGAATTGGGGCGCTATGGAGGTGGCGACCAGGACTCCCGCAAGCACCTTGCCGTGATTGCGGAGCTACTGGGCGACACGGACCACGCCCTACCCGACCGAGGCGAGCCCTGGGCGGACGCCGCCCGGGATTTCCTGGACGCCCAATCTCCCCAAAGTAAGGCGGCCTGGACCGAGTTCTTCGCGCACCTGCAGACGGCGGAAGGCCCGGCGAAGCCCTCTGCGAAGTGGCTCAAGGAGGCGGAAAAGCACATCCAGGCGGTCGGCGCGGAGGCGTTCGACGAGCAGACCGCCCGATGGCTTGCCGCGGTGGTCCTGCCCTCTCGCGTTCTCGATGGAATTCGGGAGCAGCAGGAAAGCTGGACGCAGGAGGACTTCGACCCTGAAGAGTTCGACTGGCAGAGCCGGCCCGGCCTGAGCGAGAAGAACGTTACCCTGGTCAAGGGGCTTGCGTGGGCGGCCGCCACCCGGCCGACGCCGGCCCTGGCGCGTGCCCTGGCGAAGGCGGCCGAGGCGTGCCTGCGGAAGATTCCCGGCATCGGTCCGTGGGCGCAGCGCGCCGCGACCGGCGCCATCCACGCCCTGAGCCTGATGGACAACTGCCCCGAAGCTATCGCGCAGCTCGGGCGCCTGAAGTCGCGCATCTCCCACCGGCCGGTGCTGAAGCAGGTGGAGCAGGCGCTGGACGCCGCGGCGAAGCGGGCGGGCATGACCCGCGAAGACCTGGAAGATGTCGCCGTGCCCACCCTCGGGTTCGGGATGGATGGAATGCGCCGGGAGTCGTTCGGCGAGTACGCGGTGACGGCGACGCTCACGCCGGAGGGGAGCGTAACCCTCGCCTGGACCGGCCCCGACGGCAAGGTGCTGAAGTCCGTGCCGGCCGCGGTGAAGCGCGACTTCGCGGAGGACTGGAAGGCGTTCAAGTCCGACACCGACGCGGCCGAGAAGCTGATGACCGCCCAGCGGCACCGCTTCGAGGCGTTCTACCTGGGCGAGCGCACCTGGAAGCTCTCCGACTGGAAGACTCGCTTCCGGGAGCACCCGCTGCTGGCGTCGTTCACCCGCCGCCTGATCTGGCACCTGGCCGACGCCGAAGGGCGCAAGGGCGAGGGGATGTGGGACGACGGGGCGGGGGTCTTCTACGATGTCTCCGGCGCGTCGCTGGACTGGGTGACGGAGGACACGTCCGTCGCACTGTGGCACCCCATCGGCTTCCCGGTGGAGTACGTCCAGCGCTGGCGCGAACGGCTGGAGGCACTGGGCGTCCGGCAGCCGTTCAAGCAGGCGCACCGCGAGGTCTACCTGCTCACGGACGCGGAGTTGAACACGGGGACGTACTCGAATCGCTTCGCGGGACACGTCCTCAAGCAGCACCAGTTCCACGCGCTCGCGACGCAGCGCGGCTGGGCCTACCGCCTGGAGGGCGGCTGGGATGGCGGCGGAAGCGACGCCGCGCGGCTGCACCTGCCCCACTGGAACCTGCGGGCGGAGTTCTTCACGGAGGCCGCAGGCGATACCCTCAGCGACTCGGGCATCTTCCTGTACCTCTCGACGGATCAGGTGCGCTTCTTCCGCGGAGACAGCACCACTCCCCTCCCGCTGACCGAGGTCCCGGCCCTGGCCTTCTCCGAGATCCTGCGGGACGTCGACCTGTTCGTCGGGGTGTGCAGCGTGGGCAACGACCCGAACTGGCGCGACTCCGGGCCGGACCAGTTCCGCAACTACTGGGAAGACTACGCGTTCGGCGACCTGTCGGCGTCCGCGAAGACCCGCGGCGCGGTGCTGGCACGCCTGCTCCCCCGCCTCAAAATCGCCGACCGCTGCCGCCTCGATGGCAAGTTTCTGGTGGTCCGGGGCGACCTGCGCACCTACAAGATCCACCTGGGCAGCGGCAATATCCTGATGGAGCCGAACGACCAATACCTCTGCATTGTGCAGGACCGGAAGCAGGACGCGGGCGGAACCGGGGGGCTCTTTCTGCCCTTCGAAGGGGATCAGCGGCTTGCGCTCATTTTGAGCAAGGCGTTCCTGCTGGCCGAAGACACGAAGATCCAGGACACCACCATCACGAGTCAGATCAGGGCACACTAACGCCCGCAGCGGCCCGGAAGGAGGACAAGTGCCACGGAACCGCGGATGAATAAGAGGAGCAGCAAATACCTTCGAAAGTTTCATCTCGTGAGCCAGGAACCAAGGCAGACCTCGTTCGACATCGTCATCGTCGGCGGCACCCCGGCAGGCATCTGCGCGGCGGTCGCCGCCGCCCGCCTCGGGCGCCGCGTCCTGCTGCTGGAACGCACCGCGCACATCGGCGGCCTTCCTGCAAACGGACTCGGCGCCACGGACATCGCGACCCGCGCCGCCACGGGCGGCCTGTTCCGGGAGTTCACGCGCCGCGTCCGTCAGCACTATGTGGACACGTACGGCCCGGAAAGCCAGCAGGTGAAGGACTGTTCGGACGGCTACCACTTCGAGCCGAGCGTGGCGGAACGAGTGTTCGAAGCGATGCTCGCGGAGCAGCCGGGCGTTACCGTGCGGAAGAACCGGCAGTTCGACGCGGACGCGCGCAACGTCATCATGAACGACACGCGGCTGGCGCATGTCATCGTGGTGGACCGGGAGACGAACGCCCGCGAGGAGTACCAGGCGCAGGTCTTCATCGACGCGACGTATGAAGGGGACCTGGCGGCGGCGGCCGGCGGCGTCTTTGAAACGCGGCGGGAGGGCGCCGCGGAGTACGGCGAGCCGTTCGCCGGGCGCGTCTATCGCCGCTGGGGGCTCGGACCACTGGGCGAGGGCAGCACCCTGGAGGGCGACGACACCCTCCAGGCGTACAACTATCGCCTCTGCCTGACCGACGCGCCGGAAAATCGTGTCCCTGTGGAGAAGCCGCGAAGCTACGACCGCGCGGAATACGCCTCGCTGGTGGAGGACGCCCGGAGCGGGCACTTCGTCTCCTTCATGCCCCCGGGCTTCTCCGGGAAGAAGGGGCCGGATGTCGGGGTGGTAAACCCGGTGCGCGTGCCGAACCGCAAGACCGACACGAACAACCACCACCGCTCCTTCCTCTCCACAGACCTGCCGGAAGAGAACTACCCCTACCCCACCGAAGGGTGGGAGTGGCGCGACCGCTTCGCGCAGCGGCTCCGTGACTACACGCTTGGCTTGCTGTGGTTCTGCCAGAATGACCCGGAGATGCCGGAGGCAGTGCGGGAGGAGGCACGCCGCTGGGGCCTGGCACGGGACGAGTACGCGGACAACGACCACTTCCCGCGTCAGATCTACGTACGCGAGGGGCGACGTATCAGCGGTGAGTACCTGTTTACCGCGCTGGACGCCATCTCTCCCGCCGACCTGCCCCACGCCTACGCGATCATGGAGGGCAAACAACCGGCGAAGCGCGACCCGCGCCCGCCGATCCACGCGGACGCCGTCACCGCAAGCCACTACCCCATAGACTCGCATGCTCACCGCAAGCGCGAGCCGGGGCGCATCCACCTGGACGGTTTCCTGGGCCTGGCGGCCATCACGTCGCCATACCAGGTGCCCTACGGCGTGATCGTCCCAGTCGGCGTGGACGGCCTCCTGACGCCCGTGCCCTGTTCGGCCACGCATCTCGGGTTCGGGACGCTGCGGATGGAGCCGTGCTGGATGGCGCTCGGGCATGCGGCGGGGGTGGCCGCGCACCTGGCGATCGAGCGGCGAGTTTCGGTGCGGAAGGTTCCGGTGCGCGAGATGCAGGCCGAACTGCTGAAGCAGGGACAGGTGCTGATCTACCTGCGAGATGTCCCGCGCGAGCACCCGCAGTGGGCAACGCTCCAGCAGGCGGGCTGCCTGGGCTTCTTCCCCTCGTTTGATGCGCGACCGGGTGAGCCGGTGGACGCAGAGACGGCGCAGGAGTGGTCACGCCGGGCCGGGAGGACCGATACCCTTCCGGCGCGGGCCGGCGAAACCCGGGCCGACTATGCCACGCGTCTCCTGGCGGCCTGACAAAAAGCCGGGCGGCCCCAAAAGGCCGCCCGGCTGAGTCCTCGGTATAGGCCGAACCGCGCGCTGCGCCGTCCGGTCCGCTGATGGTTTTCTCGACTACTTGGTGATAGCCGTGATTTCGTACCGCGTGGTTCCGCCCGGCGTGTTCACCGTCACCTGGTCGCCGACCTTGTGCCCCATGAGCGCACGGCCCACAGGCGAAAGGTCCGAGATCAGGTCGTCGTCGGGATTGGCCTCATAAGGCGAGACCACCTTGAGCGTCCAGTCGTCTCCGTACTCCAGGTCTCGCACCGTCACCGTAGAGCCGATGCCGACCGCGTCCGTACGCACCTCGTCCTCGCTCAGAATGCGCGCGCTGGCGAGGATGCGCTTGAGATCGATGATCCGCCCTTCCACGAAGGCCTGCGCCGTCTTGGCGGCCTCGTACTCCGCGTTTTCCGTGAGATCCCCGAAATCCTTCGCGTCCCGGATGCGGTTGGCTACTTCCGGTCGCTCTACGGTGACCAGTCGCCGAAGCTCTTCCTCTATAGACTCCAGACCACTCTGGGTCAGAACGATCTCTTCTTCCTGGTCCACTGTATGTTCCATCGTCTGCATCGTCGTCAGGATGCCTCCGTTCCGGACCGGTCACCACAGATGCCCGGTTTTATCGGTGGTAAGTTGTTGATTGCCTAACGTGACCCCGGTCTGCGCTCTAACAGCACCTACCGAGATCCGCGCTGCCCTTTCATGCGTCCGCCTTGATGGCGGAAGCACCGGCGTTCATCCCCATGTGGCCACGGGTGCGAAGGAGCCGGTGCTTCCACATACGAACGTTTCCTATCAAATACGAAACGCGCCGGGTAAAGTTCCCCGTTTCGACATCTCCGCTTACTTGCCGGATTATCGGCTAAGTCCTACCCCGGTCTTGACTGTTTTTCACACGCCCTTCGCATGACGGCGGCGGGCGCCTTATGATATACTTTACACACGCGGGATATATCCCGCGCCTGCCCTCGTAGCTCAGCGGATTAGAGCATCGGTCTTCGGAACCGAGTGTCGGGAGTTCGAGTCTCTCCGAGGGCGCTTCCCGTTTGACACCCCTTACGCACGTTTGTTCCGTCAATTTTCCTGGTTCTAAACTAAAGTCAGCTACCCGAGCCCGGCACGCGTGTGTCGGGCTTTTTCGCGTCGCGGCAGTCCGCCGCTCGCCCGGCAGCGAACTTCATGTTCGCCAAAGGGGTATCTATAGTAGGGAAGCGCCCCGCCCCGGCGGGCGGGCTTGCGCGCCCTTATCGAGATGGTGGTTTGGGGGACACTCAAGGAGAAATGAACACGCTCAAGACAACACTCTTCATGGCCGCTCTGTTCGGCCTCTTCCTTCTGGTCGGCCGCCTCCTGGGCGGTCAGCAGGGGCTCGTCATCGGCTTCGTGCTCGCCCTCGTGACCAACGCAGCCGGGTACTGGTTCAGCGACAAGATTGCCCTGGCGATGAGCGGGGCGCAGCCGGTCAGCCCGCAGCAGGCGCCGGGCCTGTACGCCATGGTCGCTCGCCTCTCGGAGCGGGCGGGCATCCCGATGCCGCGCGTCTATGTGATACCGAGCGGGCAGCCGAATGCCTTCGCCACGGGCCGCAACCCGCAGAACGCGGCCGTCGCCGTCACGCAGGGCATCCTCCAGATGCTGCCGCAGGACGAACTGGAGGGCGTGGTGGCGCACGAGCTGGCGCACATCAAAAACCGTGACATCCTGATTTCGTCCGTCGCCGCAACGATGGGCGGAGCGATCTCGTTCCTGGCGCAGATGCTCCAGTTCCGCGCCTTCTTTGGCGGCCTTGGTAGCCATGACGACGAGGAGGGCGGCAACCCGATTGGCGCGCTGGCGGCGGCGCTGCTGGCCCCGCTTGCAGCTACGGTGATTCAGCTTGCCATCAGCCGGGCGCGGGAGTTCGACGCGGACCGGGGCGGTGCGCAGATCAGTGGCAACCCGATGGGGCTGGCGAACGCCCTGCGCCGCATCGAGTACGCGGCAGAGCAGATGCCGCTTCCGGTTAACCCGGCGGCCTCTCACCTATTCATCATCAACCCGCTGGGTGGCGACCGCTTGGCCGGTCTGGCGAACCTGTTCCGGACGCACCCGCGCACCGAAGAGCGCGTCCAGCGCCTGGAGGAGATGGCCCGCGCGATGCGCGCCAGCGGCGGCGCTTTCGCCGGGCGTCGGTGGTAGTAACGCAGGGGTCCTGCTACGGCAGAGGCAGGACCCGCGCGGCCAGGGGGACGCGGGCAAGCGGTCCGTTGCACGCGTCCCGCAGAACCTGAGCCGCCGCCCGCACCTCACCATCCCGGCTCTGGGCGAGCAGAGCGAAGGCCCGGGACGTTTCGGGCGCAGCGAAGTCCTCGCGCCGAAACAGGAGATTGTCGCCGTTGTCCAGGCGATACCAGAACTCCGGCTCGCGCATCAGGATGGCCAGCGCCGCCTGCAACACCAGAAGCGAGAAGCGGTCCATCAGCGGCCCGTAGTCGCGTACCGTCCGCCCGGGGTGTTGGTACGCCGGATGACCAGCCTCGCGCCCAGCCACCCGCCCCGCCAGCGCCGGGACGAACACGCCGTCGTAGTCCACCAGGCTCAGCGCCCCCGTCTCCGGCTCGACGAGCAAATTGCCGTGCTGAAGGTCCCCGTGCGCAATCTGCGCCTGCGATAGCCCCTCGGCCAATTCGAACAGCGTCCGTCGCAGACGCCGGAGCGCGTCCGGCTCGTTCAGCACGGCCTCGACATAGGCGTTCAGAGGGACGCCCGCCACCCAGGGCATCCGGACCAGAGGGTACCACGCGCCCTCGCACCGAATGCCCTGCTCCTGGTAGTCCATCGGCGTCAGGAAGGGCGGCGGCGCCCCCAGGGTCCGCAGATGCTCCCGTAAGGCGGCGTAGACGAGAGAGCGCCCCGCCACATCCCGCAGGAAAAGCCGAACGGCGACGAGACTTCCGTCGGCGGTCCGCATGCGGTAGACGTTGGCGTACTGCCCGGTGATGGGCTGAGGCAGGCCAAACGGCGTCAGGTCCTCCGGCACGGCGGTCCGCAGTTCCGGGTCGGAGAAGGCGCTGGCGGGGTCCTGAAGCGCGTCCTGGTAGGCGATTTGTGTCGGCCAGGGCGGCGGCGAGGCGGAGCCGGGAGTGTTCGATGGCATTACGTGCCCGCCTCTACCTCTACCCGCGCTAGGGTCACATCGTCGTTCGCCAGGCGGCCGCTGTCGCGCAGTTCCGCCACGAGCTTCGCGAATCGGGGGTCTGATGACAGATTCGTGAACCAGCGCCAGGGAGACTGCCCCGCCTCGCGGGCGCCCAGAAACCACGCCGCCAGCGCGTCGGTCATGAGATAAAAGACATCGCCGGGCGCGTAGGCGCCGGACGCCACGCGGACGTGCGCCGCGAGGCCGGTGTTGTCCACCGGAAAGGTCCCGACCAGCGCGGGGCTATCGCTGAAGTCATCGGCGCGGGACAGCGGGAAGGCCGTGACAAGATCCTCGCCCCGAACCTGAAACAGGCAGCAGTCCCCGACCGCCAGCGCCTGCCAGGCGCCGTCGCCGCCCACGGTCAGGCCGAGGAAAGCGGCAAAGGCGCCAGCGCGCGCCTTCTCCTCCGCGAACCACGGGAGGGGCTGCCGGTCCACCTGGGCCTTCCACGCCCGCCCGAGGTCCGGCAGGCGTGTCATCAGGGATGGGCCATCCGCGAACGGCTCGGCCACATAGGCATCACACAGGAGGCCGGCCCACAGCCCTGAGAAGGACGAGCCCGTCGCCCCGTCCGCGATCGCCACGCGCGCTGCGGCGTCCCCGTCCGCCACGCGGGAACGAAGCGCGTCCTCGTACTCCTCCTCCGCGTGCCCCTGCTTCGGCACGCGGAAGCCCCGCACCACCATCACCACTGCCCTCACCAGACGTTGCCAGGACGGGTACCGATCTCCAGGGCCAGCACCAGCAGAGTGGGGTCCGCGTTCAGCACGAAGGCACGCGCCTCCTCGGTCAGAATCAGGCCGTTCTCCCAGGCCACGGTGCGCATGTAGGGGGTCAGCAGGCTCGCGTTCTCGAAGAGCATCCGGGCGTAGGGATCGACCTTGCCGTCCACGAGCGGCAGCGCATCCACGGTGTCCGGGAACTTCAGAGGCTCTGCCTCGCGGCGGCTGGAAAGATGGACATTGAATAGGGTAACCGGACCGTTCAGGGAGGACACCTCGCTGAGCGCCTTCAGCAGCGGGGCGGGGTCGCCGTCGGTCGCCTCGCCATCCGTGATGTGCACGATGACCGGAGGAAACGCCGACGCGTTACGCAGCAGCCAGTCGTCCAGAACCTGCTTTGTGTACTGCAGCGCCTGACACATGAGCGTGCTGCCCCGCGCCACCGGCGCGATCCAGATAGGCGTCCGCACGACCTGGGGACGCTCCTGCCCGAACCCGTCGTCCACCATCCGGGTCCGCTCCACCATCTGCGCGCAGTTATAGGCGACATCGCGGATGGTCACGACCTCCTGCCCCGCCAGCGCACCGACCCAGGCAGGCCCAACCGTCGCGCCGTAGCCAATCACGCACACATCGAGGTAGTTGCGGATGCCGTCGGACTTGGAGCAGGTGATGATGAGGTTGCGCAGGAGGTTGTTCAGGGCCAAGGCAACCCCCTCCGCCTTGGTGAGCGGCTGAGAGCGGTCCTCGCCAAACGGTGCGGCCATGGACGACGACTGGTCAATCAGAAACACAAAGCACGACGGGTTCGTGCGCGTAATATCCGAGTTCTGGTACAGGCTGCCGCGCATATGTGGATCTCCAAGAGGAAGGTAGCTGATTATATCGCCTCAATACACCTCCCAGAGGCCCGGTGTGGCCAGTTCCACGACATGGCCGTCCGGGTCGCGGAAGTACAGGCTCACGCCGCCGCGCGGCGGGTAGACCACGCTTTCGATCTCCACCCCGTTCTCCGCCAGCCGGCGCTCCCACTCCTCCCGGCTGTCGGCGGGGATGGCAAAGGCGAGATGCAGGTTCCCGTCCCCGTCGTGCGGGGGGATGACGCCGCCCTCGGTCGCTACAGGGCGCACCGTGCCGCCCTTGCGGAACAACAGGAGTACCTGCGGCGCGTCCCCCACCGCCAGGGCATGCAGGCGGTCGCCCTCCTCCAGGATGCGCCGGAAGCCCAGAACTCGCTCGTAGAACGCGGAAGACCGCGCTACGTCCTCGACGTACAGCGCGGTCTCCAGAATGCCCGTGACGTTTGGCACGCGCAACTCCTCTCTTACTTCTCTTACTTCAGTCCGCTCTCCATCAGGAAGGCCTGAAGCGAGCGGCGGGACGCGATGGTGTCCTCGGTGGCAGTGCGCGCGATGCGGGTCACAATCAGGCCGTCCCGCCCGGTGGGCAGATGCGCCGCGTTCCCGGTTTCCAGGGCATACGCCCAGGCGTGGTACATGCCCACGAAGTTCTTCTCCTCGGAGCCGCCCGGCATCCACGTCCCTTCGGAGTTGCGCACCTCCAGCTTCCACCCCTCGCGGTCGTAGCGGATGATGCCGTCCGTCCCGATGATGTGGTACGAGAAGTGGTTAATCGGCTCCTTCGCGGTATGGCAGTACGAAAACGACATCTCGACCGCGGTATGGCAGCCGTTCTCGTGGTCCATATGTAGCCACACGTGGTCGGGCGCCTCGTAGTCACCGTCCACCCACGCGCCGTGCGCCTGGTAGCGCACGATCTCGGAGCCGGTCCACCAGCGTGCCAGGTCGATCTGATGGACGCCGCAGTCCACCATCGGGCCGCCCTCCAGCATCCGCCCGATGCGCCGCGGCGACTCCACCTTCTCCCCACTCTCCAACAGGTCATACTTGCCGTGGAGGTTCCAGATGTAGATCAGGCGCATGGCGCGCACATCGCCAATCACCCGCTGATCCACCATCTGCTTGATCTGCTGGGCAACCGGGCTGAACCGGTAGCAGAACGCCGTCACGAGCGGCAGGCCCGCGTCCTCCATGATCGAGATCATGGTCGCGATGTCCTTGTCGTTCATGGCGAGCGGCTTCTCGCACAGGACGGGCTTGCGGTGGCGCACCGCGTCGCGGACGTTGTCCAGGTGGCAAGGCGCGGGCGAGCAGATCGCCACAGCGTCGATGCCGGAGCGGAAGAACTCCTCTGCGTCCGTGTACCCGTCTACGTCGGGGAACTGCCGGCAGAAATGATCAAGCTGCTCCGGGTTCGGATCGAACGCGGAGATCAACTCCAACCCGGGCGTTTGTGCGATCGCTGGCGCATGTCCATACGTCGCGATGACCCCCGTCCCCATCAGTCCGATACGCTTCACGTTCTTGCCACTCCTGAAACTCTTTATCTCACGGTCGGTGCGTACTCCCAAGAAGATTGTACGCACTTTTCCCGCCCCTCTAACCGCTTTTATTTCGGCAGGTGTGCGTCCAGCAAGGCGTCCACCAGGCCGCCCGTCCAGATATCGCGCTCCTCGTGGTCCTTAAATTCAAAGCGCACTCCCGCCACCCCGGCCCGGATGTTGCGCCACATTACGTCCGCCAGGACCAGCACCCGGTCGATGTGCGGCGCGCTCAGCCGCGCCGGCACCGGCCCCTCCCCGGCCCACGCCGGAAGTTCTACGGACGCACCGGCCACCGCGATGTTCCGGCACGCGATGGGCCACCAGCGCACACCGTCATGCAGTTCCACAGTGACCCCCTCCGGCGCCGGCCAGCGCCGGAAGTCCCGGCGCCCTCCGCCCGAGGGCGGCCGGTGGCGCGGCGCCGGCTCCTTCTGCCGAAGCGCCTCCAGAAGCAGCAGCGCATCCTCCTGGCGCCTCAGCACCTCCTCCACCTCGCGGGGTACCACGAACTCAACGTCGTCCCCCTCGCCCTCGCCCCAACCGTTGCTGTTGCTAGTGCCGTCCCACATCGCTGCCTTCGTCTCCCATGACCACGGCCCGCCACTCCTGCGGCGTATCGGCGTCCGTCACCACTCCGGGGCCGTCTACGGCGATCTCATGCACACACGCCGGGTGTCTCTTCAAAATCTCGTTCAGCCCGAACTCTTCCGGAACCAGCGCCCGCATCTCCGGCCACAGCGACACGTGGAAGGCGGTAGGATGCCCCCGCTTCCCGGCGAATACCGGCGCCACGATGCGCGCATTCGTATACGTCGCCGTGAATAAGACGCTCCGAACAGCGGCGGGTTCCAGGAGGGGGAGGTCACACGGGCAGATCATCACCCAGAAGAGATTATCGGCAGACGGCCCCGCGAGGGTAAGGCCCTCCGGGTCCGAAAGGCGCGCCAGCCCCGCCTGCACCGAGGAAAGCATCCCGCGCTCGGGTGCGGGGTTCACGACGGGGATGACATCCGGAAGGTCGGCAGTAGCGGCCGCGACCGCCTCCCCGGTCTCGCCGGGGGCGACCACCAGCAGAACCGTGGAAGCGCCCCCCTCCCTCAGAACACGCGCTGTCCGGCGCACCAGCGGTTCGCCGGACGGCGGGGGGCAGGCGAGGAGCGCCTTGGGCGTCCCCATGCGCTGGGACGCCCCGGCGGCGAGCAGGATGACGGGGGCAACCAGGCCCGACGTCGGCGTACTCAGGACTTACCCTTCGTGCCCTTCGCGGGCGGCTTCTGCGGACCCGCCACGGGCGCCTTCTTCGGTTCCGGCGCAGGCTTGTTGCTGCCCGCAAGGGTCCGGACAAACTCCAGCGAGGAGCGCACGGGCACGAACTCCAACCGCTCCAGATCCGGACTGTCCCCGACCTTCATCAGGTTGAGCACGTTTTCGAGGCTGGTCGCCTCCACAGTGACCGTCTTTGCCAGATCGGGCTGGGCGGTCTTGAGCGTACCCATCAGCGCGTCGATAGCGTTCTTCTCGAAGAACAGCGGGACCACCGTACGCCCCCCCTGGGTCACGGTCAGGTAGCCCTTGTCCTTGCCGACGCGCCCCAGGAACAGGGGCGTCCCCTCGAACTTATCCACGAGAGATTTCGCCGCCTGCACCTCCTTGCCCGAAGGCACGAAGGCGAACTGGATGTCCTGCTGCGTTTCGCTCAGGCGGTAAACATCTCCGAGGGAGATCGGGACGAGTTTCACCTTGGCGGCGACATCCTTATTGTTCTTCTCCAGCGCCTTCTGGAACTCTTGAGCATCCGCCGGATTCACGAACACGCCGACCACGGGCTTGCCCTTGCTGTTGCTGGCGGTCAGCGGCGCGCCCTTCTCGTCGGCGAACGTGAAGAGCGGGATTCCGGCCAGTCGCGCCGTTATCTCCTCGCGGGACAGGGTGGGGCCCTTCGCCGCCGCGGTTTTCGGCTTATTGCCCTGAGCAAGTGCGGGCGCCGCCGCCGCAAGCGCTCCCGCCGTTAAAAGGCACAGCGCGGCCGAGAGCGCGAACAGCCGCGCGCGTGGGGAGGACCGCTTCACCGTCATGTTCGTCAACTTACCTTTCGCAGCGCCCGCTCCACCATCACCGTCGCGAGCGGGACCTTATACCCATTGTGTTCCAGCGGCCGGGCGCCCGCCAGGGCAGCCTCCGCCGCTTCCTTTAGCGCCGCTCCGGTGAGCGACTTGCCCGTAAGCGCCCTTTCGGCGTCCTTCGCTCGCCAGGGCACCGGGGCGACCCCGCCGAGCACGACACGGCAGTCGGTGACCTTGCCGCCCGCGTCCTTCGTGACCGAGACGGCCGCCGAGGCGAGCGCCCAGTCGTAGGAGTCCTTCTCCCGCTCCTTCAAATACGCACTCTTCGAGCCGGGCGTTGCGGGCGGCACCAGGACGTGCGTCACGACCTCGTTCTGCGCCAGGATGTTCTCGCGGCGGACATTCTGCGCCGGGAGGACGAAGAACTCCTCCAGCGGCACCGTCCGCTCCTTTGCGCCGTCTGAGATCACCACCGATGCCCCCAGCGCCATGAGCGCCGGGGCCGGATCGGACGGGTGAACGATGAAGCACGGCCCACCGCCCAGGATCGCGTGGTACTGGTTTTCCCCGTTTACTGCGTAGCACCTATCGCCGCCCTTCTTCAGGCACAGCGTGTGCTCGTCCCGGTAGTACCAGCAGCGGGGCCGCTGGCACAGATTGCCGCCGATGGTCGCAGCGTTGCGAATCTGCGGCATGGCAGCCACATCGATCGCCTCGCACAGCGCCGCATACCTCTCGCGGACCCTCTTATCTTCCTGAATCTGGGAGAGCGTCACCAGCGCCCCGAGGCGCAGCCCACCCTTTGAGTCCCACTCTATTTTCCCCAGATTGGGGATACTTTTAATATTCACCAGGCGCGATGGCGTGACCAGGTAGTCCTTCATCTCGCCCAGCAGGTCGGTGCCTCCAGCCAGAATCTTCGCCTCGTCCCGCACGCTCCCGAGCGCCTTCGCGGCATCCCCCACTGTTTTGACACGCACGAACTCAAACGGCTTCATGCCTGCGCCCCTTTCACCCGGCCGAGCGCCGCCAGCACCCGCGCCGGGGTGATGGGCAGCGAGCGCACTCGCGCGCCGCTGGCGTTGTAGACCGCGTTCGCGATGGCCCCGGCGGTCGGGATGACCGGCGACTCCGCCATGCCTGAAACGCCCTTCGCGGCCGGGTCCTCGTAGAGAATCACGTCGATCTCGGGCATCTCCCACGGCCCGGGCACCTTGTACTCCTCCAGGTTCGCGTTCAGCACGCGCCCGGTGTGCCGGTCCGCAATGCGGTCCTCGGTCAGAGCAAAGCCGAGTCCCTGAATCACGCCGCCGTTGATCTGCGACTCCAGCGTCAGCCGGTTCATAATGATGCCGCAGTCATGCACCGCCACGACCCGCTTCACCCAGACGCGCCCGGTCTCCCTATCCACAGCGACCTCGGCAAACTGGACGCCGCCGATGTTCCCCTGCGCCAGGCTGGGCACCCACTCGCCACGCGAGCTGGTCCCGCCCGAGGGCAGACGCTTGCACGCATCCTCCCAGGTCAGGGTCTTCGCGCCGTTGCTGATCGCGCCGCCGGGCTTCCACTCCAGCTTCTCGGCATCCTCCCCCGTGGACTTCGCCAGAGCGGTTACGAAGTCGAACTTCGCCTGCATGGCCGCCATCTTCACCGCGGGCGCGACCGAGGGGGTGGTGGTGGAGCCGCCGGAGCCGCCGGAGAACCCGTATTGCGACCGGCCGATCTTAACGCGCACCTTATCCAGCGGCAGCATCAGTTCGTCCGCGACGATAGCGCGCATGTAGGTGCGCGTGCCGGTACCGAGGTCCTGCGTGCCCAGTTCCACGACCACAGAGCCGTCCTGCGCGATTTTGACGTCGCAGAGCGAGCCGCCGCCACCGCCGCCGCCCCAGGTCGCTGCGGCCACGCCGACACCGGTCAGCACCGGTCCCGCCCCCTTGCCCGGCGTCTTGTTGAACTTCTGCGCCCAGCCGAGGCGCTCCGCGCCGAGTTTGTACTCCGCCTGCCGGATCGGGAATGGGTCGTTCTTCAGACGGAACTCCAGCGGGTCGACGCCGAGCGCATAGGCCAGTTCGTCCACCGCGGACTCCATCAGGAACGAGCCCTGCGGGTGCCCTGGGGCGCGCATGGCGTTGGACGGGCCGAGGTTGGTGCGCACCGTGTCCTGCTTGACCTTGACGTTCGGCACCTGGTACACGGGATACGGGAACGTTACCCCCGCGCCGCCGATGCCGCCGGTGCCGTACCCCTCCGCCTCGACCGCGGCGAGCGTCCCGTCCGCGTTGCCCGCGATCTTGACCTTCATCCGAGCTGAGGGCGAGTTCCCCGCGGACTCTACCTCGCCGCGCCGGTCGAGCAGTAGTTTGACCGGCTTCCCGGTCTCCTTCGCCAGCAGGGCCGCCGCGCGCCCCTCTACGCCTGGCCCGAACTTCGAGCCGAAGCCGCCGCCCATGTGCTCGCAGACCACGTCCACCTTATCCTTGGGCAGGCCGGTGATCTCGGCGAAGCCGTCCGCCGTGCCGTGGACCGCCTGGGTGGACGCCCAGACCTTGACCGTGCCGTCGTCCTGGTAGGCCACGACATGCCCGTGCGTCTCCAGGCAGGCATGGACGCGCACCTGGGCGTAGTACTCCCCTTCCACCGTCGCCTTTGCCGCAGCGAACGCCGCGGCGACATCCCCGCGCTCCACCAGGCGGCCTGGTTCCACATTGGGCCGGTCGTTGCCCAGGACGCGCGGTGCCTCCGAATCCCGCGCCAGGTCCTCCCTTACCACAAAGGGCAGCGGCTCGTAGGTGACCTTGATGGCGCGCAGGGCGTCCTCTGCGATCTCGGGGGTGTCGGCGGCCAGCGCCGCAATCTCGTCCCCGGCGTAGAGAACAAGCTGCCCGGCATCCTTGAGCTTCAGGACGCTGCGGACGCCCGGGACACGCTTCGCCGGCTCGACGTCAATCGCGGTGATACGCGCCTTGGCATGCGGGGAGCGCAGGATGGCGCCGGAGAGCATTCCGGGCAGGTTGATGTCGAAGGTGTAGCGGGCGCGGCCCGTCACCTTGTCGTAGCCGTCGATACGCGGCAGGCGCGTACCGACGTACTTGCGGTCTTCCGGCTTGCCCCAGGAGGCGTCTATGTCGAGAACCTCGATCTCGACCTCCTTCTCCTGGCCGTTGACCGTGATGGTGCTCTTGACCTTCTTTGTCTTCGGGCGTTGTACCGGCATGGCCCCCTACGCTTTCTTCGCCGCTTCGAGTACGGCCTCGAAGATGCGCGGGTAGGTGCCGCAGCGGCAGAGGTTCCCCGCGCACGCGTTCTTGACGTCGTCCAGGCTCGGGCGCGGGTTTCGGTCGAGGAGGGCCTTGGAGGACATCAGGAAGCCCGGCGTGCAGAAGCCGCACATCAGCGCGTCCTTCTCCACAAATGCGACCTGGAGGGGGTGGTACCGATCGCCCTTCGCCAGCCCCTCCACCGTCTCGACCTTGCGCCCCTCGCAGTCCAGCGCCAGCGTCATGCAGGAGTATACGGGCTTGTTGTCCAGGAGCACGGTGCAGGCGCCGCAGGAGCCGTGGTTGCACACGAGTTTCGTGCCGGTCAGGTCGAAGTCGGAGCGCAGCATCTCCAGCAGCGTGCGCCGCGGGTCCACGGTCGCGCGGACCTTCTTCCCGTTCACCGTCAGCGACACGGGCACCCTGCCCCCCGCCGTCTCGGCCGCGCCGCCGTCCTGCTCTCCCGCCGGGGTCGTCCCCTCCGCGGCGGGGCTAGCCTCGGTTCGCGCGGCGCCGAGGGTGGCGCCTCCCAGGGCGGTCGCAGCCAGCGACCCGCTCAGCCCCCGCAGGAAGCCCCGCCGGGACACCCCTGGCGTCTCCCGGTCGGACTCCACCGTCACCCCGGCGGGCGCCTCGTCCCGCACCTCTTCTTGCACAGGTTCTTCCATCACGGACCCTTTCCGGGCAAATGGTACCCTATGCGTTCGTCCCCCGGCGCTCAATCTCCTTGTCCGGAGGCTCCGGACCGTGCGGAAGCCGCCGCTTCCTCGGCAGTCAGCGAGCAGCCGCGCAGCACCGCGCCGGGCGCGCGCCCCAGAAGCACAAAGCCGTCCCCGTCCGGATGGACGTAGCCGTAGTCCTCGGTCTGAATCGCCATCACCGAGTTCAGGTTGGCCAGGTCATAGTGCGCCAGCAGCCCCGGCTGTCCGGGCGGGGCGTCCGCGCCCGTCACCGGGTCGATCACCCGCGTCCGTAGGAGGTGTGGTAGGGATGCCTTGCGCGGCTCACGCCGCAGTCCGTCCACATGGTCACGCAGGGTCGTATCGTAGAACTGCGACGCCATCTCACTCATGCCGTACTCGGCTACACAGTGCGTCGGCGCGATGCCCAGACGCTCCCCGAACAGAGTGTAGAGTTCGTCCCGGCTCACCTCGCGCGAGCGTCCCTTAAAGCCGCCCGTTTCCACAGCGCGACTGCCGGGGCGCAGGGAAAGCCGGAGGTCGCTCTCCGCCATATAGTCGAACAGGTGAACCCAGGCGAACGCGGTGCCGAAGACGACCACGGGCTGCGTCAGGGCAGCGATGTCCCGGAGCGCCCGCTCCTGCCAGCCACCGCCGTGGTAAAACGTGCCCCAGTCGTCCGCGACCAGTTCGCCGAGCATAAACGAGAGCGAGGAGTGCGGCGCCTCCGCCGGGGGCGGCATCAGCGCAGCGAGAGGCGGCCGGGCGCCGTCCGGGCAGACGAAGTGGCGGTAGGAGGCGCGCAGGGACTCCTGGTAGAGCGCCACGGCGAAGTGATCCATGAAGTGCTGGCTGGTCTCCGCCCCCGTGGTTCCCGACGAGTGGAAGACGCGCCCACCAAAGAGGTCGCGGCAGTTCTCCTCCGTGGCGCAGGTGAGGACAAACTGCTTGAAGGCAGCGGCCGGCGCGGCGGGGATGTCCCTCCAGGCGCGCACGGTTTGCGGCGTTGCGCCGCGTCCGTCGCAGAATCGGCGATAGGGCTCATTCTTCGCGTACTGATGGGCGAAGACACGCAGGGCGAGCCGCTCAAACCCACCGGGAGTGGGTGCCTCGATATGGCGCCCGATCTCGCGCGCCAGCGCCCCGGCCTCGGTCACTACGATGCGGCCTTGAGCAGAGTCACATGGTCATCGGCGCGGCGCAGCAGCAGGTAGCGCCCGTCGTCTGACATGACCACATCCCGGATCTGCGGCATGGCCCCGGTCTTCGGGTGGGGGGGCAGGCGGCGCTTCCCGAGGAAGCGCCCGCGGCTGTCCAGGACAAACAGCGTGTCCGGCCCGCTCTGGACGACGAGCCGGGAGCCGTCGGGCGAGAGCGCGGCCAGCCGGGGATGGAACACGGCGCTGCCCTTGTCGGCAAAGAGGCGGTTGCCGTCCCGGTCGAACAGCACCACCTTGTCCTCCGGCGCGGCGCCGGAACTGGAAGAACGCACGTAGCTCATGGCGATGAACCGGCCGTCACGCGACAGGCGGACCCGCACGTCACGCGCGTCCAGGTCTTCGAGCCACAGGCGCCGCCCGCTGGGCAGGTCCCACGCCTCGATTCGGGTCGCCTCGCCGCGCTGCCCGCGGGTCGAAACCGCCACCGCCGTCGAGCCGTCCGCGGATAGCCGGACATCGTAATCCCGCTCGGGCTCGCCGCTGACCGCATGCCAGCGGGATGTGCCGTCGATGAGCCGCGCGTTGACGCCCGACTCCTGCCACAATCCCATAAACACCACGGGCCGCCCGGAGGCGACAGCGACGGACGCCGGAATCCCGCTTGCGCGCCAGCGGAGCGGCTCCGGCTGGGGCAGGTCGAAGGGCGAGCGCGCTGCGGCAGCAGTGGCGGCGCCGCCACTGCTCGCGCCCGGGGAGTTGCCCTGCCGCACGGTCAGCGGCAGGACGTACACAAACCGCTCGCCGGTCCCCACCACGGCACGCGTCCCTTCGGCGTCCAGGGCCAGGTCCCACACCGCGCCCTCCACCGAGAACTCGCGGGCGTGCTTCTCACCCCAGCGCGGGTGGAGCAGGCGCACCACCGGCGCGGCCGGGTTGCGCAGGGAGCAGGCGAGGATACCGCCACCGGGGGTGACCTGAAGGTGATTCACGCCGGGAAGGGGCGGGGTCCGCCAGAGCGTCTTCCCTGTGGCCACATCTACGCGGCGCACGCGCCCCCGGTCGTCCACCCAGGCGAGCGTGCCCCCGTCGGCGGCCAGCGCGGCGGCGCGCAGCCCGGGCGTCGGCAGGGTCGCCACCTCCGGCAGCAGGGAGCGCGCGTCTTCTACCGAGGCGGCAAGCCTCGCCTCGGCGTCGCGATCGCCGGGCGAAGCGCCGCCCGCGACGGCCGGCGCGGACGCGGTCATCACCCGCATCGCTGCGCCGAACGCCAGCGAGATGGCCCCCAGTAGCAGAATCTTCTTGATCAACGCAATGCTCTTAAACTCCGGAACGCGCCGCCGCCTTTAATTATCGGCGCCATTCCGTCCGGCGGTCACCATGTCCAGGAAGTACTGGTGGACCCGCAGGTCGTCCGTCAGTTCCGGGTGGAACGCCGCAGCCAGCAGGCTCCCCTGCCTCGCCAGCACGATGCGGTCCTGATAGCGCGCCAGTACCTCGACCCCGGGGCCGGCCTCTACCACGTACGGCGCGCGGATGAACACGCCGCGCAGAGGGCCGTCCGGCGACACCGCGGGCGCCTCGATGTCGGCCTCAAAGGAATCGACCTGTCTGCCGAAGGCGTTGCGGGCGACGGCGATGTCCATCAGGCCCAGGGTCGGCTGCCCGCCACGCTCGGCGCCGCTGACGATATCTTTCGCCAGGAGAATCATACCCGCGCATGTCCCGTAGACGGGTATACCCCGCCCGGCCGCTTCCCGAATCGCGGTGTCGATTTCGTAACGTGCCATCAGTTTCCCGATGGCCGTGCTCTCCCCGCCCGGCAGGATCAGTCCGTCGCAGGCGGCCACCGCCTCGGCGGTGCGCACCGGGGCAACCGTGGCCCCAGCGCGCTCCATGGCGTCGATATGCGCCTGAAAGTCGCCCTGGAGAGCGAGTACCCCGATGCAGAGAGGTTTACTTTCTTCTGTATTTTTCACCACTCCGGTGAATTCCTTCCCGGGCCGGACACACAAACACGGACGCCTGGATCCCAGGCGTCCGTGACCGGGTCATATAAAAGCCGTCGCCTGGTCTGCGGCCGGCACTACCAGCCGCGTGTCGCGAGGAGTTCCTTCTCGTCCAGCGTCCGGATGTCGATACCGACCATCGGCTCGCCAAGGCCCGTGCTGATCTCGACTAGCTTGTCGTAGTCGTTGTAGTAGGTCACCGCATCCACGATGCGCTTGGCCCGCTCCGCCGGATCGCCCGACTTGAAGATGCCGGAGCCCACGAACACCGCCTCCGCGCCAAGCTGCATCATCAGGGCTGCATCCGCAGGGGTCGCCACGCCGCCTGCGCTGAAGTTCGGCACGGGCAGCTTGCCCGTCTCCCAGATGTAGCGTACCAGGTCGTAGGGCGCCTGGAGGTTCTTCGCCTCGGTCATCAGCTCCGCGGCGTCCATCGCGCGGATCTTGCGGATGCCTGCCATCACGGTGCGCATATGCCGCACCGCCTCCACGATGTTGCCGGTGCCCGCCTCGCCCTTGGTGCGGATCATGGCCGCGCCCTCGCCGATGCGGCGCAGCGCCTCGCCCAGATCGCGGCAGCCGCAGACGAAGGGAACGCGGAAGTCGAGCTTGTCGATGTGGAACTGCTCGTCGGCCGGCGTTAGCACCTCGGACTCGTCGATAAAGTCAACGCCCATGGCCTCAAGGATGCGCGCCTCGACGATATGCCCGATGCGTGCCTTTGCCATGACGGGGATGGTGACGGCGTCCATGATCTCGCGGATCATCTTCGGGTCGCTCATGCGGGCGACGCCGCCGTCCTTGCGGATGTCGGCCGGGACGCGCTCCAGCGCCATGACAGCCACCGCACCGGCCTCCTCGGCGATACGCGCCTGCTCCGCGTTGACCACGTCCATAATGACGCCGCCCTTGAGCATCTCCGCCAGGCCGATCTTGTTGCGCCAGGTCGCCTTCTCGGCCCTGTTCTCGCCGCTGTCGAGCGTCGCCGCCGCGCCGTTCGCCCCGTTCCGACCGTTTTCAGCCATCGCTTCTGCTTCCCGTATCCGTTCTAAAGTCGCGTCCGAATGCATTCCGACCGCTCGCGCGTGATGCGCAGACCGCCCTGGATTGTATCGCAGGGCGGGCCCCGCTTCAAGACGGGCACCCGCCCCCGCGCTCTGGAGCATCAGGTCGGCGTGATCTGGTAGCCGACCCCGGTCAGGTAACCCAGCGCGATCCAGATCGCCGCGTTGACCACATCCCCCAGGATGAAGCCCAGGAACAGCGGCAGGAACAGGAGGTACCCGCGCATACCGCCGTAGCGCTGGATCAGCGACTTGAAGAACCAGCCCAGGAAGATGCTGAAGAACAGTCGGTGCATGGAGTACACCGACGCGCACAGGAACCCGATGGGGTGGATACCGATGCCGTTGAACTGGGCGCGGGCGACCAGCAGAGAGAGCACCCCGGCGAATCCACCCAGGATGTGGAAGGCATTGGTATAGGACCCACGGAACGGCAGCGACGCCGCGCCGCCCAGGAAGGACAGCGGCTTGTTGGGTGCCGTCTGGTACATGAAGGGGTTCTTGAGCGAGTTGCCACCGCCGTGGTAGTACGGCAGCCACAGCGACGCGTACAGCGAGATGAAGAAGCAGACGATGACCGTGAACACCATCGCCCGGAAGAGCGGGCGCGGACTGGTGCCCGTCATCTCGCGCGTCTTTGCCCCCATCAGCACCGAGGGCGTCAGCATCTCGCGGGTGTCGAGGATGAACATCCCCTCCCAGCGTGTCACGGTGTACAGGGCGGAGATTTTGAACGGCCCCGTGCCAAATACCGTCGCCAGCGGGTCCAGACTGACATACGGCTGCGCCATGAAGAGGAGGCCCGCCTGGCACACCACCCACGCAATCACCACCAGCGCCAGCGTCAGCATGAGCAGCGAGAGCGCGATCAGCACCGGCGGGACGGTCGCCATGTACAGCCAGACAGCAATACCGCCGTAGGAGAGGGCGAGACCGATCACCGTGGCGCGGTAGGAGAGCATCTCCCCGGAGTCGTCGATTGAGGCCGCCCGCGGCCCGCCCGTCGCCTTCTCCCACACATCCCGCAGGTGACGGCGCGCCGTCCATAGCGTCCACCCCAGCAAAGCGATAGCCCCACCGAACGCCTGGAGAGAGTGGAACTGCTTGTAAGAGTAGCCCCCCACCGCGCCGGGCAGGTCCCAGTTGTAGATGACCGCCAGCAGGATCTCCGACTTATAGAACAGGTGGAAGAACCACATCGAGAAGCAGACTTCCGCAGGAAGCAGGTAGGAGATACCCACCACCAGCGGGTAGAACCAGAGCTCCCACGGGCCGGTCTGGCTATACGGCGGGGTCTGGATGTACTCCATCAGGTTGACCGTCACCGTGATGTCGGGGATAGAGGGGTAGAGGAGATGGAGCCCCTTGACCGTGTGCAGCGCGGTGGTCAGGCCGAAGCCGACCCACAGCAGCGGTGAGCGCATCAGGTCGTTCAGAAGCCGCCCCTTGCCCGGCTCCTCGGCCAGCAGCACCGGCAGGGTGACCAGGGGGAACGAGAACTTTTCGTTCTCGATCCACTGGCGTCGCAGCAGGCTCGCCACGCAGAACGCAGCGGTCAGGAATAGGAACGCCAGCACGCACCAGAAGAACAGCGGCTGCCAGATCGCCTCCCACGGGATGTGCTCCTGGCCACGCGGGTATCCCTTGGCGAACGCCATCGCCGCGTCCTTATCGGTCACCTTCATCCAGTCGGGAATTGCGCCCCAGACCTTCTGCTCATAGTTGTTCTTGTCATCGGACAGGTAGTGCGGCGCGAACACCATGGGCAGGAAGTAGCGCATCAGCCCCGACGACGGCAGCCCGGAGGCGACCAGAATCAGGGTCCAGACGGTCAGCAGCTCCGCGGCGGAGAACGCCTTGGCGGGGGCGAACTTGCGCAGCAGGACGTTCACCACCAGGACCAGCACCAGCTCTACGAACACCGCCCCGATGGGGAACTGCGTCCCGGCCAGGTAGGTCGCGAAGATGTAGTAGTCGTTGTAGGGCGTGAACGCACTGAAGAAGGCGGCACAGATCAGGCCGATCAGCACCGCCCGGAGAGTCACGGCACGCGGCTGCGGCGCCGGAGCCTCCGGGGTAATGAGACGCTCGGCATCGGCGGAGTCAGGGGCGGGGGTCGCTCTCAAACGGAATCGATTCCTTATCGGTCAGTTGGTCCATGGCGCCCAGGCGGTAGGCGTCCAGAAAGGCCGTGGAGCGCACGGCGCGCTCCAGGCGAAAGCGCAGGTGCTCCCGCAGAACGCGTGCGAGCTGCTCCCGTGCTGCCACGGGCACCTCGGTTGCGGCAAGCGATCGCGCGTTGTCCTCGGCGGCCAGGCGCAGCATCCAGGAGCGCGCCTCCTCGCCGAGCGGCAGGGCCTCGTCGTGTGCCCGCCCGGCGCAGTCGGCGCACAGGGCGCCGCCGCGCGCCGCGGAGTACCCGGCGACCTCGACCTCCGCGTCCAGGCTCCGCTCGCACCAGACGCAGTGGGTCAGCAGCGGGTCATAGCCTTCGTGCGCCATGAGCTGGAGTTCGTAGGCGTGGACCGCTGCATCCGGGTCCCTCGCCCGCTGCAAAATATACAGCGTGGAGAGCAGAAGGTCAAATGCCTCCTGCGCCCCATGCGCGTGCCGCTCCACCGTCACCCGGTCCAGCAGTTCACAGGCGTAGGTGGCACGCAGGTACAGCCCGAAGTCCCCGCGCACCAGCGGGAACGACTCCCGGATCTCGCACTGCGTCAGTACGTCGAGGTTGCGCCCCTCCGCCAGCAGGGCCTTCAGGTACATGAGCGGCTCGGTCGCCCCGGCGAGCCGGGACGTGGTCTTGCGCGAGCCCTTTGCCACCGCCGAGAGTTTGCCGTACTCGCGGGTGAAGAGCGTCAGGATCTTGTCGGTCTCGCCCAGCGGTATCCGCTTCAGGACGAACGCGTTTGCTTTGTATACTGCCACAGTTAAGATACTGCGAAAATGGGCGCCTGAGAGGAACGGCAGAACTGATCCCGCAGGCATTGGTTGCCTTTGTTAGCGAGCTGGCGGTGGGATCGACAGGTTCCCTACGGCAGCTTCTTGCTTCCATTGCCCCATTCCATCCCGCCTGATTATATGAAAACTCACTCTTCGAATACCATCAGGGTCATCGTCCACCGTCCCCGAAATCGCACAGTTGGAAAAATCACTGAGGTATTGAGGCGGTGCTTCACCGATTAAACCAACGGCTTTTTTAAGATAAGTTGTGAGCAGTATGGACGCGAATTCAAATTGGCCCACAAGTTCCACATTGGCAATAGATATTTCGCGTTCGTTACGCGCTGCAATATCAGGCTCTATCCGAGTCCGCAATCGCGAGGTAGCAAAACACTGTTGTTGGAACAGAGCGTCCGACCTTGCCTTAGCAGGAGAAACTGGTATACGTTCACCCTTTTGATTGCCACTCTGAAGGTTTCCCGATTTCACGGAACCTATCAAATTAGAGAGCGACGGGGGCAATGCGTTTTGCAATTCCTGCGACAGTGAAAACAGATTACCCGACGCAG
>CALEKU010000136.1 GCA_937902745.1 uncultured Armatimonadota bacterium
GCGACGCCCGACGGCGAGCAGATCGCGGTGGTGGTAAAGGGCGACATCTTCGTGATGGACAAGGACGGCGGCCGGGCCGCCCAGGTGACCGACGCCCCGACTCGGGACTCGGACCTGGCTTGGTCGAAGGACGGCAAGACGCTGTTCTTCGTGTCTACCCGGGACGGCAACCCGGAGCTGTACGCGGTGACCAGCGCGGACCCGAACGAGCCCCGCCTTTCCCGGGCGCTCCGGCACATGGAAACGCGCCTGACGAACACACCGGAGCCGGAGCGGAATCCGCAGTTGTCGCCGGACGGCAAGCAGATGGCGTTCGTGCGCGGCCGGGGGGACCTGATGGTGGGCGACGCGCGGGGGCAGAACGCCCGCGCGGCGCTAAAGGGCACGAACCTGGCCGGCTACGACTGGTCGCCGGACGGCAAGTGGTTCGCTGTGAGCCGCTCGGATGAGAACTTCAACAACGACATTCTGATCATGCCCGCCGACGGCAGTAAGCCGCCGGTGAACATCAGCATGCACCCGCGCGACGACCGCTCCCCGGCGTGGTCCCCGGATGGCACCAAGCTGTTCTGGACCTCCGAGCGCCTGGACCACCAGTATGACCTGTACTATGTCTATCTGACCGAGGAGGACGACCAGCGCACGAGCGAGGAGTGGGAGCGTCTGCGTGAAAAGCAGAAGGCGGGGTCGAAATCCGCCGCGGATTCCCGGGCGAACAAGCCGGTTGCGATCGACTTCGAGAAGATCCATGAGCGGGTGCGCCGCCTGACCACGGGTCTGGGCAACGAGACCGCGCCCTCGCTGGCGCCGGGCGCGGACGGGCACACGTGGGTCGCCTTCTCCGCCAGCGGGGACGGTCCCTCCTCCCTATCGCTTATCGATTTTGTGGACGGTGGCCCGTCCACGCCCACGCCGCGCCGGGTGGCGACCGGCGGGGGCTCGCGCCAGTGGGTCCAGAACGGGAAGGCCCTGCTGTTCCTGGCGACCGGCGGCACCCCGTCCTCCGTCGCCCCGGCGGGTGGCGAGCCGCGGACGATCCGCTTCCGGGCGCGCTACCGCTACAGCCGCAGCGCGCTCCAGATGGCCGCCTTCGACGAGGCCTGGCAGATCCTCAATGAGCGGTTCTACGACCCGAACTTCCACGGGGCGGACTGGAAGGCGCTCCACGCGAAGTATCGCCCCATGGCCGCCGCCGCGTCGGACCCGGACGACTTCTACGATGTCCTCCGGCTGATGATGGGGCATCTGAACTCCTCGCATATTGGCGTCACGCCCGGTGACCGCAACTTCGAAACGGAGTCGCTGCCCACCGGCGTGCTCGGGGTCGTGTGGGACGAGAACCACACGGGGCCGGGCCTGAAGGTGGCACGGGTGATCTCCGGCGGTCCTGCCGACCGCCGCGCCTCGCGCCTGCGACCGGGAGACGTCATCACCGCCATCGACGGAACGCCCGTGGCGGCGGATACCGATCCCGACGTGCTTCTGGCGGACACCGTCGGGGAGCAGGTCCCGCTTCAGGTCACCGGTGCGGACGGCGCGTCCCGCGAGGTGATTATTCGCCCCTCCTCTCCGGGACAGATCAGCGACCTGCTCTACAATGAGTGGGTGGAGGAGAGCGGCAAGCGAGTCCGGGAACTGAGCGGAGGTCGCCTGGGCTACCTGCACGTCCAGGGCATGAACAAGCCCAGCCAGGACCGGTTTGAGCAGGGGCTCTTCGCCGAGGCGTACGGTAAGGACGGCCTCCTGATCGACGTGCGCGACAACGGCGGCGGCTCGACCGCGGACTACCTGCTGACCATGCTCACGATTCCGCGTCACGCCTTCACCATCCCGCGCGACGGGGTGCCTGGGTATCCCCAGGACCGGCTGCCGCTGTACGCCTGGGACCGGCCCGCGGCGCTGCTCATCAACCAGAACTCCTACAGCAACGCCGAGATCTTCGCGCACGCGTTCAACGTCATCGACCGGGGGCCGGTGATCGGCCGTCCCACGTTCGGGGCGGTGCTCTCCACGGGCGCAGCGAGCCTTATTGATGGCTCCTCGATCCGCGTCCCGGGCCGGGGATGGTACGTCCTCACGACCGGCGTCAACCAGGAACACACCGGCGCGGCGCCCGACATCGACGTGGACCTCACCCCGGCGGATGAGTTGGCAGGCCGCGACCCGCAACTGGAGGCCGCGGTGAAGGCGCTACTGGCACGCGCGAAGCCGGTCACCCTCCCCGCCCCTCAGCCGGCGAAGTAAGGGACTGTTTGTCGCCGTGGACTGAAGTCCCGGCTTCGTTGATTCAAGCCCGCCTCCGCGGGCTCC
>CALEKU010000137.1 GCA_937902745.1 uncultured Armatimonadota bacterium
CGGTCGTCGCTCCCGCCGCCGCCCCCGCAGCCCGCCAGCAGCAAGGCGCCGAGCCCCGCCGCCGCCGCCGCGATCCAGCCCGCCGCCGTGCCGCGCCGCGCGGCCCTGAGTGTCGTTCCCCTCATTGGTCGGTACTCCTGTCGTCCGCAACGGGCCTATCCGGCCCCGTGCCTCCCAGTGTACGCACCGTGTGTTAAAGAATCGTTAGGACGCCCGCGATGTGCCCGGCGCTTTCGGATTCCGCGCAATAGCCGCCGGCCATCGACTATAATAACGAGGAGCGTCGCCGCCCGGTAAACCATCCGCCGCCCCCGACGTCTCCTGTCCCGCCCTCAAAGCGCCTGGCGATGACCATCGAGGTATACGTAAACTCGCTGGAGGAAACCCGTTTCGTCGGGCGATACTACGCGCTGTGGGCGACAACCGTCCTTGACAAATATACACTGTCAACCACCAGAGCGTTTTTGCTTTAGGATTAATGCATGGAAAACACTGTCATTATCGGCGATGTAAATAAAGTTGCTATTGAGTTTTATGTCTATCATTATGAACAGAAAGGTCATCTGTTCGGGAGGCTGAGATTAATGGCCAAGAACATACCAGTCGGTAATTTTGAACAGAATGTACTCATTGATTCGGCTCTTTTTTTTGGGTAAAGGAGTTTCTTGGTCTTCAATGTCTTCGCTTTCACCCGATTTTTGCATGAAATCTTTGTACGATATAGAATTTGGTGATACCGAAATGCAGTCATCGTTCAAAAACATGGAATTCTTCCCGAAGATATCTCCAGATATCTCCGGCTTTTGATGGTGACAAAGCCATACTTATTGACAAAGACTATAGTTCTGAATTCATTTTCCAGCCTTATGGATCCAATGTTGTTGAGTGTGTCTCGGTCGAACGTGACTATTTCCCGGACTTGCTGAAGAAATTTATAGTTTATGTGATCGAGAACTACAACATAGAAGGGTGCACTCCACTAGAAGACACCTATGCTTAGGAAAGCATAAAAAAACAACCCCCGGCAATCGAGACGGGGGTTTAATTTTCACTCTGACATGGCGGCAGACTTGCGGGCCGCAAATCCTACATGCAGAGGAAAACCAAAGAACATTCGTAGCTATTGTCGGCAATAGCTGCACCAAACATGATAGGTAATATTCAGAAATTTATTATTCTGATAATACTGGCCTGCCCATATATTGATGTTGACCAAAAACCAACGTCTAGAGACACTAAATGGAATCAACTGTTTTTAATCTAAATAATGCCCTTACCTCTGCCTCTCTGACAGAGTTAATAGATACTGCTCGCCTCGATGTCTCACGCCGCTTGGAGCCGGGAAAACGCAGTGAATTGGGACAGTTTCTTACACCTGCTCCTGTTGCAAATTTCATGGCGTCACTAGTAGAAAACGTTCCTGAGAACGTCGCCATCCTCGACGCAGGTGCCGGTATAGGAGCGCTTTTTGCCTCCTGCGTCACTGTACTTTGCAAACGCTCTCAGCCGCCAGCTTCGGTGAGAGTGACTGCGTATGAGATTGAACCGATGTTCTTCCCTTACTTAGAGGACACGTTAGAATTATGCAGTCGTCAGTGCGAGCGTGCTGGCATACAGTTTTGCGGAGAGTTGCGTCGCGTAGATTTCATTAAAGACGCTGCCAGCAGGCTGGCCCCTCAAAGCCTCTTTGGCCCTTATAACGACGCACAAGTATTTACTCATGCAATTCTCAACCCACCATATAAGAAAATTCATAGTCGGTCTGATGTACGCGAGAATCTCAGGCGTATCGGAGTTGAAACTGGCAATCTATATACCGGTTTCCTCGCCGCAGCGGCGTGTTTGCTTGAGCCCGGAGCTGAACTTATCGCCATTACGCCTAGGAGTTTTTGTAACGGTCCCTACTTCCGCCCGTTCCGCAAGTTCTTTTTAAGGGAGATGTCGCTAAAGCGCCTGCACTTGTTCGAATCACGCCAAGAGGCGTTTCGGGACGACGAAGTGCTTCAAGAGACGGTCATACTCCGCGCCGTAAAAGGCGTTCACCGCGACTTTGTGAATGTGACCACTAGTGCCGGGCCGCAAGACGAATTCAGTCTTGAACGCACCATTGAGTACAAAGAAGTAGTGCGACCGGACGACCCAGAAGCATTTATCTGGATAGTGCCGGATACCTTAGGGCAGTGGATATCAGAACGCATGGCTCGCTTTACTGCTACGCTTGACGATATTGGTCTCACCGTCTCGACGGGGCGGGTAGTAGATTTCCGCGCTGCGTCGTTCTTATGTACAGTGCCTGAGGAAGGAACCGCGCCACTCCTCTACCCCATTAACTTGAGTGGTGGTGGCATTCAGTGGCCTGTGTTGGGCAGGCGAAAACCACAAGCGATTCGCCTAATGAAAGGTACGGAGTTATTGACCGTACCGCGTGGGCATTACGTATTGGTCAAGCGTTTTTCATCTAAGGAAGAACGCAGACGGATCATTGCTTCGGTTTGCGATCCAAAAGACCTGCCTGGAGAGTCTTTTGGCTTCGAGAATCACCTTAACTACTTCCACGAAGGTGGACGGGGTATGGATGCGGTCGTCGCTGCGGGACTTTCCGTCTACCTTAACTCTACTCTCCTCGATGCCTACTTCCGCCAGTTCAACGGCCATACCCAAGTCAACGCGACAGACCTGCGAAGTCTGAGGTACCCGACCCGGGCGCAACTTGCCGCTCTAGGCATGAGAGTTGCAGGTACATATCCAGAGCAAGAGGAGATAGACCGTTTGATAGAGGACTTAGTGAGGGAGGATTATTCGTGCATGGCGGACGAGGAGAAGAACTCCGGGGACGACCCGGTCGCGGCGAAGCGGAAGATTGACGAGGCCCTAGAGGTACTGACGGCGCTTGGTTTCCCGCGGCCGCAGATCAACGAGCGCTCCGCGCTCACCCTCCTCGCACTCTTAGACCTCGGTCCGACGACACCGTGGTCAGACGCGCAGCAGCCGCTCCGCGGAGTCACACCCGTCATGAAGTTCATGGAAACCCGCTACGGGAAGAAGTACGCGCCCAATACGCGTGAGACGGTGCGGCGACAGACCATGCACCAGTTTCTCGCCACCGGGCTCGTGGTGTTGAATCCGGACGAGCCCAGCCGCCCCATCAACAGTGGGAAAACGGTCTATCAAGTCGAGGCGAGCGCGCTCAAACTGCTGCGCACCTATGGCACCGCCGCATGGCCGCAGAACCTCAAGGCCTACCTTGCCTCCATCGAAACCCTCAAGAAGCGGTACGCCCAGGCGCGTGAGATGGCGCGCATCCCCATCACGGTCCAAGGGAAAGTCATCACTCTCTCCCCGGGCGGGCAGAACGTGCTCGTAGAGAAGATCCTTGACGAGTTCGCGTCGCGATTTCTGCACGACGGAGTTCCCCTCTACATAGGAGACACCGACGCGAAGTTCGCCTACTTCAACGAAGCGGGGTTGACGGCACTGGGCGTCACAGTAGACCCGCACGGGAAGATGCCCGACATCATCATCCACCACGTCAAAAAGAATTGGCTGGTGCTCATCGAGGCCGTGACTTCGCACGGGCCTATCAATCCGAAGCGCCAGGCGGAACTCAAGGCCCTCTTCGCCGGGTCGCGCGCGGGAATCGTCTACGTCACCGCCTTCCTCAGCCGCCAGGCGATGGCGCAGTACCTGCCGGAAATCTCGTGGGAGACGGAGGTGTGGGTAGCGGATGCACCGGACCACCTGATCCACTTCAACGGCGAACGGTTCCTCGGGCCGTACTAAGCCAACCGAGCGTGCCTGGTGAAGCCCTGTTCCCAGCGATTTCACCAGAATGACCGTCGCAGGCGGCAGGTAAACCCGATTGACCCAACAAGAAAAAGAACGACGTGCGCGGCAGATTCTGGGCCGTCTGCATATCCGTAACCCCAGGTGCTTGCAATGCGTTCTAGCGCTTTTAGATGATTCTTTGACCACGCCGTACGAGAGCGTCGCGAAGGCACTGCCAGACACGAAGTTTTCGGCAGGTGCCTCCACACAACACCTTCTGAAGTACATCAAGCAGAAGTTCGACCTTGGCAGGCGGCAGTTCGATTTCACCGGAGTGGGGCCGAGGATTGACAGAGAGGAGCGTGACTCCATCTTCAATCCGCTGCTTTCGTCGGGCATCATGCGCCGAGTTACCTGGGTGCGCGACGGGGACACGTATAAGACGGAACCAGGGCACCTAACAGCGAACTCGCAAAACTCCTGCTACCAACTCGACCCGGAGTTTCGCCAGATGATCGAACGTCCAGCCCCTGATTTCGACGCGCGTGTTTCTGAGTGGGTTAAGGCAAACAAACTACGACGGCAGCGGGCCATCCAGAGCGAGGCAGCCATTGCCATTAGGGCTAGTGCGCCCACGGATAACCCTCACCGCGCTCTAATCTACAATACGGTCGAGAATTTCGCTGCACATCGGTTTCCGGGATACAAGCTCATCTTCGTGGACGATGTCTCCGGCAAGCGAATCCATGCGGAGTGGAAAGCAACTCTGGCTGAAGCCGGTCTGCAACTAAACCGGGGTGACCGGTACCCGGACGCCATTCTGTGGTCTCCCGACGAGGGAGAATTCGTCATCATCGACGCAGTAATCTCGGACGGCGAGGTGGACGAGGTACGGGCTGAGGACATCCGGGCAAGTTTCGAGAGCCAGGGGAAACGTGTCCGCGCCTTGGTCACCGCCTATAGGACGTGGAAGGACGCCGGCGGTAAGCAGGGACTGCGCCGCAACCTCGCGGCCGACACGCTCCTATGGATCGCCGAGGACGGCGGAAAGTATTTCAAGGTTCGGTCCCTCGCCCGAACTGAAACTGGCGGAGAAGCAGCGACAAACCCAGAGATAGACGCCCCGGAGCAGGCCCCGCCGAAGTAAAAGCCGCCGCGCCGACTACCTCGACGACGCCCGGTTCCGCCCTGGGTTACTTGACGGCGGGAGGGGCGGGGTGCAGCGGTCCCGCCCCCGCCACCTCGATATGCAGGACCGGCGTGATCCTGCTTCCCAGCGCAGAGGTCTGGAACGTGACGGCGTCCGGGGGCGGCAGCGGCTGGCCCTTCGCGTCGGTCGGCTCCGCCGCCGCGAAGGTCGCCCGCACGAACGCCTGCGCCTCGGGGGAAAGCTGCCCCACCGGCACGCGGACGCCGTCCCCGCCCGGCCGAAGGGCCGTCTGCCGCGCCGCGTCGCTCATCGCGAAGAACGCCTCCAGGCCCGCGCGCTTGCGCGGGTTCGCCGCCAGGTCCGCCAGGACCGGGGACGTCCGCGCGGCGTTTTCCAGCGCCTCCGGGTCAAGCGCCAGCCCCTCCCGCAGGGCGTCGTGCTCCGCCGCGAAGTCGGCCGCGATCGCCCGCCGCACACCCGCCGCGTAGCGCTGCGCCGCCCCGGAGCGCACCAGGCGGTAGCGGAGGCGCGGCGCCTCCGCCCCCCCGTCCTCCTCAACGACCCACTGCCACAGCGCCTCACGGTAGCTCAGGAGAGACTGCAGCGCCTCCATGGCATCGATCACCCGCGTGTCGTGGAGGAACACCGCGACCACGTCGTCGCCCGCCCCAGAGCGCGCGTCGTCCTCCAGAAGCGCGCCCGACGACCGGGACAGCGCCTCCAGCAGCTCCCCCACCGTGACGAACCCGGCCTGCAGCGACACCCGGGCCTGCAGCCGGGCGTCCCGCGCCGCCATCGCGTCGAACGCCGCCGCGCGCGGCCCGGCCGCCGAAGCCGGCTCCTGAGCGCACAGCGGCGCGGCGGCAGCGGCAGCGCCCACCGCGCCCGTCAGGCAGAGCGCCGCTGCCCCGCACAACGCCCCAAGACCGGTTCTCACCCGCTTCGCCCTTCCCGTTCGCACGTCCCTGCCTCCTCCCAGCGGTTCGATGGCGTGTTATTGTACGCTCCCTTCGGGCCGCCATGGCAGGAATCCGCGTGGTTCCCCCAGAACCCGATGGAAACGAGGACCCCCTGTTCATGGCCCTGAAGTTGCGGTCGGCGGGCATCGCCGGAAAGGCCGCTGAGGAAAAGCCCCGCGGAGAACTCCTGTTCCCGCCGGACGGCCTGCACAACCACGGAAGCTGCCTCGTCGAGGTGCCGGACGGGCGCCTCCTGGCGTGCTGGTACCGCGGTTCGGGCGAGTGCCAGGCCGACGATGTAGCGATCATGGGCGCCTGGCGGCTTCCGTCCGGCTCCTGGACGAAGCCGTTCGTGATGGCGGACACCCCGGGCTTCCCTGACCTGAACCCCTGTATGGTGCTGGACCCTCAGAAGCGCCTCTGGCTCCTGTCGCCGGTGATCCTGAACAACCGCTGGGAGTCGGCGCTCATGAAGTATCGGATCAGCGCGGACTACGCGCAGACATCCGGCCCTCCCCGGTGGCAGTGGCAGGACGTGCTCCCCTGCAAACCCGGGCCGGAGTTCCCCGCGGTCGTCGCGCGCGATCTTGACCGGCAGTGGGCGCCGTTCCGGCAGCAGGCCTCGCCGGAGAAGCGCAAGGAGATAAACGACTTTCTGGTGGACGTTCGCCTGAAGTCGATCTCCGCGGACCCGCTGGCGGTGCGCCTGGGCTGGATGACCCGCGCCCATCCCTTTGTTCTGGACGGCAAGCGGCTGCTCGTCCCCTTGTATTCGGACCGCTTCGCCTTCTCGCTCATGGCCTACACGGACGACGGGGGCGCCACCTGGCGCTGCAGCGAGCCCATCGTCGGCCCGGGCAACATCCAGCCGAGCCTGGCCCGGCGGCGCGACGGCACCCTGGTGGCATATTTCCGCGACGGGGGCCCGCCTCCCAGGCGCGTGATGGTCAGCGAGTCCACGGATCGCGGCCACACCTGGTCCCGGGTGCGAGACACCGATCTGCCCGATCCGGGCGCCGGGCTGGAGGTGCTGGTTCTCGCGAGCGGACGGTGGCTGCTCGTCAACAACGACACCGAGAGCGGTCGCCACAGCCTCGCGGTGACCGTCTCCGAGGACGAAGGACGCACCTGGACCCGCAAGCGCCACCTGGAGCACGATGCGCCCGGCCCCCGCGCCGGCTGGTACTGCTACCCCAGCGTGCTTCAGGCCCGCGACGGCACGATCCACGTGAGCTACAGCTATAAGCCCAACGCGGGCACGAACGCGGAGGGGCGCGGCGAGTCCATCAAGCACGTGCAGTTCCCCGAAGCCTGGCTTCTGGCGGGACCGAGCATCACAAAGTAGCGCCGCGCGCTCGCGCGCTAGTTCCAGCCGATGCGGTCGAGAAGCCCATCCAGGCGCGCTTCCACGCGGTCGGCCCACGCCGGGCGGACCCGGTCGATATAGGCGTCCAGGCGCCGCTCGGCGCGGTCGCCCCAGGCCAGATGCACCGTCGCGGCATCCCGAGGGTCTTCCCGCCCGAGATACAGGAGCGCCGCGCCCCCCAGAACGACCAGCACGGTCAGTGCCACGACCACCGCCGCCCCCACGTTCGCCCGGCGCCTGGGCCGCACCTCGCCCACCTCTTCGACCATTTGCCCCTCCCCTTCCCCCCGCCGCGCGGAGGAGACTCCTCCTGCGGTTCGGCAGAACGCTTGCATCATACGCCACACCCCAACCCATGTAAAGTACTTTGCCTGTAAAAGCTAACTTACTCGGCCTCAGGGGAGTGTTGGGGGAAAGACGGGGCGTTCGCCCGCTTCGACGCGGTTCCGGTCGAGGTTCTGCGCGAGTTCAGCCTGCTCGGCCTCGGCCTCCCGGATCGCCTCGGGGTCGGTGAGCGCGCTCCCGAGACGCTCGTTCAGGTAGGCGAGCAGCGAGGCGCCCTTCTCGTCGATCGGCGGGGGCGGCGCCTCTTCGGGACGTTCCTCCGACACGATGAGCGTAAGCCGACGCCCGCGCAATTCTTCGGCGCGGGCCGCGATCTCATCCCAGGTGCCCTGAATGATCTGCTGCGTGGGTGTCACCGTTGGCTCGACGCCTCCTTGGTGTGTGCTGCGCCCTGTAATTAAGTATAGCGTATCGGCAGGATTACGTGGCGCAGCTGCACGGGGTATTCCTGCCGAGGATACCGCCCTCCAGCATTTTTCACTCTTCATCGGTGATCCCCGTTCTGCGGCGCATGTCGTCCGGGGCATCCACCGCCCCGGCACGGCGCCACAACCACGCCTGGTACCCTGCCTGGTCAGGATAGAGAAGGAGTTAAGACGCGTTCTGGGCGAATCTGCAGGGGAACCACCCATGACGCGCTTTCTTTTCTGGAACCTCAACGGCCCCGCCGCGGCCGCGGAACGAAACAAAGGGAAGGTGCGCCCTCTACTGCCCACCGATCCGCGGTACCGGAGACTGCGCAGGGCGCTTCGGATTCTCGTCGCACGACACGACGCCGACGTCGTCATTCTGGCGGAAAGTCCTTTCGAGGGACAGGCGGACGTGCCGGGATTCGCGGAGGCCCGAACGACGCTCCTGCCGAACCGAACCACCAGAACGCGCCTGGAGGTCTATCACCGCGGCACCGTAGTGTTCACCGGGTTCGAGACCGTGAGCCGTGCAATCCTCCACGATATGGAGGTCGTGGCCTCAGGAAGACGCATTCTCCTGGTCTCCGCACATCTGGACAGCCCGCTCCGTCTCGACGAGCGGATGCGCGCACGAAAGGTCGTAGAGTTCGCCAGCGATATCGATATAAGGAACCGTGAGGAATCCCTCGGTCACACCGACACCGTCGTCGTCGGCGACTTGAACTATGACCCTCAGGATGCGCCGATAGCCACCATCGACGGACTGAACGCCGTTCCCTCGAAGGCGGTGGCCCGGCGACTCGTCAGCAAGGACCGGCGTTCCGAGTATCCCTACTTCTATAACCCCATGTGGGCGCACCTCACGGACATCACCGGCGACCTGCCCGGTTCGTACTTTCGCCCGCCCGACAGCGTTTACGGGCGGGTCTGGCATCTTCCCGATCAGGTGCTGATCCGCCCCTCCCTTCTGCCCTCCTGGGAGGACGCCGACCTGCACGTTTGTTCCGCGGCGGGTAAAATCAACCTGTTAGACGGCGGAGGCCGCCCCGACGTAATGCGATTTTCCGATCACCTTCCGATCGTCTTCCAACTTGACCTGTGACGCCACCCAAGGGAGCCCGTGAGATGTCGAGTACGCCGAAAAGCCTGTGGCCCGAAGTTATCGGGGTGAAGAAGCTGCCCGCTCCGGTGCAGCTCCTGCAGGAACAGGGGGAGGTTCTGGAGACCCTGACGGGCGGAAAGCTGTACGGCGAAGCGAGCCCGTCAAGCTTCCCGGCGGCGGACGCCGTGCGGTACGACTTCTTCGTCGGGGTGAACGGCAAGGCCATCCGCCACAAGCTGCTCTCGGTCGAGATCGGGCTGCTCTTCGACTACCCCGTGACCATCGTCAATCACGAAGCAGGCACGACGGAACGCGTTGACGAAGCGAACTATCCGGAAGCGATTGGCCGTATCCTCCGTTCGGACGTTACCCAGTCCCTCCTGGAACGCCTTATGGAGTTCGCCGACCCCTGATGCGCGGACGCGCCCCCGGCTACTTGACGCCGGGGGCGGGGGTGGCGGGGTCGAGGAGGTTGTTGTCGGCCATCCAGTCGGCGAGGCGCTGCGGCCAGCTCTTGATGGTCGCCAGTTTCGAGCGGGTGCCCATGTTGAAGGCGTGCGCGCCCTTGGCGAAGACGTGGACCTCCACCGGGGCGCGGGCGGCGCGGTACGCCTGGAACAGGCGCAGCACCGAGCGCGTGGCGCCGTCGTCGTTGGCGACCAGCAGGAACGCCGGCGGGGCGTCCGCGGGGAGCGTTTCGGGGATGCCGACCGGCCCCGGGTAGATGTGCACCACAAAGTCCGGGCGCCCGCTCACCCGGTCGATCGGGTCCGTGGCGGAGGCGTCCCCCGCCGTCTCGCCGAACGCGGTCATGGAGACGACCTCGCCACCGGCCGAGAAGCCGACCATGCCGATCCGCTTCGGGTCCACGCCCCACTCCGCCGCCCGGTGGCGCACCAGGCGCACGGCGCGCAGGCCGTCCTGGCGCGGGTGCGACATGTCGAACACCGAGCCGGGCTCGCGCGGCAGGCGGTACTTCAGCGCGAACGCCGCCACCCCGATACTGTTGAACCAGCGCGCCGCCTCGATGCCCTCGGGCACGAACCCCAGCTCGCGGAAGCCGCCGCCGGGGCACAGGATCACCGCCGCGCCGGTCGCCTTCTCCTTCGGGGGGAGAAACACGGTGAGCGAGGGGTTGTTGACGTTCTTGACCCAGTAGCTCTCCGCCTGCTCGGGGATGTCCTTGCGCGCCTCGAAGCCGGGGGCGCCGCCGGCCCACAGGGGAACCACGGCGCTCGCCCCGGCCGGGAGCGCGGGCTTCTCCTGCGCGGCAGCGGGAAGGGCGGGCAGCGTCAGCAGGACTGCGGCGGCAAGCGCCGTGGCCGGCCTCACAGGGCGAGCCGCCCGGTGGAGTCGCCGAAGCGCTCCAGCTTCGGGACGCCCATGCGGTCCGCCAGGCTCAGGAACAGGTTGCACGCCGGGACGGACTTGTAATCGACGTAGCGCGACGGGCCGAGGGCGCCGCCCCCGCCGCCCGCCAGCACCACGGGCAGGTTCTCGTGCGTGTGCCGGTTGCCGTCCGAGTTGCCGCTGCCGTAGACGATCATCGAGTTGTGCAGCAGCGAGCGGCCGTCGGCGTCCTTCACCGACTCCATCTTGTTCAGGAAGCGGGCGAACTGCTCGGCGTACCACCGGTCGATCTTCGCGACCTTCTCGATGCGGTCGGGGTCGCCCTGGTGGTGCGACAGGTCGTGGTGCCCTTCGGGGATGCCGATGTGGCTGAACGAGCGGTTGTCGCCGTCGTGCGCCAGGCAGAACGAGGCAACGCGCGTGGCGTCGGTCTGGAACGCCAGCACCAGCAGGTCGAACATGATCGTGACGTACTCCGCCTGGTCGGACGGCACCCCGTCCGGCGTCTCCACGGCCGGGTCGGCGCCCGCGCCGAACTGCTCCGCCCGCTGGATACGCGCCTCGACCTCCCGCACCCCGGTCAGGTACTGGTCCAGCTTCTCCCGGTCGGTCGTCCCGAGGCGCCGCTGCATCGCGCGGGCGTCCTCCATCACGAAGTCCAGCACCGAGCGCTGCGCCTCCTGGCGCCGCCGCGTTTGCTCCGCGCGCTCGCCCGGGGCGCCCGCCCCGAAAAGCCGCTCGAATGCCAGCCGGGGGTTGCCCTCGGCGGGGACCGGCGTGGTGGGCGAGCTCCACGAGATGTTGTACTGGTAGGCACAGGCGTAGTCCGAGTCGCAGGCGCTCGCCTTGCGCGTGTCGTCACAGGTCAGCTCCAGCGACGGGAAGCGGGTCAGGTGCCCCACCTCGCGCGCCAGGACCTGGTCGATGGAGACGCCGAGGCGGACATCCGTGGCGCTCTTGAACGGCCGCGCGCCGCTCAGAAACACGCAGTTCGCGCGGGCGTGGTCGCCGCCGCCGTCCTGCCCGGCGTTGGCAAGGGCGTGGTCCAGGCCCGCGAGCACGCGGACATACCGGCGCAGCGGCTCCAGCGGCTCCAGAGTGGCGTTGAATTTGAAGGTGTTGCCGACACCCTCGGGCCACCAGTTCGGCTGAATCGCGCCGTTCGGGAAGTACACGAACGCCGTGCGCAGCGGCGCCCCGGTCGCGGTCGTGGCCGCCGCCGCTTCGGCCGCACTCGGGCCGGCGGCGAGCGCCGCGGCCGGCAGAAGCGACTCCAGCGCCGGAAGCGCCAGGCACGTCCCCGCCGCGCCGCGCAGGAAGTGGCGCCGGCTCACCGCCCGCGCCCGCGCTGCCGCCGCCGCTGCTGCGGCTGTTCGGTCCCTCTGGTTCATCGCTGCTGCTCCTCCCCCTTGTGTCCTGCGAATGCCTGCTGCCGCGCCGGCACCCGACTCTTCTGGAACGGCGCCGACTCGACCACGCCCATCAGCAGGGCGGAGAACCGCCCGTCGCTCTGCTCCAGGCGCTGGACGATGCGGTCCACCGCCTCCACGTCGTAGTCCTCCAGCCCGCGCCCGAGGGCGTAGGTCAGGAGCTTCTCGGTCAAGCAGCGGTAGAAGTCCTCGCGCCGCGCCGTCGCCAGGATACGCTTCAGGTCGCGCACGTCCTTGAACTTCTCGCCCGTCACCAGCGTCCCCGCCGACTCGATCGGCTGCCCGAACTCCTTGTCGCGCCACAGGCCCAGCGCGTTGAAGTTCTCCAGCGCCAGTCCCGGCGGGTCGAGCCGCTTGTGGCACGACGCGCACTCCGGCTTGTCCCGGTGCGCCGCCAGCACCTCGCGCAGCGTCGGCTTGCGGTCCTTAATGCCCGTGGCGGCGTCCTCCAGCGGCGGGATGCCCGGCGGCGGGGGCGGCGCCGGGGCGCCCACGATGTTGTCCAGCAGGAACAGACCGCGCTTCACCGGGGACGTCCGCGTCGGGTTCGACGTCACCGCCAGCACCGCGCCCATCGTCAGCACCCCGCCGCGCGGGCTGTCCGCCGGCAGCGTCACCTTGCGCAGCTCCTCGCCCTTTATCCCCAGGCTCTCCAGCCCGTAGAACTGCGCCAGCCGCTCGTTCAGGAACGTATAGTTGCCGTTCAGCAGCTCCCGCACGCTGCGGTCCTCGCGCACCACATGGCCGAAGTACGCGTCCGCCTCGCGCCGCAGGTCCTGGCGCAGCGCCCCGTCGAAGTTCACGCGCGGCCGGAAGCCGCGGCGGCGCCCGCCCGGCCCGGGCGGGGGCGTGGGCGGCGGGGCCGCGGGGTCGATCTCGCGCATCAGGACCGCGCGGGGGTTCACGGGCACGTTCTCGATGTCGCGGGTCTGGAGCCACTGGCCGCTGAAGTCGCGCACCAGCGCCTCGGAGCGCGGGTCGCGCAGCATCCGCTCCACCTGCGCCGCCAGGTTCGCGCGCAGCTTCCCCTGATCCGCCAGGCGCGACAGTTCGTCGTCCGGCATCGTGCTCCACAGGAAGTAGGAAAGGCGGCTCGCCAGCGCGTGCTCGTCGATCGCGGCGTACGGCCCCGCGGCGGGCGACGCCACCCCCTCCTCGCGGAACAGGAAGCGCGGCGAGGCCATCACCGCGACCATCCCCTGCGCCACGCCCGCCTCGAACGTCTGCCCCGGCCGGGAGTACACCCCCTCGGCCAGCGCCGCCAGCCGGTCGCGCGTGGCGTCGTCCACCGGCCGCCGGAACGCCCGCCGGGCGAAGTCGCCCAGCAG
>CALEKU010000138.1 GCA_937902745.1 uncultured Armatimonadota bacterium
CATTCGACGGCACGCATTCGACGGCGACCACCCAACCGGCCCACGGCGGTAACCGTGGCGACATAAGGAACTCTCGATGCCCCTCCCCGAACCTGTCAAGGCTGTTCTGCGGCCCCTGCGCCGCGCGCTCCGGTCCGCTCTGCGGGGAGGGAGCGCCCGACCGACCGATGAACTGAGCCGTATCATCCGCTCCGTTGAGGGAGAGAGGTGTGGCATGGTCATCGATCTTTCCGGGCATCTGGCGCTGGTCACCGGCGGGGGCGGCGAACTGGGGCGGGTCATCGCACGGACGCTTGCCGGGTGCGGCGCGGGTGTGGTGGTGCACTATCACCGGGGCGAGGAGAAGGCGCAGGCTGTGGCGGATGACATCCGCGGAGCGGGCGGGCGCGCCATGATCGTCGCTGCCGATGTCGGTGATGAGGCGTCCGTCTTCGCCATGAAGGCGGTGATCGAGCGGGAGATGGGGGCGCTGCCGGACATCCTGGTGAACAACGCCGTGACGCAGTACCCGTGGAAGTCCATCCTGGAGCAGCCCGTGGAGGATTTCGACTCGCAGTACCGCTCGTGCGTCCTGCAGAACGTCCTCATGGCCAAGGCGTTCGCTCCCGCCATGACCGCGAAGGGCTGGGGGCGCATCATCGCCATCAATACGGAGTGCAGCATGCAGTGTTACGCCGGGCAGGGGGCGTACGTCTCTGGCAAGCGCGGGATGGACGGCGTCCTGCGCGTCCTGGCGCGCGAGGTCGGGCCGAGCGGCGTGACCGTGAATCAGGTGGCGCCCGGCTGGATGATCTCGGACCGCGACCGGACAGCGGGCACGGAGCGCAGCGAGGGGTACGAGAAGAACGTACCCCTGCGCCGGCGGGGGGACGACCAGGACATCGCCAATGCCGTCGCCTTCCTCGCCTCCGACCTGGCCGACTTCATCACCGGCGTGTACCTGCCCGTGTGCGGGGGGAACGTCATGCCTACCATATAGCGCGACGCCTACCCGGCCTCATAGGGGCGGACGGCAAAGTCGCCGAGAGTCAGGGTGAGCGAGCGGCGCGTGCGCCCGGAGGCATCCGCGGCGAACTCGACGATTACCTCCGAGGCGACGGCGACTGCCAGCAGGGTGAGGTTGCGTGCCAGCGGGTAGTCGCAGGCGTCCACCCCGGCGTCCGGCGGCACCGTGTAGACCTCGTCCCAGATCACCTCCGCGTAGCTCTCGCCGGACAGGCCGACGTGCAGGCAGGGGATACCCGCGTCGCGGCAGGCGTCCGACACTGCCTGCCGCGACGCGCTGTTGTCGAACGTGTCCACCACCAGCGCCGCCCCGCCGAGCTGCTTTGCCGCGTTGTCCGCCGTCATCTCCTCGCTCTTCGCGGTGACCGCGGCGACGCCCAGCGCGCGAAACAGGCTGTTGGCGAGCAGCTTTGCCTTGAACGCCCCGATGTCCGAGCGGTGCCACGGCTGCGTGGAGAGGTTGTGCTCCTCCACGCGGTCCCGGTCGATCACCGTCAGCTTCTCGAATCCCTGGCGCGCCAGGTTCTCCGTCAGGTTCGCGCCCAGCGCCCCCGCGCCGCAGACGGTCACGGGCAGCGTCTTGATCCGCGCCATCACCGCATCCGTGCGGTGCAGCCGTTCGTGATACAGGCGGTCCATTGTGTGTTGTCTCCTTGCAGTACTTCCGGAGCCCTCACCCCCTGCTCTCCGGATGAGAGCCCTCACCCCCTGCCCCTCTCCCGCGGCGGTAGAGGGGTGCCTGCCACCGTGCCTATATTGGCTTGTC
>CALEKU010000139.1 GCA_937902745.1 uncultured Armatimonadota bacterium
CAGAAGCCGGGACTTCAGTCCACGGCGCGCATCCGCCGTCAATCGGCGGCCGTTCCCTCACTACGCGTGAAGCCTGTATTCTCCAATGCCGCGATCAAGCTGCCGCGTCCATGATGCTCCTCCTGGTCAAGGATGTATGCTTCTACTCTGGCTTTCGCGTTTGGCGGAACGGGAAAGACACCATAGCCACCTTGCCACTTGAAGAATGCACCCGGGAAGCGCTCGTTGACAATACGGGCGGAGTACCCCTTCATCTCCTGCGCCAGTTTAGCAATGGTAACCGTCGTTGCGAAGTGGACAAGGACGTGTATATGATCCTCCACGCCACCCACGGCGATGACCGGACACCGCATCTCCTCACACACCGACCTTACGCATTGATACGAGACGTCTGCTACCTCTGGCGTTAACTTGGGCAACCGGTCATAGGTAGCCCAAACGAAATGTAGTGCCACCAGGTTGCGTACGTCCGCCATACCTGTCTCCCGTCATCGGCAGCCCGCGGAGGCGGGCTTGAATCCCAGAAGCCGGGACTTCAGTCCACGGCGACTACCCGCACCACAGCGCCCTCTACGCCCACTGGATCGAGCGGCGGCGGTACAGGAACTCGAACAGATTACCCTCGTGGGGCTGGTCCCAGCGCACCTTCGTCGTCGACAGCGGGCCGATGTTCAGGCGCTCAACGTGCGGCGAGGCCAGGAGGCGCGACAGGAGGGCCTCGTCCTGGGTAATGGCGGTCACGACCAGGGAATAGCCCATGACGTCCGTGACCTGCGCCTGCGGCACCTCCACCACGCTGGCATAGGGAAACAGGAACTCCCGGTTCGCCAGCGGGTGCGCGAACGAGTCGCAGCGCACCAGCGTCGGCAGCAGGTAGGTGCTGCCGTCGCGGGTTACCAGGCGCTCCCCGGCGGGGCGGTGCTTCGCGGTGACGTCCTCCGCGCCCGGCGTCTTCAGTCCCTCGGTCACGGCGGCGTCCATCGCCTCGGCCATCTTCGGGTTGGCAAATCCCGCCAGGCCCGCCGCCTCGTCGTCCGCGGCGCGGGGCGTGATCTGCGCCAGCTTCTTCGCCACGGCATCCGCGAGGGCATCCGCGTGGCGCGGGACGACCACGGCGGAGGCATTGACGCAGCTTCGGCCGCCATTGTCAGCGATGGAGGCCGCGATCACATCCACGAACTCCGGCCACCGGTCGATGCAGTCCTCGCCGATGATGACCTTGCTCCAGCCGGGGCCGTGCGCCTGCACCGCGGGGTTCCCGGCGTAGCGCTCCACCGTGCTCTGGTCGCCGAAGATCAGGGCGCGCCCGCAGGACTCCATAATCGCGGCGCTGCCCTCGTGATCGGTGGGGTAGAAGCTGAACGCCTCCGGCGGGCAGCCTGCGGCGAGGAACGCCTGCGCGATGCGGAAGGGCGTCCACGGCTCCTCGCGCCCGGGCTTGAGGACGACCGGCACCTTGAGCGGAATCGCGGGCATCCAGAGCGAGTTGACGCCGGGCGAGTTGCTGGGCAGAACCACCCCGAGAGCGTTCGTGACGGCGTAGTAGCTGACCGGCACCCCGGACTGCTCGCCGCTGCCGGTGTCCAGCACCGCGGGGTCCATACCGCGCGTCAGGCCGCGCAGGATGGTGGGCATCTCGGTGAAGACCTGGTGGATCTTGGCCATGTTCCGCCGCACGAGGACGTGCGGCAGGCCACTGGTGGCCGAGAGTGCCTCAACGTACTCCTGCGGCGACTGTGCCCCCCCGTCACCGAGCGGCAGGGTCTCCTCCATAAAGAGACGGCCCGCCGCGGCGCTGATCTCCAGCAGGCGCCCGACGCTCAGGGCGCGCAGGGCGTCCCGAGCGGCGTCTGCGCCCCGGCGCAGGTCGCGGCGGATAAGAGCGGCGTTCGCCTGACCGACTGCGGCCACCGGCTCGCCGGTGCGGACGCTGTTCAACTCGTTCCGGTCGAGGCTGTCGTAGGGCTGGCCCCGCCGCAGAACGGGGATATGGGGCAGGGACATTTCAGTACACCCCTTCGATGGTCTTCTGCTCCAGGGCGCCGAAGGGGCGCACCTCACCGACGCCGTCCCAGGGGTAGCGGCCCCAGGGGTGACGGCGGATCGCCTCGTCCCGCTCCAGGAAGCGGGGCATGAAGAACTCCTTCGTCAGCGTGCTCAGCTCCACGCGGCCCCAGGCGCCATAGTCCACGGTGCGGTCCGTGTCCTCCGGGTCCACCACGCGCAGGACGGCGCGCGGCTGCGGGGCGTGGTAGGTGATGCTCCACTGGTCGTCCGGGGTCAGGGGGCGGCTGCACGCCAGGCCCATCAGCGTGTTGCCGTAGGTCGGTACGAACTGCGCCCGGTTGTCCAGCACCTCCTCCACCAGGAAGCGCACCGTCTGCGGCGTCATCTGCGTCCCGCCACAGAACACGCCCTTGATGCCCGCATCGGGCACATTGACGAACTCGTCCAGCGCCTCCAGCAGCAGCGGCGTGGTGAAGAGGCAGGACACCTTGCGGTTCTTGAGGATGGCCGCGCCCTGCTCCGCCACGTGCTTCTTGTAGCGCTTGGCGGTTTCGAAGTCCTTCTCGGCGATCAGGCGCTTGACCCAGCGCGGGTCGAGGTCCACGTGGTAGCAGGAGCCGCCCCGGATGTGCGCCAGGTGCTCGATGGCGACGCGCAGGCGGCGCGGGCCGGTCGGCCCGAGCATCAGCCAGTTGCCGCCGCGCGGGAACGCCGCGTCGTCCAGCGTCTCCGAGAACTCCTCGTAGTCGCGCAGGTGGTCCTCCCAGCCGATGCGCTGCTTGGGCATCCCGGTGGTTCCGCCGGTCTCGAAGACCAGGAAGGGGCGCCCCTGGTAGGGCTTCGGCACCCAGCGCTCGTTGGGCTCGTCGCGCAGCCACTCGTCCTGGAAGTGCGGGAACTTCGTCAGGTCGGCGGCGGACTTGACCTCGGCGACCGCGTCGAAGCCGGTCTTCTGCGCCCACTCCAGCCAGAAGGGGCAGCCGGTTTCCGGCGAGAAGTGCCAGGCGATGATTTCGCGCACGTGCGCGTCCAGCCGCTCCGCGGCGGCCTGTACCTGTTCGTTCGTGACAGTGGTGGTTGCTTCTGCTTCAGACACGGGGCATTTGCTTTCTAAAATAGCGGGTTGCTGCGTGCTTGCCTGCCGTGGCGCGCGTGTTGTGGCCGTGGGTTGAAACCCCGGCTTCTGTGATTCAAGCCCGCCTGCGCGGGCTGCATGGGACGAGAGGCGGCTACGGGTAATCCGTAATGGCATCGTCTACGGGAGCCCGCGCAGGCGGGCTTGAATCACAGAAGCCGGGGTTTCAACCCACGGCAACACGCGCGCCACGGCACAACATGGGCGACTGGCTCTCACTCGCCGGCTCCCCTCGCCGCGGGCGCAGGCTTCTGCCCACGGGGCGGGAAGTACTTATCGATCGTGGCCTGGCTCGGCGGGCGAGTCATCAGGGAGACTACGATCATCAGGAAGGCGGACCCCAGGACCATCGGCATGACGGGCAGGTAGCCGTACACGGTGACGTTGGTCGGGCCGCGCAGGAACAGGTCACCGAGCGCCGGGAAGATCTGCACCGGGACGGGGCCGCGGGACGGGCGCCCTCCGCCGGGGGCGCCTGCGGGGGGGGCGCCTGCGGGGGGCGATCCGGCAGACGGTCCGCCGGGAGCGGGCGGGGCGGAAGCCGCAGGGGCGGGCGTTGCGGCGGTGGCGGCGGACGTCAGCGGGGCGACCCCCGGGGCAGCGGCGGGGGGCGGGCTGCCAGCGGGTGCTCCTCCGGCTGCCGCCACGGCGGGCGGGCGGGGTGGCTTTGGCGCGATCGGGTCAGAGTAGTTCGTCAGATACCAGGTGCCCAGGACGCACGCCGCGGTCCACGAGGTTGCGGCCAGGGCGCCCCACTTGGTGCTGCGCTTCCAGAACAGCGCGGCCAGCATGACCGGCGCGAGCGCCGCGAACCCGGAGAAGGCGAAGCGGATTGCCAGTTCAAAAATGCCCGCCTTGTCCTTCAGGGCCAGCGCGATCAGGTACGCCACCACGCCGATGGCGACGATGAAGGCGCGGCCCGCCCACACCTCGGCCTTGGGGCCGTACTTCGCTCGGCCACCATAGTAGGCGAACATGTCCTCGGTGAACATGGTGCTGAGCGCCAGAATCTGGCTGTCCGACGCCATGACGCAGGCCATGATGCCCGCCCCGAGGATGCCCGAGACGATCTGGTTGGTGTTGTCCGCCAGCAGGCGGATAATGACGTCGTTCGTTTCGCCGGGCGGCAGGTTCGCGTACTGCGACGCTGCGACCACGCCGAGGTAGACGGACGGCAGCCAGATCAGCATGATGCAGATCGGGTAGAAGATGACCGTCTTTCGGAAGTGTCCGACCTTCTCCGCCGTCATGCACATGATCGCGATGTGCGGGAACATGATGGAGGAGAGCGGGATGAACATATAGCTGAAGAACTCGGCCTGGTCCAGACGCTCCCGGCTGAGCAGGAACGCCTTCGGCGAGTTGGCCACCTTGTTCATCGCCAGGTCGAAGCCGCCGATGCTGCGGGCAATCAGCAGGAACGCGATCGTGCCGAAGCACAGGAACAGCACCGTCTGAAAGGCGTTCACCCAGGCCGTGCCGCGCATGCCGCCGAAGAAGACATAGCTCGCCACGACGACGGCGACGATGGCGCCTCCCACGGCGTAGGGGACCGCGCCGCCGCTGATGGTCTCCAGCGTGGTGCCGCCGCCCATCACCCCGATGATGATGTAGGGCACCAGCATGGCGGCGGTCAGGGCGAAGATGAAGGTGCCGATGCCGCCCATCTCCCAGCGGTCGCGCAGGTACTGCACCTGCGTCATATGGCCGTGCTTCTTGCCCAGCGCCCACAGGCGGGTGCCGATGAAGAAGATGGTCAGCGGGATGACGATGCCGGACGACGAGGCCATGAGACCGTACACGCCGATGCCGCGCTGGTAGGCGAAGCCGGAGCTGCCCAGGATCGCGACCGCGGTCATGTTCGTGCCGAACAGCGAGAGCAGGAACACCGCGGGGCCGAGCTTGCGGCTGGCCAGGAAGAAGTCCTCGCCGGAGTCGCTGCCCTTGCGGAAGGCGAAGATGCCGATGTAGAGGACGATGCCCAGGTAGGCGAAGACGATCAGGGCGGGCAGCATCAGCGGGCCTCTGCCTTCCTGCCGCCGGGCGCATCAGCGGCGGCGGCCGTCGCGTCGTCCTCGTCCTCGTCTTCCAGGTCGGCCGGCCACAGGAAGCGCACCAGCACCGACATCGTGATCGCGGCCAGCACCGAGAACCCGGCGTGGTAGGCGAGCCCGATGGGCAGGAAGCCGAAGACGAGGGTGCGGTCCCTCCAGAACCACACGTCCTGGTGCAGCAGGAGGACTACAATTACCAGGACCGTCAGCGCCGGCTTCATAACGCACCCGCCTTCCGGGCGGCGTCCCGGCGCTCCCGCCCGTGGTCGTGGTGCGGGCCGCAGACAAAGGGCGGCGGGTAGCGCTCACGCCACGCGGCGCGCTCCCGCTCCCGGCGGGCGCACTCCGCGGCGGACGGCGGCGCGTAGTCGGTTGCCACGCGCTCCGCGGCTTCGTTTTCCTTGGCCGCTGCCGCCGCAGCGCCCTTGGGGGCTTCGATAGCGTACAGGTGGGTCGGGGTGGCGACGAACAGCGTGCCGTTGGCGGCGACCGGGGAGGAGTAGACCGGGGCGCGCATGTCGGCGCGGGCCACCTCCTTCATGGTCTTGCCCGCCTCCAGAATGATCAGGTCGCCGTCCTCGGTGCCGACGTACACCTTGCCGTCCGCGACCAGGGTGGAACCCCATATGTGGCTCTTGGTGTCGAAGACCCAGTAGGGTTTGCCCGTCTCGGCGTCCAGGCAGTGGACGAACCCGCTGTAGTCGGGGACATACAGGAGGCCGTCCGCGATAGAGGGGGTGGAGAGCGAACGGGCGATCTTGTCGTAGCTCCAGACGGTGCCGGTTTTGGTAATGTCGCCGGTCTTTGTGGCGTCGATACACACGAAGTTGCCCAGACCCTCGCCGTGCTCCGGGTCCTGCCCGATGGGGACGTAAACGCGGTTCTTGTAGAACACGGGCGTGGCGATGACCTCGCTCGGCCCGGCGTGGGTGGCGTACTTGACCGGCTTGCCGTCCTTGACGCGGTACTCGGCGGGGTTGCAATCGTAGCGCCAGAGCTCCTTAAAGAGCTTGACCCCACCCTCGTCTACGGTCGCTGTGTCGAAGCCGTAGCACCAGCCATCGCCGCCGCCGAAGATCACAAGCGGCTTTTCGCCCAGCATCCCGCCGGCCGGGGAGGACCAGTTCGAGTGCAGGGTGCGGGACGAAACGCCGGCTCCCTCCTCCGCGAGCAGCTTGCCGGTGTTCTTGTCCAGCATGCAGAGGGCGGGGGCGCGGGGGTTGGGGATGTTGGTGTGCGTCCAGTCCACCCCGTTTGAGGTGGTCACCACAATCTTATCGCCGAGGATCAGCGGGCCGCAGTTGGTGATGTTGTGCGGGAAGACGCCCAACTCCTCACGCATGTCGAACTTCCAGAGGATGTCGCCGTCCTTCGGCCCGGGCGTGTAGGGGGCCTGCCCCTTGTCGGTCAGGTACTTGCCCTCGTCCTGAAAGGGGCCATCGTTGCCGTTGGCCATGCCGTTGACGTCCAGGCACATGACCTCGCACCGGTTGGTAACGATGTAGATCCGGTCGCCGTCGATGGCGGGCGAGGAGCAGAGGCCCAGGAACTCCCAGTCGCTGATCTTGCCCGTACCGAGCTTTGGGATGGCGAACTGCCAGAGCATCTCGCCAGTCTTCTCGTCCAGGCATAGGAGCACGGCGCGGTCGCCGCCGAGCGCGGGGTTGCGCGGGGACTCGTTGTTGGTTCCGATGTAGACCCGGCCGCCCGCAACGGTGGGGTTGCCGTAGCTCTGGGAGCCGAGCTTGGCCACCCACCGGACGTTTTTGGTGGTGGCCATGTCGATCTCTTCGCTGCTGCCCTTGTAGCGCCCGGCGTCGAATTCGACCGGCAACCCCTTCTCGGACGACACCATGTTGCGCGTCATGTCGCCGCCCCAGAACGGCCAGTCGGCTGCGGCCCGGCTTGCCAGCGGCAGGGCGACAGCGGCACAGAGCGCGAGGGCGGAAGCCGCGAGGATCTTCTTCGAGTATGCTTTCATGTTTCCGTCACGTTTCACGTTCACAAGGCACGCTCGCAAGGAGCGTTTGTACCGCCGTCAGGTGGGAGCCGCAGCCCGCGTATTGCCGTGGGTTGAAACCCCGGCTTCCGGGATTCAAGCCCGCCTGCGCGAGCGAAGCTCCGCTTCGTCGGTGCGGGCTCCGGCATTCGATACTGTTACCGCGTTCCGGTAGCCGCCCCCGTTGTCGTCAGCCCGCGGAGGCGGGCTTGAATCCCGGAAGCCGGGGTTTCAACCCACGGCGGCAACGGGATCACGACGGGGGCAGGTTACCCACGCCTATCGATTCGGGGTGATCGAGATGTTGTCGATGTAGACCCGGAACAGGCTCTGCGGCGAGAAGCCGAACAGGCCGGGGGAGCCGCTGGTGTGCGCCACCCGGTGCGGCACCTCCAGGGTCCACTTCTCCGGCTCCGGGTCGCCCTTCTTCCACGCCTTGGCGCGCACGACGCCGGAGCCGTCCGCTGCCACGTCCACCCGGGTCTTCAGGCGGTACCAGACCTTCGGCGTCCAGGCAAAGGGGACGGTGGCCTTGATGCGCTCCTGGTTGGAGTTGATCTCCAACTCCTGCGCGTTGCCGTTGAGCACGATGTAGTAGCGCTGGTTGACCACGCCGACCGAGGACATGGTGCGCCGGTTGCCGTCCGACATCACGTCCGCCTCGAACGTGTAGTTCTTCTCGTCCGGGTGCCCCAGGAAGACGGTCGCGCGCTGGAAGAAGATGTTGTCCAGCGTCTTGGCCAGCACTTTGTTGCCGTCGAGGTCGCGCACGTCGAATTTGAAGCGGGCGCCGATCCAGGGCAGCGGTGGGTACGCGAACTTCGCGTCCGGCTCGGCCGGCAGGGTTTCGGTTGGGGTGAACGACTCAAAGTCTTCGGTGAAGGGCAACGCCGGCAGTACGCGGCCCCGGATCGTGCCCGAGAACCCGTTCACGGTTGCCCGGAACGCCCCGGCCGAGGGCTTCGCGCCCGCGGTGAGAACGCCCTTCGCGTCAAACGCGCCGTCCATCTCGGACTTGACGCGCGCCGTGGGCGGCACGAATTTTTCCCAGGTCACCTTCGTGGCGTCGAACGTGGCGCCGGTAGGGAAGCCGTTGGCGTCGATGCCGCGTACGGTGAAGGTCGCCGTCTCGCCGGGGCGCAGCGCCACCTCCGCGGGGAGGATCTGGAGCGCCGCCGTCGGCCCCGGCTTCGGGCGGGGCGCGGGGGGCACGGCCGCCTTCGCCAGCCCCGGGTTGTTCCCCTTCCGGCCGAAGCAGTAGAGCTTCTCGGTGCTGTGGACATACACCTTGCCGTTCCACGCCGAGGGCGCGCCGATGCAGCGCCCGGCGAGCTGCACCTTCGCCAGCTCCTGCACTCCGGCGTCGGTCGGCCGCAGGATGAAGAACTGGCCGTTCTGCATCGGGACGTAGAGCTTGCCGTCCGCGTACAGCGGCGAGGCGTGGAGCTGGTCCGGCGCCAGCTTGTGCCGGTAGAGAATCTTGCCGGTGTCGGCGTCCACAGCGCAGAGGTGGCCCGTCTTGTCGGTCTGGTAGAGGCGGTTGCCGACCAGGACCGGCGAACTGGAGATCGCGGCCAGATCGTTTCGCCAGGCCTCCGCGCTCCGGTCGATCTGCGGCGGGCCGGTCTCCGCCGGCTTCGGCTCAGCGTCCACCCGAACCGCGGTCATGCGTCCGGCGTCGGAGGAGTCCAGGTTTTCGTCCGCGTGGATGCCGATGACGTTGTTCTTGTAGAGCACTACCGACGCATTCATGCCGCCCGCGGACACCGGGTAGCGCCAGACCGTTTCCCCGGTCCGGGCGTTGACGCAGATCAGGCTGCCATCGCCCGCGCCGGTGTAGAAGACGCGCTTGCCGCCGCGCCAGCCGAAGATTGGGCGGGCGAAGGAGTTATCCTTGGGGGCGACGCCGGGGCTGCACGACCAGACGAGCTTGCCGGTCTTCTTGTCGAAGGCGTAGAAGCGGTCCATAGCAGCGCCCTCGGCGCCCCAGTTGCTCGTGATGCCGCGCACCAGCACCAGGTCCTCTTCCACAATGGGGCCGCCCGTGCGCCCGTTGGTGAAGGTGAGGCGGCCCAGCGACTCCATGAGCGAGTGCTGCCAGACCGGCTTGCCGTCGCGCGTGGTGCAGGTGAAGATGCCTGCGGACGTCAGCGCGTAGACGTTTCCGGTCTCGGCGTCCACACACGGGCTGCCGATGGCGTAGCGGTCATAGACGATGTCGCTCAGGAAGTCGTTGAAGCGCCGCTCCCAGAGCTTCTTCCCCGTCTCGGCGTCCGCGCAGAGCAGCACCTCCTGGAGGTCCGCTCCCTGCCCCTCATAGCCCATCGCGTAGAGTCTGCCATCAGCAATCACCGGGGTGCCACCGCCGGGCAGGTCAAGCGTCCACAGGTGGTTCTCGCCGCCCGGAGTCCACTTCTCGGGTAGGCCCGTTTCGCGCGATACTCCCGACTGCTCCGGGCCGCGCCAGTTGAGCCACCCGCGCACGTCCGCCCGCGCCGGCGAGGCGCCGCCGGCCCATACGATGCCTGCTGCCGCCGCGAGGGCGGCAAAGACCGCTGTCTTCCGCTTGTCCGCTTTCATCGTCACCGCGTCGTCCTTGTCACTGCGTCGTCATTGATTCGTTGCCCCGTGTCGCCCAGGCCTGACCTCACCCGCCGCGCAGGTCCACGCAGACCAGCGTTCCCTCCTGGCTGCGGCAGTACACCAGGCCGTTTGCCAGGACCGGGTGGGTCCAGCAGGTGCCGTCGATCACCTTCGCCCGGGCCAGTTCCGTGAACTGGTTGGGGGTGGCGCGCACGATTACCAACTCCCCGCGCTCGGTCAGTACCAGCAGCTTGCCGTCCGCCGCGATCAGACCGCCCTTGCCCATGCCCCGCATGCGCCAGCGCTCCGCCCCGGTGCGCAGGTCGATGCACTTGAGCGTGTTCTCGTCGTTGCCGTACAGCGCGCCGCCCACGAGAACGGAGGTGTTGACGTGGTTGCGCATATTCCGGTTCTCCCACACCACGGCCGGCCGCCCGCCGCTCAGGCGCAGCAGCGCGCCGCCCTTGCCGTAGTTGGAGGAGATGAACACCGTATCCCCGGAGAAGATGGGGTCGGCGGCGTTGACATCGAAGCTGGTCTCCCAGGGGTGCTGCCAGAGGCGCCGCCCGCTCCGCGCGTCCACCGCCACCAGGCCCTTGTCCGAGAAGATCGCCACGCCGCTCTGTCCGCCCACGCCCGTGAAGGCCACGGGGGAGGCATAACCTGCCTTGCCCGCTTCGCCTTTCCAGACGATGCGCCCGGTCTTCTTATCCAGAGCGATGCCCGAGGCTCCGGCGTTGTAGATCACGAGGTCACCCTGGATCAGCGGCGACCCGGCGTACCCCCAGTTGGGCGCTTCGCCTCCCTCGCGCCCCAGGGGGCGCTGCCAGAGCGGTTTGCCGGTGGCGGCGTCCAGACAGAGGGCGAGCCCCTCACGGCTGAAGGTGTAGACGCGCCCCTCGTGCAGGGTGGGGGTGGCGCGCGGCCCCGGGTAGTCGCCCGACTCGCAGGGGTAGCGGTGCTGCCACACGACCTTGCCAGTCAGCGCGTTGGCGCAGGTGACGATGTCCCGCCCGCCCTCGTGTCCCATGGTATACACGCGCCCGTCCTTCACGGCGAGCGACGAGAAGCCCTGGCCTACGGACAGGGACCACAGGCGCCGCGGCCCGGCGCCCGTCCATTGCGACCGCCAGCCCGTTTCCTGGGAGATGCCGTTGCGGGTGGGCCCGCGCCACTGGGGCCAGTCCGCGGCCCGCGCTGTGGGGAGCGCCGCCAGGAAGACGACTGCCGCTGCGAGGGCTGCTGTCAGGGAGGTATGGGAGAGTGATGACCTCATAAGTATTGCGTTCGAGATTCCCTTGTTCGCCGTGGACTGAAGTCCCGGCTTCGTTGATTCAAGCCCGCCTCCGCG
>CALEKU010000140.1 GCA_937902745.1 uncultured Armatimonadota bacterium
GCGTGCGGGGCGGGCCGCTTTGCCGCCGTTGCTGCCGTTGCTGCCGTTGCTGCCGCAGCGGCGACTTTCCGGGGAGCGGGCGGCGCAGGCGTCGGCGCGGGCTTGAGCAGAGCGGCCTTCAGGGAGGGTTTTCCACTGGCAGGCTTCCCATTGACGGGCTTGGCGCTGGCAGGCTTGGCGCTGGCAGGCTTCACCACCGCGGGCTTTTTGGCGGGCGGCTTCCTGGCGGGTGGGCCGGCAGCGTGGGCGGGCGGGCCGCTGACGGAGAGGACGGCAACAGCAACTGCGGCAGCGGCAGCGGCGACGGTAACAGCAGTAGTAACGGTAACAGCAGTAGTAGTAGAGGCGGACGGGCGCGGCGGCAGCGATAGCAGCGGCATGACAAACCTCCTCAGGGGCGACTTGAGACCTGCGAAGGAGTGGCGTCGGGGCCCCTGCAGCGGCGGGGCGCGGCGGGTCCCTCAAGGTTACTTGCTCTGGTCCTGACAGCAGACAGAACGAAGGGGCTTCGGCGTTCGTGACGCCGAAGCCCCTCCTCGCAACACTTTATTTTTCGTCCGCGGGTTTTACGCGGCGGCAACCAGACGACCGCCGCTGGTTCGGCGCGTGGTGGGCGGGCACTGCTGACACTGCGGGCAGGTGCCGTAGAGTTCGAGCTGGTGCCGCTCGACCTTGAAGCCGCTTTCCCCTTCCAGGCGGGCGGTGAGCGCGGCGATGTCGCAGCCGTGGAAGTCTTCGACCCGGCCGCACTTCTGGCAGACGAGATGGTGGTGGTGGGGACCATCCTGGGGCTCCTCGCGCTCGTAGCGGTAGTAGCCCTGCCCGAACTCCACGCGGCGGACCATGCCAAGGTCCACGAGGAGGTTGGCGAACCGGTACACGGTGACCAGGTTGATCGTCTCCTCGGCCAGGGTGCCGTCCGGATTCTTGGGGTTGACGGAGGTGTGCATCTCCTGCACGGAAAGGGGAGCGCGCGTCTCCGCGAGCAGGCGCAGGAGCGCGCGGCGCGGCCCGGTCAGCCGGTAGCCCTCGTCCTTGAGTGCGTTCAGCATCCGGGTATACTCGGGGTTCTTGGCCATGTTTTATTATACCGGGAATTGCGGCGCGGCACCGCCGCGCGCCCTGCGGCGCGGCACCGCCGCGCGGCAGGGGTCCTGCAAAAAACGGGACCGGGTCCCGGGACTTCTGGGCCTTGACCGGGCGTGCCGGCGGGGATATCTTCTTGGCAACGATGTTCACTCAAATCGTCTGGCTTCTGACCCGAGCGCTGGCCCGGGGCATCTTCGCGGCGACGGGCGGGCTGCGCGTGAAGGGCGCCGAGCGGGTGCCGCGCCGGGGCGGGGTGCTGCTGTGCCCGAACCATGTTTCCGACGCGGACCCGGCGGCGGTGCTGGCGGCGCTGCCCCGCGCGGGGCACTACATGGCGAAGGAGGAGCTTTTCGCGGTGCCGGTGCTGGGGCGCCTGTTGCGGCTGTGGGGGGCGTTCCCGGTGCGGCGCGACTCGGCGGACCGGGCGGCGCTGCGGCGGGCGGAGGCGCTGCTGAAGGCGGGCGAGACGGTGGTGATCTTCCCGGAGGGCGGAGGGAACCCGGAGGGGCGGCTGCAGCCGCTACACCCGGGGGCGATGCTGGTGGCGCTGCGGACGCAGGGGGTGCCGGTGATCCCGGTGGCGCTGGAGAATACGCGCGAGGTGTGGCCGTATGGGGCGCCCCGGCCGCGGCGGGCGGGCGTGGCGGTGCGGGTGACGTTCGGCGAGCCGCTGGATCTGTCGGACCTGTACGGAAAGAAGGGTGGCGCGGCGGAGGAGGCGACGCGGCGCCTGGCGGGGCGCCTGGCGGAGATGCTGGACCAGCCGCTGCCGGAGGGTCGGCCGAAGAACCGGACCGCGGAGGAGGAGGCGGCACGAAACGGGTCGGCCGCTTTGCAGCAGCAGCAGCAGCAGGGAGTGTCACGGCCGGTGTACGCGGCGGGCGCAGCGGAGTCGGAGCGCGGTTAGTTTCCGCCGCCCGGGCGGGATTAGGAGTACAATGGGAGGCAGGGAGGCCGACCGATGTTTCGTCCCGTGCCGAAGAAGCTGTTACTGCCGTGGATCGCCGGTCAGATCGGCGTGGCGCTGCCCCTGTTCGCCCTGGCGCAGTGGTGGTGGGGCGTGCTGTCGCGGTCGGTGTTCTTCACGCCCCCTTCCCGTATCGCGGACTGGTCGCAGGCGCTGGAACCGTTCGGTGGGGTGGACATTCCGCTGCTCTCCCAGCCGCTGTTCTGGGTGCAGTGGGCGGTGGCGTGGGTGGTCGGCTTTGGCTGGCTGGAGAAGGACCAACGGCGCTCGGGGCGGAAGGGGCTCTGGCACCTTCCCGGTACGGTCGTAGTTTTCGGGGTGTTCGCTGCTCCTCTCCTTGTGAGCCTTAGCCTCCTCTTGTTCGGACATCCTAGCAGGCTGCTCCTCCCGCTGGCGCTCCTGGCGATGTGCCTGACGCTTCAGCCGGCCCTGCTCCTGCTGTACATAGCGAAGTACCACCTGCACGACGGGGCGGGTTTCGCCCGCCGCTGGGCGGCGCCCCTGATCGGGGTCGCGGTCCTGGCGGGGGTGAGCGTTGCCCTGCCGCTGGCGTACAGCACACTGCCGCCCACGTCGCGCCTTGGACTCCTCGTGTCGTGGGTGGGTGTGAACGCCCGGAACGCGGAGGGCGACACGCTGCTCCACGATAGGACGCGGGCGGAGGACGAGGCGTCCATGCGCCTGCTGCTAGCACGGGGGGCGGACCCGAACGCCCGGAACGGGCGGGGCGAGTCTCCCCTGTTCCTCACGCCGCCGTTTGACCGCGCTTACGCGCCCCCGACGTGGCGGACGCTGGACCTGCTCCTGCGCGCAGGGGCGGACATGAACGCGCAGAACAACCGGGGGGAGACGCTTCTACACCAGGCGGCGGAGCGGGACAATCTCGCGCTCGCGGAGGCGCTTCTGGCGCGCGGGGCGGCCCCGAGCCTGCGCAACCGGGAGGGGCGGACGCCGCTGCACCTGGCGGTGCGGCAGCGGAACGCCGCCCTGACCACTGCTCTGATGCAGCGCGGGGCGGACCCGGACGCCCCGGACCTCCACGGAGACACGCCCGCTCGCTACGCGCGCCGCACCTATAACCGCCCCCTGATGGAAGCCGTCGGCGCCGAAGCGCCGTAGACGGGCGTCTCCCCGGGAGAGACCGAAGCAGGCCCCTGCCGCACACAACACAAAGCTCTTTGCTCTGCAAAGTTTTTCATTGACGTACCGCGACGCGCGGTGATACCATTCAGGGACAGACGGGGCACCGGGTTCCGGCGCCGCCCCGGACTGCGCGTCGGCGGGCGGCGTAGGCAGGGAGAGTTTTGAGGATGGAGCAGCGGGAAGAGTTTCCGATGCTGGATCGCCTGAGCGGTCCGGAAGACCTGAAGGCGATGGGCCGCGAGGAGCTACACGCCCTCGCGAACGAGGTGCGCCAGGGCCTGATCCAGACTATCTCGCGGGTGGGCGGGCATTTCGCGCCGAACCTGGGCGTGATCGAGCTAACCATCGCGCTCTACAAGGCGTTCGACCTGCCCCGCGACAAGGTGATCTGGGATGTGGGGCACCAGTGCTACCCGCACAAGATGCTCACCGGCCGGTGGAAGCGCCTCCCCACGATCAAGCAGTACGGCGGCATCTCGGGCTTCCTGCGCCGGGATGAGTCCCCTTACGACCAGTGGGGCGCCGGGCATGCGTCCACGTCGCTTTCGGCGGCGCTGGGGTTTGCGGTGGCGCGGGACCAGCGGGGCGAGAAGAACCACGTTGCGGCGGTGATCGGCGACGGGGCGCTGACAGGCGGCATGGCGCTGGAGGCGCTGCTGAACATCGGCGACCTGAAGACGAACATGGTCGTGGTGCTCAACGATAACAAGATGAGCATCGCCGAGAACGTCGGGGCGATGGCGTCGATGCTGGCGAAGCTGCGCCTGATGCCGGTGTACCAGCAGGCGGAGGCGACGGTCAAGAAGTCGTTCAAGAAGGACGGCCTGATCTACAAGGCGGCATCCGGCGCGAAGCACGCGGCGACGCACTGGGTCTCGCCGGCGAACACGGGTCTGTTCTTCGAGGAGCTGGGCTTCCAGTACATCGGGCCGCTGGACGGGCACGACATCGACACGCTGGTGGAGGTGTTCGAGCATGTCAAGGCGATCAAGGGGCCGGTGCTCCTGCATGTCCTGACCACCAAGGGCAAGGGGTACGAGTTCGCGGAAGCGGACCAGCGGGTCTTCCACGCGGTGACGCCCTTTACGGTGCAGGACGGCAAGATGGAGAAGAAGGTCACGGGCGTGACCTTCACGCAGGCGTTCACCGAATCGCTTCTGGAGGTCGCGGAGAAGAACGAAGACATCGTGGCGATTACGGCGGCGATGCCAGACGGCACGGGGCTGGCGAAGTTCCAGCAGCGGTTCCCGAAGCGCTACTTCGACGTGGGGATTGCGGAGCAGCACGCGGTGACGTTCGCGGCGGGTCTGGCGGCGGAGGGGCTGACGCCGGTCTGCGCGATCTACTCGACGTTCCTGCAGCGCGCCTACGACCAGATCGCGCACGATGTCTGCCTGCAGAACCTCCCGGTGGTCTTCTGCCTGGACCGAGGCGGTCTGGTGGGTGATGACGGCGGGACGCACCACGGGGTGTTCGATGTGGCGTACCTGCGCTCGCTGCCGAACCTGCTGCTCCTGTCGCCCAAGGACACGGTGGAGCTGCGGGAGATGGTGAGGTTCGCGCTGGGGTATAAGCGCGGGCCGATCGCGCTGCGCTACCCGCGCGGCGCGGGCGAGATCCTTTCGGAGACGCCCTCCCCCATCGAGATCGGGCGGGCGGAGACGCTGCGGCGGGGCGAGGACCTGGGGATTGTGGCGTACGGCCCGATCGTGAGTGTTGCCCTGGAGGCGGCGAAGCATCTGGAAGAGGATCATGGGGTGCACGCGGAGGTGGTGAATGCGCGCTGGGCGAAGCCACTGGACGCGGAGACGATCCTGCCGCTGGCGCGGCGCACGGGCCGCCTGATCACGCTGGAGGATGGCGTGGCGGCGGGCGGGTTTGGCTCGGCGGTGCTGGAGCTTCTGGCGGCGCAGGGCGTGACGGATGTGGCGGTGAAGACGCTGGGCCTGCCGGATGCGTTCGTGGAGCATGGCCCGATCCCGCTGCTGCGGGGCCTGTGCGGTATCGATGCGCTGGGGGTGATGAAGGCGGCCGGGGAGCTTCTGGGCCGCTCCCTGGTGCCGTCCACTCCGGGCGAGGCGGCGCTCGCTGGTAACCGCAGCAAATAGGTTGGGAGAGATTTAACCGCCAAGGACGCCAAGAGCGCCAAGGGGAAAGAGGAGAGGTTTAACCGCTTCCCCCTTGGCGTCTTGGCGGTTAAATCTCCCTATCCCTGGAGGTCGGCGCGGGTGACGACGCCGAGGTAGGTGTTGTTATCGACCACGGGCAGGACGTCGAGATGACGGCGGTCCATGAGGACGAGCGCCTCACGGGTGGTCATCTGCGGGTGTCCGACGGTGTTGAGGCTTTCGGCGTAGGGTCCGACTTCGAGGGTGGCCTTGTCTACCTTGCGCGGGATCAGGTCGGAGCGGCTTGCGGCTTCGTCGAAGATGCCCATGTACTGCTCATCGCCCACCAGGACCACGGTCTTGAGCGGTTCCCCTTCCATCAGGCGTATGGCCTCGTCCAGCGCCGTCTGCGGTTCGATCACGGGCACCTGGCGCAGCGTCAGTTCGCTAAGTTTCAACGTCGTGTTCATCCTCCGGAAGATTGCTTCCGGCGTTTATTGTACTGCAAACCGCGGCGGAGGGCAGACAAAGAAGAGGGGGCGCACTGCCTTTGCTGGCAGTGCGCCCCCTCTTAACTTGCATGACCCTACAGGCTAATCGGTCTGGATGGTCCAGTCGCTCGGCTTGGTCGAACCCCATTTCAGCCATTTGGCGTGACCGTCGCCGTAGAGGACGTTGAACCCACCACTGTGGCGGTAGTCAGGCTTGTTGGCGGTGTCATTCCGGAACAGGTCGGTGCGGGTGGCGTCCTGAATGCCACGCATTGAGTTTCCGTTGGAGCGTGGTTCACCCGAGCTTGTCCCCACGATCGCGTCGAAGACATGAATGGTGCTCGTCGGCTCCTGTACGTCGGCTTCCGAAATCTCCGCGCGGGTGCTAGCAGAAGGCGTCGCTAAGGAGGAGTTGGGGAGACCCACATAGCCCGACTTAGCGGGGCCATTTGTCTGATTCTGGAAGCCCGGGATGATGGCGTTGACCTGCGACCAAGCGCTGTTCGAGTTCGGAATGACGTTACGGGCGTAGGACAGGCGGCGGACCAGTTCCCTGCCTGCGGAGGTGCCGTCACCGCCCTTGGGGTTTGCAAACGTCTGGGGGAAGGCTGAGTCTGTAACGCCCGTGTACGGCTTGGTAGTCGCGGTGCCCCCCGAAGCGGGGGTCGGTGCCCAGGCAGTGGGGCCACCTGTCGCTGTGATGTAGTTCGCGTCCGGCACGAACAATCCCTCATCGGCTCCCGGGCATACGAACACTTGCTCGTTCTTTATGTAGGGATAAACCAGGGTCGGCCAAGACACAACGTGCGCCTCTACAGGCGGGTCGTAAACGATCTCCGCAGGCGGAATTACACCGTCGTAGTCCTGGGTGTACTGGATGATGGCGATGCCGATCTGCTTGAGGTTGCTGGCACAGGCGGCCTGTCGCGCCTTCTGGCGGGCCTGGGCGAAAACGGGGAAGAGGATCGCGGCGAGGATAGCAATAATAGCAATGACGACGAGAAGCTCTATCAGGGTAAAAGCGGCGCTCTTACCGGACGCGGAGTGGCGGCGGGATGAAAGGTGCATTCTTCTCTCCTGGGAACCCCTGGTAAACCGGAACGACACGGGCGGGCCGTCCGAAGAATATCACGAAAACCACGAAAACGCATTAAAAAACGATTAAGCACCAGTGCTCACCGCAGCCGTCGCGGTACCTCCACCAAGGACGACCGCGCGGCCAAAGAGTTCCTGAAATCCTGATAGAAGTCACATTTTTCAACCTGCCGGGGCAGAATTATGATTCGGATTTCGGGGGGGAATGCCGAAGATGGCAGAGGAAGGGGTGCGCGAGGAGTCCCGACGTAAATCGGGAAAAAGGTTGACAGTGTCCGCGGGATTCGCATATACTGTCGCTTGGCGACGCCCCCTCACTTCGGGCTTCGCCGTGTTCGCCGCAGACGATGGTTTTCGAGACACACGCGATCGTCGGCGGTGCAGACTGTGCCACCACGTGCGCGCAGTGCAAAAGGCCACGGCGTCCTAACACATCTGACTGCTAATCCCGGTACGTCCGTCATTCCCGATGGGTTTTGTGCCGTTACCCGCCGTTGTGCCGCCTGTGCGTACTGGCTGCCACGCTGCCAGACACACAAAACGGGCGTCACGCCCAGGAAAGGAAGTGAAGGTTGACTTTTCTGCGTGCTAGCGAGGACCGTTGTCCTGCGCGCCTCCGCAGAGTAATCACCGCAGTTTCGCTGTCATCCCTCGCGGTTTACTCGTTCACTCTGCTTTTTGCATCTCCCGTTCAGGCCCAGAGCCGTACCCGCAAGGCGTACGTGCGCGCTGAGACGGTGCGCCTGCGCTCCGGCCCCGGAACGAAACATAAGGCCACGGCCCTGCTCGACGCGGGCCGCAAGGCGAAGGTCGTCGAGCGCAAGGACGGTTGGGTAAAGCTTCGGCTGGCCACCGGTACCGAAGGCTGGGTTCGGAGCGACCTGCTTAGCATCTCCAAGAAGCGCACCCCCGACACGGTCGCGTCTTCGTCCACGAAGAAGAAAAAGACCGCGGAGGCTTCGTCTTCGCGTACCAAGAAGAAGTCGTCCGAGGTCGCCAAGTCCTCCTCCTCTTCCTCGCGGAAGAAGGCGGTTGCGACGTCCAAACCTGCCGCAGAGGTTTCTACCCGGCGCACGGTGGCGGCGAAACCGAAGCCCGCGGCTTCGAAGCCGGCCGCGCCGAAGCCTGCGGCCCCTGCCCATGTGGTAGCGGCCCCCAAGCCTGCGGTCAAGAAGCCGGTGGTGAAGCCCGCGGCGGCGGCAGCGGCCCGCAAGCCTACCCTGGTGAAGCTGGATGCGTCGTCCACGACGCGGACGGGTCTGGCGCCCGCTCCGGTGACCCGGCTTATCCCGATTCGCCGCTCCGAAGAGGGTGGCGAGGGCGGCACGACGACCGAGCAGCCCACCACCTCCCCCACCCGCACCGAGACGGCCCCGCCGCCTGCGACGGGCGGTGGCAACGGCAGCGGCGCGCCCGAGCGTGAAAAGAGCAAGGGCGAGGGCAACGGTGGCGGCGGTGTTGAGGACGCGGCGGAGGCGCAGATCGTTGCGGCGGTCGCTTCCGAGAAGTCCGAGGAGAAGCCGGTCATCAACCGCGCCACCACGCGCTCCAGCCGGGTGGACCGCCTGATTAAGAGTGCGCTGGCCTACCGTGGCACCCGCTACCGGATGGGGGCTTCAGGCCGCGGGGCGTTCGACTGCTCCGGGTTTACGAGTTTCCTGTTCAAGCAGGCGGGCGAGCCGCTGCCGCGCACCGCGGCCCAGCAGTACCGCGTGGGCACGCCGGTGGCGAAGAGCCAGATGCGGCCGGGCGACCTGGTGTTCTTTAAGAATACGTACAAGCGCGGCATCTCGCACGTGGGCATTTACATCGGTAACGGCAAGTTCGTGCACGCATCCAGCGGGGGCGGCGGGGTCCGCACCAACTCGCTGAGCGAGTCGTACTACCAGCGGCACTGGGCCGGTGCGCGCCGCCCGAAGATCGTGCAGGCGACTTCCCGGCCGTAAAGACCGGGAGGATGGACCGCCCGCACATGCGTTTCCGCAGCGCGGGGCGGCAGTGAAAACCCGAGGACAGGCGCAAGAAAGGCGGGCGGGACCGATAGGGTCCCGCCCGCTTTTTGACGTTACGGAGACATAATAATAACCTGGATGTCCCGTGTAGAGCTACCACGTCGGCTGGGGGGCGGGCGTGACCGGCCCGCGCCGAAACGAAACCCGGTCGGGTATCGTATCATCTAAGGTACTGAGGGGATGGCCGGCCGGGTCGCCCCGTTCCGATATTCGAGGTGAAGTCCGCATGAACAGCCTGCACCCCGCCCCCGCCGGGGAACGCCTGCGCCGCCGCTGGTGGCGCGCCGCCCTCGGAACGGCCGCCGTTCTCGTCGCATTGGGCGGCAGCACGGGTCTTTCCGCCGCCTCCCCCACGCGGGCGGACGATAAACCCACGCCTGCCCCTGCGAAGAAGGAGAAGCCGCCGGAAGAGGACCCTGAGGTCAAGATGGGGCGTGAGACCCACGAGGACCTTTTGAAGTCCGGCATCAAGCTCATCCGCGACGCCAAGGTGGTGGAGCGGGTGGAGACGATCGGTAAGAAGGTGGCGGCGATCGCCAACGCCAACCCGATTCCGGCGAGCTATGGTTCGTCGAAGCACGTCCCGTACGACTACAAGTTCTTTGTGGTGGACGACCCGGACATCAACGCGTTCAGCCTGCCCGGCGGGTTCATCTATGTCAACAAGGGGCTGCTGGACTATGTGCAGTCCGACGATGAGCTGGCGGGCGTGCTGGGCCACGAGGTTGCGCACGCGGCGCACCACCACGTGGCGAAGCTCCAGAAGGAGCAGAGCCGCCTGAACACGCAGATGGCGGCGGGCCTGCTGGCGGCGATTCTGGCACGGGTGCCCACGGCGGACACGATGAACCTGCTGACGGGCTTCCAGCTCATCGCGATTCAGAAGGTGAACGGCTTCGGGCAGGATGCGGAGCGCGACTCCGACCACGCGGGGATTATCCTGGCGCATAAGGCGGGCTATAACCCGGTGGGGATGCTGACGTTCATGGAGCGGCTGGGCCGCGACCAGAAGACGCGACCGGATGTGGAGCTGGGTATCTTCCGGACGCACCCGCCGGAGCGGGAGCGCGCGGAGAATATGATCGCGCAGCTTAAGGAGATGGGTCTGCCGATCAACCGGCGGGAGGTGACCAACGCCCTGAAGGTGCAGGTGCGCTCGGTGACGGCCTCCAAGGAGGCGCCGGACACAAAGCTGGAGGGGGTCAGCGAGGTGCTGCTGGAGGGCAAGGTGCTGTACCGCACCGCCTCGGCGGACCGCGCGAAGCAGGTGGCGGAGGCGCTGGACCGGCTTCTGGACTCCGACCTGCAGATCTACGACCTGTCGCGGCAGGGGGCGACGCTGCTGGCGCGCGGGGAGCCGGTGCTGACGATGAACCCGGAGGATGCGTCGCTGCTGGATGGGGCGAACCCCACGACGGCGGCCGATCAGGCGTACAAGCTGCTCCGGAACGCCCTGTACCGCCACCTGCTGAACGGGGCGTACTGAATCGGGCGATAAATATGACGCGGGCGCCTGTCTAGGACAGGCACCCGCGGTGTGGTCTCGTTCTCTTCCGCCGGGAAGCGCCCGGACGCGCTTTTTCAGGGTGCATCTTCCGTGCCCGAAGGCGCTCCGCCTTGAATACACGCGCTTCTGCCGGGAGTAACGCCGGCCCCAAGGCCGACGTGACAGCCTGGCGCGGATTTTTCCCGTTTTTTCCTCTTTCCCATGCCGTCCGAACCGCCCGCATCCGTGCCACCGCCCGCCGATGGGCCCGCGCCCGCGCGGGGCCTTCTGGCACGTCTTCTGCCCGGGCACGACGCTCCCACGGTCCGCTCCCTGTGGCAGATCAACGGTGTGTACTGGTTCGTTGTGCTGTACTGCGGGGTGTGGATTCTGCTGCGCTCACGTGGTGTGGGCGGCCCGGACCTGGCGCCGGTGTCGCAGGCGGCGGCGGCGTGTGTGTTTGTGCTGGCGGCAGCGAACCTGTACCTGCGGACCAAGTCGGTGCTGCGGCGCGGCGGCTACGGCGAGGGGCACCCGGACCGGTTTGGATGGCTGTTTACGGTGCTGGACCTGTCTACGGTGGCGACGGCGCTGCGGCTCACCGGGGGGATCGAGAGCGGCCTGTGGCCGGTGCTGTTTGTGATCGTGGTGGCGGAGACGGTGCTGGAGAAGCCGCGGGAGGCGGCGCTGGTGCAGTCCGGGGCGGCGCTGGCACTGGCGCTGGGGACGGTCCCCTTCCCTATCGTGCCTGGCCCGTGGATGCTGGAGATGGCAACCCGCCTTGTGTTTCTGCTGGCGGTGAGCATCGTGACGCGGCGGCTGCGGGAGAACGCGGACGGGGAGAAGGCGCAGGTGGCGGCGCTGCGCGCGGAGCTGGCACTCTCGGAAGAGCGCTCAAAGCTTTCGCGCGAGGTGCATGACGGGGTGGGCAACGCGCTGGCGGCCTCGGTGCTGCGCCTGGAGGTGACCGCGCGGGCGCTGGAGAAGCAGCGGAGCGGTGGGACGGCGGCGGACGGAGATGCGCCGGCGCTGCTGCGCGACGAGGCGCAGTGCCTCCGGGAGGCGATGAACAGTGTCCGCGACTGGACGTTCTTTAAGAAGCCGTGGAGCGCGGACGGCGGCGGCGACGGGGGGGCGAGCCCTTCGGCGCGGCTGGCGGCCGAGGTGGAGCGGCTTTCGCGGCGCACCGGTCTGCCGATTACGGTGCAGGGGGCGGAAGCGGTCGATGCGCTGCCCGCGCCCTCGCGCCTGGCGCTGCTGCGGATTGTGCAGGAGGCGCTGACCAACGCGGCCAAGTACGCCCAGGGCGCGACGCGCGCGGAGGTGACGCTACAGCGGGAGGGTCGCTGGCTGGTCGTGCGGGTGGCGGACGACGGCTGCGGCTTTGATCCGGGCGCCCTGAGCGGCGGTGACAGCGGCGGCGCGGGACTGGGGCTGTCCTCGATGCGGGAGCGCGCGGAGGGCATCGGGGGGGCGCTGCACATTGATGCGGCGCCGGGCGCGGGCGTGGCGGTCACGGCTCGCCTGCCGGCCCCGCCTTGACGCCCTCCGGGCTTTACGATAGGATTTCGTGAGTCGCGCTTCTCCCTGGACGCCCCCGACGCCGGGGTTGTCGCTTCCTTCCTTGTGTTTTTCTTCCGCCCACTCATGCGCGCGTGCGCCGCGCCACATTGTGCTGCGCCGCCGCGCTTATCCGTGTTCACATCCGAAAGGGAATTCGCCCCTATGTCGCTCACACTTTCGCCGCGTTCGCGTCAGGCTCGGGCCACCACTGCCGCCACGGCGCTGCTTCCCCTCGTTCTCTGCGCTGCCGCTTCCGCCGCCGCGCCGCAGCAGGCCGCGAAGCCGAAGCCCGGCACGGCGCCCAAGCCGGGCGCCGCATCGGCGCAGAAGCCCGCCGCAACGCCGAAGCCGAGTGCGAATCCCACCATTCCGGCGGCGGCGCCGCCCGTGAAGCTCCCGGCGAACGTGGTAGCCCAGGTCAACGGGCAGAACATCACCACGGACCAGCTCCTCGCCACGCTCCAGGCGTTTGCCGGACGCCCGCTGCTCCAGAGCCTGATTCAGGCGGCAGCGGTGGAGCAGGAGGCCAAGAAGCTGGGCGTGACGGTGACGCAGGCTGAGGTGGCCGCCGAGATCAAGAAGCAGAAGGAGGCGGCGGTCGAGGCTAACAAGATGAACACCGGAACGATGACCCCCTGGTCGCAGATTGCGGCGCGGGAGGGGGTTTCGGACGGGTACATCGAGTGGAACCTGCGGACGAGCCTGCTGGCGCGCAAGACGTTCGCCAAGTACATCGAGAAGAACGTCCCGACGCTGGACAATCAGATTAACCTCGCGCATATCCTGATTCCGACCGTGGACCTGACCCCGCCGCCCCCGGGCACGACGCCGAAGACGCCCACCCCGGAGGAGGAGAAGGCGCGCGATGAGCAGGCGCTGAAGAAGATCAACGAGATCCGCGAGGAGATCGAGTCGGGCAAGATCTCGTTCGAGGACGCGGCGAAGAAGTATAGCGCCGACCGCACCCAGGACAGCCAGGGCCAGGAGGTGGGAAGCGCCGCGAACGGCGGGGTGCTGGGGTACGCGCCGCAGGGGGCGTACGATCCGGCGTTCGAGATGGCGGGCTGGAAGCTGGAGAAGCCGGGCGACATCACGAAGACGCCGATCCGCAGCCGCTTCGGCTACCACCTGATCAAGCTGGTGCAGCGGGGTAAGGACGCGCCCGCGGCGGAGAAGGCGGCCTACAAGCAGCAGCAGATCGACCAGCAGATGCAGCAGCTTCAGCAGAACCCGCAGATCCTGGGCCAGTACATCAACAGTCTGGTGCAGCAGGCGAAGGTGAACTACAACCTGTCCCCGCAGATCGCGCCGGTGAGCGCCAGCACCGGAGCCACGAAGCCGGCGGCGCCGAAGCCCGCAGCGTCGAAACCTGCGGCCAAGAAGCCTGCCAAGCCGTAACCGTATCCCAACCACGACCACTGCCGCCGCCGCCCCGATGCCGGGACGGCGGCGGCCACTCTATGAGGAGGATGGCGCCGTGCTCGCTGTTGTGCTCGCCGCGATACGAATGGACGATGAGACTACGACCCTGACCCGGGAGGGCATGCCCGTGCTGCGGGTGTGGGAGCGGGCCGCGCCGGAGCCGGTGGGGCGCGGGGCGGTCCCCCTGCGGGTCGCGGTCTCGGAAGACACCCTCACCCTGACGGCCCGGCTGCCGGAGGGCGGCGAGGGCATGGGGGCACAGGCGCGCCTGGAGCATCTGCTGCCCGACGCCCGGCACGTGTGGGTGCCGCATGTCACCCCGGAGCCGGGGTTCGTGGCGGGCGATCACGCCTTCCGCTCGCCCGCGGTGATTGTGGCCAACGGGCAGCTGGCGCTGGCGCTGGTGCCGGATGTGGAGGACGTGGAGGCGGCGCGGCGGGCGGGGCTGCGTGTGTGGCTGGACTACGACCACCCGGCGCGGATGGTGACGCTGGCGGCGGGGCATTACAGCACGGCCGGCTTCCACGTGGGCTACCGGGCCGAGCCGGTGAAGTACGCGGGGCAGGAGGTGCGCCTGCGGGTCTATGTGCTGACGAGCGCGCGCCCGGAGGACCGGGCGAACCCCTATGGCCTGGCGGCGCGCTGGCACTGGGAGCGCTACGGCCAGAAGCGGCACGCTGAGGGTGGCAGCCAGCGGGCGCCGCTGTCGCGCTACTGCGAGCATGTGGAGCGCTGGGCGTTCGGGCCGGGCGGCTGGGAGGAGACGGTCTGGCAGAGTTTCACGCTGGAGGGTGAGAAGGCGGGAGCGCCGGCGTTCATCGTGGATGTGGCGCAGCACCCGTCCGTGCCGGTCGCGGAGCGGCGCTGGCGCGAGCAGCGGTCGGTATGGAACCAGGCGTGGTTCTCGACGCAGCGGTGCGCGAACGGGCTGCTGCGCCGGGCGCGACAGGTCAAGTCGGCGGAGTTGGAGGACCGGGCGCGGCAGATGACGCGCGTAGCGCTGCGCGCGCCGCAGAAAGACGGCCTGTTCCCCTCGGTGTATACGGCGGGCGGGGGCGGCTACTCGCTGTACAAGGACACTCCCGACTGGTCGGGCGCCCGCTGGGCCCACTCGGACCGCCGTCCCCCTTCCGCCTCCCCCGAAGCCTATCACCTGCTGGATGGGGCGTTTACGGCGCGTCTGCTGCTGGAGTGGCATGATCTGGCCGGCCCCGGCGAGACGGATGCGGTGCCCTATGTCCGCCGCTTTGCGGACCGGCTGTGCGCGCTCCAGCGGCCCTCCGGGGCGTTCCCGGGCTGGGTGGAGCCGGACGGGCGGGTGCCCGCGACGCTGGCGGAGGGACCGGAGACCGCGATGGGGGCGACACTGCTCCTGGAGCTTGCGGAGCGCTTCCCCGGCGAAGCCCGTTACCGCGAGGCCGCCGCACGCGCCCTGCGCTACCTGGAGGAGGGGCCGGTGGCGGAGGGGCGCTGGGAGGACTTCGAGACCTACTTCTCGTGCAGCCGGTGGTGGGGGGACCGGGTGGGCGAGCGCATCGCCCGGAGCGGAGTGTTCAAGGCGAACACGCTGTCGATGTTCTGGTGCGCGGAGGCGTTCCTGGCGGCGCACCGGGTCCTGGGCGGCGGGCAGCAGGACGGGGCACAGCGCTATCTGGCGATAGGGCGGCGCTGCCTGGATGAGTTGTCGCTGTACCAGCAGGTGTGGGATCCGTCGTGGATTCCGGCGCCGTGCCACGGAGGCTGGGGCGTGATGAACGCGGACGGTGAGTGGAACGACGCGCGGCAGAGCCTGTTCGCACCGCTGTATCTGGCGTACTACCGCGTCACGGGGGTGCCGGAGTACTTCGAGCGGGGGGTGGCGGCGCTGCGGGCGTCGTTTGCGATGCTGTACTGCCCGGAGAACGCGCAGGTGCGGCAGGCGTATGAGCGGCAGCATCCGGCGTTCGGTCCCGAGAGCTACGGCTTTATGATGGAGAACATCGCGCACGGTGGGCCGGGGACCGAGGTGATCGGGCCGTTCACGATCTTCACCTGGGGGAACGGGGCGGCGCTGGCCGCAGCGGCGACGGTGCGCGACCTCTACGGCGACGTGTATATCGACACGGCGCGCAAAGCGGCCTTCGGAGTGGACGGGTGCGAGGCGACGGTGGACGGGGGCACGGTGCGTGTGCGCGACCGGTATGGCCGGGCCTCCCTGACCGCGGCGTACGCGGACGGCGGACGGCGGGAGGTGCCGCTCCAGGATGGACGCGGGGAGGCGCCGCTGGCGGGGCCGGCGCCGGCCCGGCCCTAGCGGCTACGGGGAGGATTTTGGCAGGCGGGGGGCGTATCCTGCCGTGTCAAACTATGGTGAAAAAGGAAGTTAGCGCGCAATGGCAGTGAAGAAGATAAATATCGGCTTGGTGGGCTACCAGTTTATGGGCAAGGCCCACTCTAACGCCTACCGCCAGTTGTACCGATTCTTTCCCGAGGTGGGGGTGGAGCCGGTTCTGAAGGTGCTGTGCGGGCGCTCTGAGGAGAAGGTCAAGGCGGCGGCGGAGAAGTTCGGTTTCGAGGATTACGAGACCGACTACGAGAAGCTGTGCGCGCGCGATGACATCGACCTGGTGGACGTGGTGACGCCGGGTGAGTCGCACGTGCCGATCTCGATCGCGGCGGCGAAGGCGGGCAAGATGGTGTTCTGCGAGAAGCCACTGGCGAATACGGTGGCGCAGGCCGAGTCGATGCTGGCCGCGGTGACCGAGGCGAAGGTGCCGCACGCGGTGTGCTTCAACTACCGGGGCATTCCGGCGCTGGCGCTGGCGAAGCGGATGATCGAGGACGGGCGCATCGGCACCGTGTACCACTGGCGCAGCGTGTACCTGCAGGACTGGATCGTGGACCCGAATATGCCGCTGGTGTGGCGGCTGCAGGGGGATGTGGCAGGCTCCGGCGCGCTGGGAGACCTGGCGGCGCACTCCATTGACCTGGCGCGCTGGCTGGTGGGTGAGATCACCGAGGTGAACGGGATGCTGGACACGTTCATCAAGCAGCGGCCGGTGCTGGCGGAGTCGGATGACCGCCTGGGCGGCAAGGCGTCCGACGAGATGGGCGAGGTGACGGTGGATGACTCGGCCATCTTCACGGCGCGCTTTGCGACCGGCGCGGTGGGGACGTTCGAAGCGACGCGCATGGCGGCGGGTCGAAAGAACCACCACCGTATTGAGATCAACGGCTCGAAGGGCTCGCTGGTCTTCAACATGGAGCGGATGAACGAGCTGGAGTACTACAACACGGAGGACCCGGGGGACGCCCGCGGCTTCCAGGTGATCCAGACCACGGACAGCGAGCATCCGTACACGGGCGCGTACTGGCCGGTGGGCCACGTGATCGGCTACGAGCACACGTTCATCAACCTGATGCGCGATATGCTGGAGGCGTTCACGCAGGGCAAGCCGTTCTCGCCCGACTTTGCGGACGGTCTGGCGTGCCAGCGGGTGCTGGAGGCAGTGTCGCGCTCCGCCGCGTCGCGGTCGTGGGAGAGCGTTTGAGACCACGCCGCCCGGAGCGGTAACGGTTCGGGGCGGAATCGCGTAGCGGTATACTGAAAAGACCCCAACCGAAGGAGCGAACACAGCGATGGCACGATGTCCCAAATGCGGCACGCAGCTTGGTCCCAATGCCCGCTTCTGCTCGATCTGTGGCACGGAGGCCGTCGCGCCGACCGCCACAACGCAGCAGGCGCCGGTGCAGAACCCGGGCTCTCGTCCGGCGCCTTATGTACCGCCCGGAACCCCGACCACGTCGTTCGGCCCCAGCCCTGCGGACGCCGACGCGGCGGGCAAGAAGAAGATCGCTATTGCCGCCGGGGCGGGCGCGGCGCTGGTGGCCATCGCGGGGTTGATCTTCCTTTCGGCGAGCGGGTTGCTGGGGGCGAAAAAGCCGGAAACGAAGTCGGCGGGCGTCCTGACCGCTCCCCCCACGGAGACGGTGCAGGCGCCGGTGCTGACCGCACCGGCGGCACAGCCGCCCGCGCCGGCGCCGGTGATGCAGGCCCCGCCGCCGCAGGGGAACCCGATGCCGCCGGAGGTGATCGACTACCTGCGCTGGCTGAAGCGGTTCGAGGCGGGGCGCCTGCAGCTGGAGGCCAAGGGTGAGGCCCAGATGACCCTGGTGCTGCAGGAGCTGACCAAGACGATGCTGACGGGGCCGCCGAGCATGGGCCTGCTGGACCCGGACCCGGAGGAGGCGAGCCGCCGCCCGCCGGAGCAGCAGCCCAAGGCGCTGGATATGACGATGGTGAACCAGGTGATCCAGGACTGGAACCAGGCAAACGCCATCTTCCAGCAGAAGCTGCCGCCGGACCCGTGCGCCACGCTGGCATTGAACTACCTGGCGGGCCTCCAGGGGGGTGTCCAGCAGATGACGCAGTTGGTGTCGATCACCAACAATGCGATCGCGGCGATCAGCGGTAATGGCGGGCGCTCGACGGCGGAGGCGCAAAACACGCTGAACAGTCTCTTCACCGAGAAGAACACCCGGGGGAAGAGTCAGAGTGTGGACAGTTCCTTTGCACAGTCGAACGCGGCGCTGGATGCGCTGCGGGCGCAGTACACGGATATCCCGCCGGATATCGATCGGGCGCAGTTCACGATTAAGCACGGGGGCGGGGGCATGAATATCCCGATCCCGGGCCTGGGGATGTAGGGGGGGCTGGGAGCCCTCCCCCCCGCCCTTCGCCCCCCCTTCTCCCGGCGCTGCGGTCCGCCCCGGACTGGGAGGAGAGGGGGGAGTTGCACCCACCCCCCTGCCCCCTCCCTCGCAAGCGAAGGAGGGGGAGGGGTAAAATTTAAAGGCCGCCTGGCGAGAGTCTCGCCGGGCGGCCTTGTTATTTATCCGGTTTATACCCGGGGCGAAGTTAGCGAGCCTCGCCGCGGGAGATGTAGGCGGAGATACCGAAGCGCAGGCCGAACTCGTTGTCCCAGCCGCTCTCGGAGTAGTCCAGGAAGCGCAGCGCGGCGTTGGCCGACACGTTGCTGTTCAGGAAGTACTTGACGCCGCCCTCGATGCCGTAGGTGAAGCTATCGCTCGGGCCGAAGTCCACGTAACCCAGCTGGACGCCGATGTACGGCAGAGCCTGCGAGGTGCCGGGGAAGTGCCAGTTGGCGAAGGCGAGCGCGCGCCAGGTGGTGTCGCCACCATCGACGTCCGTGACGCCCAGGATACCGCCAACCTGCAGGTTGCGGTTCAGGAAGGGGCCGATGCCCAGGTCCAGGTTGAAGCTGTCACCCGGCTCGAACGTCAGGTCGCCGTTCAGGAAGATCTCGGTGGTCCCCTGAACCGGCAGGAGCGGATTGACGGGCGTCTGCGCCTGCGCGGCGCGGCCACCCACCAACAGCGCGGCCGCGATAGCGAGCGCCGCAGTCAGTTTGCTCATGAAACGCATGAACAGTTCCTCCACGAAAAAGTTAGAGAACCCTAACGCCAGCGCGCATCGCCTCCGTGGGCGTCCTGCGCCTGCAACGCGCAAATTCTCAAGGGGTAAGATAGGTCTGCTTGGGAGTGAGTTTCAAGATTTTTCAATGTGTGCACCCAGAAACCCCTCCTCGGCACACCCGGCCCCTTCTTACCCGCATCTTCCCGGCTCTAAAAGAGCCCCGAAGGCGGGAAATGTATACAAATGTCCCCAGGCGTCACTGTAGATCGGGGGGCAGGTCCGCGGTGAAGGTGGGGGGCGCCGTGGCCCGCGCCGCCGCGCGCAGGTCCACCACACGCACCTCCAGCCGCCAGGCGGTCCCCGAGACGGGCGGCAGCAGGCTGGTGACCAGGAGGATGTCGCCGCCGGCGCTGCGGGCGGCGGCCTCCAGCGCGGCGGTGCGGGCCGCGGCGTCCTGGCTGCTCGCGCTGCGGGCGGCGCGCGAAAACGCGGTCTCCTGCCGGGAGTCGGGCGCGCGGAACAGGGAGACACCTCCCCGCCGCACCGCCAGCACCTGATCCCGCAGCAGAGCGGCGATTTCGGTCGCGCGGCGGGCGCCGCCGGGGGCGCCGCGCGGAGCGGCGGGAGGGGCGACAAGAAGCCGCAGCGGCGCGCTGGAGGCCGCCGCGCCCCCCGCGGCAGCAGAGGAGGCGGCCTGGAGCGCCAGCAGACGCAGGGAGTCACGCAGGGGGTCGCCGGGCGGGGATGGGGACGCGCCGGCGACCGCGCCGGGGAGCGGGGTCAGGCGGGCGTCGCCCCAGACGCACCCGCGGGCGCGCTGGCTGGTCGGTCCCTCCTGGGGAATCTCGGCGGCGTAGCGGGTCACCAGTCGGAGGGTCCGCACGTTGCGGACATCCAGAGCCAGACGCTCGGGTTTGTTGCGCACGGCGACGCCGGGGGCGATGCGCACGGGCGCGCGCGGGCTGCGCAGGGGGGCCGCGCTACGGTACAGCGGCTTGTCGTCCGCGTACACTTCGAAGAACGCGAGGCCGGCGCCGCGGGTGGCGTCCAGGTCGTCCCGACCGACCGTTACAGTAAAGCGTTCGTAACGCCCGTCCAGACGCAGGGAGAGGGCGACGGTGCGCTCCCCTTCCCCGCCGCGACCGACTTCGGTCACGAGGGAGCGGGGGTAGCTGACGCCCTCGATAGTGGCGACGCGGGCGCTATAGGTGCTGTCGCCCTGCACGGTGGCCCGGGAGAGGAGCTGGTCGAGGAAGACGGGCTCGGCAGCCGTCGCAGCAG
>CALEKU010000141.1 GCA_937902745.1 uncultured Armatimonadota bacterium
GGGCGCCTGCCGTAGCGCGGGCGCCTCCCGCCCGCGCCTACAGGTAGCGGATCTTGCCGATGGCGGCGGCGGTGACCAGCGCGACGGCCACCAGGAAGAAGGTCAGGCTAATCGGGTGGTAAAGGACGCCGAAGCCTGTGAACGCCAGGGACAGCGCCGCTCCGGCAACCACGCTCACCCCCGTCAGAATCTCCACCTTCAGGCCGCGCTTGCGCCCGGTAGCGCGCAGGATGACCTCGCCCAGGAGCCCTCCGATGATCGGCGCCACGAAGAAGATAAAGAAGTTAATGAACTGGAGGATGAACCCGGCGAGGGTGCCCGCGCCTACCCCGGCGACCAGCGCCAGCACGAAGCGCTCCGGGCGCACCTGATAGAGCGGCGACTGGCCGAGCGAGGCGCACTTGCGGCACAGGAATCCGACCGCACCCGCCACCATGCAGTCCGGGCAGATGGGCGTTCCGCAGCGGGTACACGAAAGCTCCGTGTCGACGTTCGGGTGGCGGGCGCACTTCATGGGGTCTGTGATGCTCCTTGCTTCTCCGGCGGGGCGCCGCTGTTCTGTGCCGTGCCGCCGGATGCGGCCGCGCCCCCATACTGCTGCACGGCCTTTTCGGCACGGGCCTTCGCCTCCGTGCTGCCGGGATACTTCTCGGCCAGGCTCCGGGCGAACGCCACGTACCGATCGTAATCGGTCTTGGCGCCCTGCGTCAGCAGTTCCTCCAGGGATAGGGCAGCCTCCAGGTTCGGAGTCTGTGGGGACGCCGTGGCGATGCGGTTGAGCAGGTCGAAGGCGAGATCCGGTTTCCCCATCGCTTCGCCCACTCGCTGCAGTCCCGAGCGGGCGTCACGGTGGCGTGGGTCCACCACCAGGACCTCCTCATACAGACGCCGGGCGTCGTCCAGCCGCTTCGCGCGCTCGTGCAGCCCGGCCAGCGCCGTCTTCGGCTGCAGCGCCTTGGGGCCGCCGCCCGCCTTGGTTGCCAGACCTTCCAGCATCTTCTGCGCCTCGTCCACACGCCCCATCTTCTCGTAGGCGTAGGCGAGCGGGTAGCGCAGCGAATCTTCATTCGGCTCCTCCGCCAGCACCTTCTCGTACTCAGCGGCGGCCTTGTCCCACATCTCCCGGTCCAGGTACAGACGGGCGGGGCCGACGCGGTAGTTCAGGCGGTTCGGGTCGCCGGTCCGCAGCGTCAGCTTGCGCATCTCTGCCAGAGCCTCGTCGTCGCGCTTCTGCTCCCGGTAGATGAGCGCCCGCTCCCAGCGCGCCTCATTGCTGCGCGGGTCCGCTTCGAGCCACTGGTCCAGCAGCTTTAGCCGCTCCTCGGTGCGGTTCCGGCGTGCCAGAGACTCCGACAGAAGCCGGTAGGCGTCCGTCAGCTTCGGGTCTGCCGCGAGGGCCGCACGGTACTGCCGCTCCGCGGTCACCACATCCCCCTGGAGTTCGTAGGTGCGCGCGATCCCGATCAGCGCCACGCCGTCGCCGGGCGCCCGCTGCAGAACCTGGGTGTACGCAGAGCGCGCCGCCGGGTAGCGCCGGTCCTCGATCAGCAGTGAGGCCAGCTCCTTCAGGTATTTCACGTCCTTCGGATTGCGGTCCGCCAGCTCCCAGAACTCCCGGTACGCCTCATCCTTGCGCTCGATGAGCAGCAGCGCGCCCGCGCGCCGCCGCCGCGCCTCGTCGTTTGCCGGGTTGACCTGCAGCATCGTGCCATAGTAGGCGGCGGCGCGGTCCCAATCCTTCTCCTGCTCCGCCAGGTACGCCAGGCCCCGGCGCGCCGTCTCGTCCCGGTTGTCGCCCTGCAGCAGCACGCGCGTGAACGACTCCCGGGCATCATCGGCCCGCGTCGGCCCCTGGGACGCCTGCGCGAGCCCGAGATACGCCCGGAACAGAGCCTTCTCCGGCTCGCGGGCGACCGCCTCGGCAAACGCGCGCTCGGCCTGCGGGTACCGGTCCTGACGACTCGTATCCGAAAGCATCAGGCGGCCCCGGTGGAACCACGGATCGCCGGACTTTGGGTGCTCCTTCGCCAGGGTGTCAAGCAGGTTCAGTGCCTCGTCCCGCTTGTTCAGCATCTCGGCGGCGAGCGCCGTGTTCAGAGTGACCGTATAGTCCTTTGGGGCCAGGCGCCGCGCCGTCTGCAGAGCGGTGTAGGCTCCCGCCATGTCACCCAGGCGCGACTTCAGATCGGCCACGGAGAGGTGGGTGCGGTGATCCTTCGGGAACTTCGCCGCCAGCTTTTCGGAGATCCCCAGCGCGCCCTTCAGGTCGTTGACCATGATGTAGGAGTGCACGAGGTTCTGCCCGATTGCCATGTCCAGAGCGCCGCGCGCGGAGGACAGGCGGGTCAGGATCGGGATCGCCTCTTGGTACCGCTTTGTGGAGAGGTAAGCCGTCGCCAGCGCCGCCAGCGCCGGGTCGTTCTTCGGCTCCTTCGCCAGTGCCTTCTTACCGGACGCGATAGCGGCATCCCACTGGCCCGCCCGCGCCTCGATGTTGGCGCGCTCGCCCCAGAACGGCGCGACGCCCGGCGCGAGCGTGGTCGCCTTCGTGACAGAGACCAGCGCCGCGTCGGTCTGTCCCTTGCGCAACTGGAACTGGGCCAGAGTCGCCCAGAGTGCCGCCGCATCCGGCTCCGCCTTCACGGCCTCGCGGCACAGGCGGAGGGCGGTGTCGAGATCGCCTCGCTGTGCGGCGGCGAGCGCCTGATTGTAGAGGACGAGCCCCGGCGGGGGAGGCACGGCCTGCCCCGGCTTGAGCGGCTTGCCTGTCGCGCCGGAACCGCCCGCCTTCTTCGGCGGCGGCGCAGGCTTCGACTTCTGAGCGAAGGAGGGCAGCGCGGCCACGCCGCCCGTCAGCAGCAGAAGCAGCGCGCAGCAGGCAGGAGGAAGCAGCCGCGTGGGAGGCAGGGAAGCAGCGGCGTCGGTGGCGGTGGTGCGGTGCATTTCCATGGTCATTGTAAGATACCGGTCCGGGGGCGTCAAGCGCGCCCCCGGCGTGTATCCTGTTAGACCGATGGCGCCGCCTCAGGGTTCAAGCTCGGCCAATGGCGTGCCCGTGCCGCCCCGGCAGCCCGCGTACCGGTCCCCTTCGAAGAACAGGTCCGCGTGCTCGCGGCGCGTGATCTCGCGGCACGATGCAGCGGCGTAGTGGAACTGAACGGCCCAGCGGCGTGCGGGAGACTGGTTCGGCGGTGTGCCGTGGTGCAGCAGGGCGGAAAAGAGCATCGCCCCGCCCGGCGGGAGCGGCACCACCACGTCCTGATCCACCGCCACGCGCTCATCCGGAAGCTGGCAGTCCCGCACATGGACGTGTGGGGCGGGACCGGAGCGGTGCGTACCCGGGATGGCATGCATGCAGCCATTCTCCGGCGTGGCCGGGTCCAGCGCAATCCACACGCCGAGGATCTTCTCCGGTGGATACCATCCGAAGTAGGCCGCGTCCTGGTGCCACGGCTTCTCTGAGCCGATGTGCGGCGGCTTCAGCAGCGCCATATCCTGTATCAGGTGCGCCGGCTCCCCGAGCAGCTTGGTGATGAGTCCCTCCAGGACCGGGTGCCCGATCGCAATACGCCGGTTGCGCGGCTCATAGTCCACGAACCGCCATACCTTACGCGTGGCGGCGGCCTTCTCCGCCTGCGACATCTCCGGCCAGCGCTCCCGGTACTCGTACTCCGGCTGCAGGATACCCTCATAGCCGGGAAGCCGGGCGTGGAGAAGGTCGTCCAGTCCTTGCGTCGCCTCCGCAACCTCATCGGGGGTAAGGACATTTGCCACGGCGAGGAACCCATCCCGCGCGAACGCCTCCCGAGCGGCGGCATCCACAGCATCCGGGCCTGGGAGAAGCGGGGCGGTCCTGTCGTAGCGGTACAGGTCGTGAGAATCGTACAGGCTGCGCGCATTGGCGCGGCCGATCGGCGCGGCATGGGCAGCAACAGTCGTCATGGCTTGCTCCTTCACAGCGGAGGATAACCCGAACCGGCGCTCAGGCCAATGCCCCGCCGTCACATCAATTTGCACTTTTGGCGCGCACAGGGGTATTCTGCGGGCATGGCAGAGGGCGAGACAGGCGCATTCCTGGCACGCATCGCGGGGCTGAAGCGGACGGGGGCGCCCGCGTTCTACCGGTGCGAGCCCCTCTGGCGCTGGGCGCCACCGCCACTGCCAGACTACGACCTCTGGTGCGTTCTGGACGGTGAGGGGGAGATGCGTCTGGCAGGCAAGCGCCACACGCTGCGGCCGGGCGCCGCGTTCGTGCTCTGGCCCGGCGCCCGGCCCCGGGCCACCCACGACCCGCAGCGCCGCCTGCACGTCTTCGCCTGTCACTTTGACCTGCCGGGCATTGCCCCGCCCGCGCCGGATGACCCCGACCCCGCCGACCTGCCCGCGCCTGGGTACGTCCTGCCGGACACGGCGTATCTTCACGCCGTTGCGCGGCGGTGCGTCGCCGGTCACGCGCGCGGCGATGCGCTCGGGGAGGCGCAGTGCGGCCTGCTCCTGCGGGCGCTGCTGCTCCACCTGTGGGAGGCGTCCCGCGCCGCGCCCGCGCCCGGTCCTGCGGACCCGGCGATCGCCGCGGTGGCCCAGGCAATCCGGGAGGATCCGGGGCGGGAGTGGGGTGTGGCAGAGCAGGCCCGGCGGGTGGGCCTGTCGCGGGCGCAGTACACGCGCCGGTTCGTCGCGGCTACCGGCGTCGCCCCCGCTCGCTTCGTGATCGAAACGCGCCTGGAGCGCGCCGCCTCCCTGATTCGCGAAACGGAGATGAGCCTGACCCAGATTGCGGCAGCGCTCGGCTACCGCGACCTGTACTTCTTCTCGCGGCAGTTCAAGCGCTTCCGCGGCGTCGCCCCCAGCGCCCTGCGCCGTCGTGATGAGTGATGTGCGTCACACCTGCGGCAGCGCGACCTCGACCACTGCGGCCTCCTGCGGGCCGAAGTCGCTCACACCCTCGTTATCCGCCTGGCGGCAGGGGATCACGAACAGGCTGAGGACGCCGGTGCGGGCGAAGCGCGCCAGGTCGTAGGTCGGCTCCCACTCGCCCAGGTCCACACCCAGCGGCACGTCAAACGGCGTCCACTCCTGGTAGTCGTCCGCGGCGCGGCCCCGATAGAGCCGGATGCGGTCCGCACCGGCCTCGTCGTCGCGCGTCACGATCCACAGGTCATCGTTCGGCAGAACCGCCATCTCCGGGCGACTGATGGGCAGCTTCAGCGTCCCCGCACCGGCCACCGAGAACTCGCGCCGCCGCGTGCTCACAAACTGCCGCTCCCAGCGCTCGCCGTTGTGCCACAGATGGACGTACTGGGGGACCCCGTCCGCGTCGTTGTGGTAGTGGGTGAAGTGCGGCCGTCCGTGGCTGTCCACGGCGCTGCTGCACTGGTTCAGCAGGTTGAAGTCCATGGGGACCGGGTCAATCACCTCGGCGTTCTCGGGCGTCACCGGGAGCGTCTGCGGCGTGCCGTCCGAGCGTACCCAGGTGCGGCCCGTGTCGTGGGACCGCGCGTAGCAGAGGTCATAGTTGAACCGGGCGTCGCCGGGCTTGCGCCAGCACCAGGCCAGGTGCAGCGCGCCGTCCGGGCCGAACACCGGTCGCCACCAGTAGGGGTTGCACACATCGCCGCCGTCGATAAAGGCGTGGCCCACCACCTCCCACTCCCCGCGCGCCGTGTCGTAGCGGTTCATGCAGAGCCGCCCCGCGCCGCTCCAGCCATCCCGGTAGAAGAACAGCAGCGACCCGTCCGGCGCGGTCACGAACTGCGGATAGGTCACCTGCGTCTCCGTCCGGCCCGTCATGGGCCGCTCCGGGCCGAAGGAGCGAATATCCCCGGGCTTCTCCGTCCGGCGGTAGTGCATCGGGTGGACGTGGTGGTTGTACGCCAGGTGCAGGTGCCCGTCCGGCGACACCCCGAGGACGGAGCCGTTGTGCGCGTCCTTCAGGCTGCCCATCACCCCGGGGAGCGGTGCAATGTCCCATTGGTCCCCGTCTTCCGGGCGGGCGGCGACCACGACGTTGCCGTCCGGCGCGAAGTAGGTCGTATACTGCATCCCGCGGAACGTCGTCAGGGAGTTGAGGCGGAACACCGTTGCGTTGACCGTGTTTGCGGCGTACGCGGAGCCGATGGGGATGCGGCGGAAGGGGAGCGTCTGTGCTGCTGCGGCGGTAGCCATAACCCAGGGTTCGACCCACCTCCCGGCGGGTCCTCCGCCGGGCGAAAATACCCGTCATACGGTATAGCGTTAGGAAACACCGCCGGGGAGAAGGGGGAGACAAGGACATGGCCGAACCGATACGAATCCACACGCTGCTGATCGGGCAGCCGAAAACGATTACGGACGAGAAGGGTGCCTGGGAGTCGGCGATCTTCCGGACGCCGGTGACGGGGCCGGTCACCCTGGGGGAGCGGGGCCTGGGAGGCGACCAGGTTGCGGACACCAAGCACCACGGCTCACCCGATCAGGCCGTCTGCTGCCACGCGCTCGCCCACTACGCCGCCTGGAACGCGGAGTTTGGCCTGGAAGGCACGGATCGGGCGCTCGGCCCCGGTGCGGTGGGGGAGAACTGGACGCTGGTCGGTGGTCTGGAGGACGACGTCTGCGTGGGCGACATCTACCAGGTCGGGACGGCGCGGGTGCAGGTGACAGGGTCGCGCTTCCCCTGCTGGAAGCAGGAGCGCAAGGTGGGCGTTCCCGGCTTCCTGAAGCGGACGATGGAAACGGGACGTACCGGCCTGTACCTGCGCGTCCTCACCCCTGGTACCGTCACGCAGGGCGACGAACTGCAACTGGTGGAGCGCCCTCACCCCGCCCTCACCCTGAGCCGCCTCAACAAGAGCGGCCTCGGCCGCCCCGCCAACCTGGACCCCGCTGAGGCGCGGGAACTCATCGCCGTGCCCGAACTCGCCGCGGGCTGGAAGCGCATCCTGGAGGCCAAGCTCAACCGCGAATGGCCGGACGAGGACTGAGCCTGATGCGACTACAGGCGAAGACGCCGGAGAATGCGATACGGCACGTGCACGACCCGTGCATCGCGCGGCACGACGGGCACTATTACCTCTTCTCCACCGGACACGGGGTCCCAATCCGCCGCTCGCGCGACCTGATCCACTGGGAGTTCCTGGGGCAGGTATTCCCGGAGCCTCTGCCCGCTTGGGCCGCAAAGGAGATTCCCGGCAGCGTCTTTCCGTGGGCGCCGGACATCGCCCTTCTCGACGGACGCTACCACCTGTACTACAGCATCTCCACGTTCGGCAAGAACCGCTCCGCCATCGGACTGGCGACCAACCGGACGCTCGACCCGGCTCACCGCGACTACGCCTGGCGCGACGAAGGCAAGGTCTTCGAGTCCTCGCCGGGCGATGACTACAACGCCATCGACGCGAACGTCTTCAACGTCGTCGGCGGGAAGCGCCTCTTCCTGTTCGGGTCGTTCTGGGGCGGCATCCAGATGGTCGAGATGGACCCGAGGACTAACCGCCCCCGGCCGGGTGCCCCGGTGCGCACCGTGGCCCGCCGCCCCCCGCCCGGGGCGGTCGAGGCGCCCTTCCTTACCCGGCGTGGTGACTTCTTCTACCTGTTCGTCTCGTTCGATGTCTGCTGCCGAGGGGGGGATAGCACCTACAATATCCGGGTCGGGCGCGCACGGGCTGCGGACGGCCCGTATGTGGACCGCGCCGGAAAACCGCTTCTGGAGGGCGGGGGGACCGTAGTGCTGGAGGGCGAGCCTGCGCCGGGGCGCGTGGCCGGGCCGGGCCACTGCGCCGTGCTGCGCGAGTGGGGCCGCGACCTGCTGGTCCACCACTTCTATGATCGCGCCGAGAAGGGTGTCCCAACGCTCCAGATACGCCCACTCGTCTGGGACCGCGACGGCTGGCCGACCGCCGGACCGTCGCTCGCCCCGCTGTAATCGCTGCTTCTCAGGAAGCGAGCCGCAGCATCTCCCGCGCGGCCTCACGCACCAGGGCGCGTCCGGGCCTGCCGTTCGGCGGGGGCGGTGCCTCCGCCAGAGTGCGGAGCAGAGCGCGTCCCGGCGCGCTGCCGGCGGCGTTCAGGAAGCGCAGGGAGGCGATGAGGAGATCGGCGTGCGCGGGCGACAGGTCCCGGCCGCTCATCTCCCGGATACGCTCTGCCAGGTCCAGAACGGCGGGCGCGTATTTGGCCGCCGCACCCGTTGCTTCGGCCTCTGCGGCGGGGAGGATACGCAGCAGGGCGGATTCGATCAGGGACTGGTACTTGCCCTGACGGTCGAACGTGCGCGCCAGCGCCGGGACGCTGCGCAGATCGCCCATATCCGCCAGGATGAGCGCGGCCCGGGTGCCCGCCTTGCGTTTGGCCGGACCCTTGCCCGCAATGGCTCCGGAGGGCGAAAAGCCCGCCGTGGCGATCGCCATGGCAACGCCCGACCAGGAGCCCCGCGGCTCACGGTCGGCGTCTTCGGCAATATTAGCCAGGACCTCGGCGGCCTCGCTCGGGGGGGTCCGGTCCAGCCACTCCTGTGTGTGGCGGCTCAGATACCAGTCCTCCATCTCCAGCCAGTGCCGCAGGTCTTCCTCCGTCCGAATGGCGGCGTTGAAACTCATCGCAGTTGCTGATTCCCCTCCAGCGCCTTACGGGCGCGTGGCGTGTGAAAACTTTCCGACGTAGTGTCGCTCTGCTTTTTTATACGCCTGTTGGGGGGATTGGTTTCGACGGACTTTGCCGGCGGCACGCGCTCATCGCTAGCGGTAAACGGTCTCGATGGTGACCTCGGCCTCCGTCCCTGCGCCGGGGCCGTCCTTCGCGAGGATCAGGACGTAGCGTGTGGCATCGCTGCTGCGGCCCGGGATGCCCCGCCCCGGCCAGGCGTGCAGGTCGAATCGCGCCTGCGTCACTCCCCGCACGCTGCGCGCCACCGGGGCGGTGGTCGGTTCGGCGCCGCGCTCCACCTCTTCCGTGGCTTTGAGGAAGGCGGCCACCCTGTCGGCGCCCTGAAGACGGGAAAGGTCCAGCAGGTAGGCGCGCACCGGCGCGCCGCGCGACTCCAGCAGGACGCGCCGCGGCAGGTAGGGCAGCAGCGCACCCCGCCCGCTGCTGTAACGGGAGCCGATGACCTGGCGCTTCACGGTACCGGTGGCGGCGGACAGGAGCAGCTGCCGCCGCTCGCTCGGCGGCGGCCGGAGCGGCAGCACGAATAGACACACCAGCAGCAGCACGCCCGCGAGCGCCGCGAAGCGGGTGGGAGCGCGCTGGCTGCGGGTGGCCGCCGTCATCGCGCGGCCTACATCTTCTCCGGTGCGCCGATGCCGAGCAGGGCCAGTCCGTTTTTCAGGCCCTGTGCTACGGCAGCGGTCAGAGCGAGGCGTGCGGCGCGCAACTCCGCGGTCTCCGCCCGCAGGACCGGGCACTTGTCGTAGAAGCGCGCGTACTCGCGGGCGACGTTATAGGTCCAGTCAGCCACGGTCGCGGGGGCGAACTTCTCGCCCGCCTCGCGCACGGCCTGCGGCATCCGCGCCAGGTGCTTCAGCACGACCTGCGCCTCAGGCTCGGTCAGCAGGGACAGGTCCGCGCCCGCGACCTGTGCCGCTGCGTCCTCGCCCGCCTTGCGCAGGATCGAGCGGCAGCGCGCGTGCGTGTACTGGATATAGGTCGCCGTATTGCCGTCGAAGGCGAGCATCTTGTCCCAGTCGAAGCGGATACCGCGCTCCGGCCCCTGGTACAGGTCGGCGTAGAAGACCGAGCCCAGGCCCAGCATCTCGCTGATGGGGCCGATCTCCGCCTCGGTCACCTCGCTGCGGCCCGCGGCGATCTGCTCGCGCATCGTCGCCTCGGCGCGCTCCACGGCCTCGTCCAGCACCTCGTCCAGGAAGATCGCGGTGCCCTTGCGCATCGAGAAGCGCGCGCCGCTGGCGTCCGTGACCGCGCCAAAGGAGATGTGGACCGAGCGGTCGGCGATCTCGGGGTAGCCCATGCGCCGCACGGTCTCGAAGACCTGCGCGAAGTGCAGCTTCTGCTCCGCGCCGACGACGTAGATGTTGCGGGCGGGGGCGTACTCGCGCCAGCGCCAGAGGCAGGTAGCGACGTCGCGGGTCTGGTAGAGCGTCGCGCCGTCAGTCTTGCGCAGGAGGTAGGAGGGCAGCGCCTCGCCGAAGTCCACGGCCACGGCCCCGTCCGGCTCCACCTTCGCCACGCCCTTATCCACGGCCTCCTGCACGACCTCGTCCAGCATGGGCTCGTAGTAGCTCTCGCCGTGCGTGGTGTCGAAGGCGACCCCAAGCCGCTGGTAGGTGCGGTCGAACTCGGCCATCGTGATGTCGATGAGCTTTTGCCACGTTTCCCGCGCCCAGGCGTCGCCGTCCTCCAGCTTCTTGAACCACTGGCGCGCGGCGTCCATCAGCGCCGGGTCTTCCTTGGCGGCGTTGTTATAGCGCGCGTAGATCTCCACCAGCGACTGCACGGGGTCCGGGTCGTCCCACGGGGAGAGCTTCCACTGGTCGAGTGCGGCGAGGAGGGTGCCGAACTGGGTGCCCCAGTCGCCGAGGTGGTTGTCGGCGATGACGTCATAGCCGAGCGCGAGGAGGATGCGGCGGATGCTGTTACCGATCACCGTGGAGCGCAGGTGCCCGACGTGCATCTTGCGCGCGATGTTCGGAGACGAGTACTCGACCACAGTCTTCTCGCCCCGCCCCACGCTCTTATCCTCGCCGTAGGCGTCGCCGCGTGCGAAGATGCCTTCGACCACCGCGCGGGCGAATCGGTCCGGGGCCACGGCGAAGTTTACGAATCCGCCCATTGCCGAGACGGTGTCGAACAGCCCCCCCTCGCGGGGCGTGATGGCGCCGGCCAGCTTCTGCGCGAACTCGTTCGGGTTCACGCCCGCAGCCTTGGCCGCGGGGAACACGGGGAACGCCAGATCCGCGGGGATGTTCGGCTTCGGGGTAACCAGGGTCACGTTCCCGGCGGCCACCAGACCCGTGGCAACCAGGAGGTCAGTCGCCTCCCGGCGCAGGGCGTCGTGGACGTAGGGCGGCAGGTCGTCAGCAGCAGCAGTAAGGGCGGTCGGTTCGGAAGACATGCCCTCATGATACCGCAGGCGCTGGCCTACCAGAGGGCGGCGGCGCGCACCTCGGCGGGGGAGGTGAGCCCGGCACGGATGCGGGCCAGGAACGTGTCGCGCAGCGGCACCGTGCCGGACGCCTGCACCGCGGCGCGCAGATCCTCGGCGTCCGCGCCGGTGCGCAGGAAGCGCGCCACCTCCGCGTCCGCGATCAGTACCTCATGCAGGAACAGATGGCCCCGGTAGCCGGTGTACTGGCAGTCTTCGCAGCCACCCGCGGTATACACAGGCTCGCCCGGGAGCAGCCCCAGAGTGGCGTCCCCCTCCGTGGCCGTGGCCTCTGTCCGGCACGCCAGGCAGAGGCGGCGCAGCGACCGCTCGCCCACCGCGCCGATCAGGCTGGCGCTGAGCAGATCGTTCGGCAGCCCCAGCGCGCGCAGGCGCAGCAGGGCGTCCACCGTGTCCGAGGCTTCGAGGCTGGCGATCACCAGCACCCCTGAGGTAGCGGCGCGGGTGACCCGCTCGATGGTCGGGGCGTCGGTCAGGTCGCTCACTGCCAGCACATCCGGGTCCTGGCGCAGCGCCGCCTGCACCTGGCGCAGAGCGTTCAGCCCCGCCGCCGCGTCCACAGGAACCTGCGTCACACCCTCCACCTCGCGCAGCGCCTCGCGCTCGCACGCCAGCACGTTGCGGCCCGGGTCGTTACCGGTCGCCTCCAGTGCGGCATAGAAGAGGGCGCTGCGGGCCTCGGCGTCCGGTGCGGCCAGAAGGATCAGCCCGGACGTACGCGCCAGCAGCGTGGTCAGGCGCTCCCGGTTTTCGGGGGACATCTCCACATCGGGCATTGCGCCGACCGTGCCGCGGCGCACAGGAAGGGGCTTCAGCGTGGCGCGCTCGCCGTGCAGGCCCGGCAGCGTGGAGACGGTCAGGGTGGTGCGCTGGCCGTGCAGGCAGAACGTCAGGTGGCCGTTCTGCGGTGCGCGGCGAATATCGGTGTCCAGGCCGGCGCGGCGCTTGATCTCGTCGATTAGCGGGGCGTGGAGGGTGCGCGCGAGGCGGTGCCGGGTGTGCAGCGTGCCGTCCACACGGGTACGCACCAGAACCATCCCCGAGCAGGGCTCCAGGTGCAGCGCCGTCGCCCCTTCTTCCAGGGAGTTGGCGATCAGCCGGTCGGTGATATCACCCACCAGATGCTCTTCTTCCCCGGTGCCGGCGCGATCGATCAGGTGCTCCAGCAAAACGGACGACGACGGCGCGGCGGCGGTGTCCTCCACCGGCATGTCGAAGCAGCCGGCGAGGGGGCCATAGTGAGCCTCCAGCGCCTGACGCAGGGGGGCGCGCTCGGCCAGTCGTGGCTGTGGCTCACGCCCGGTCAGGCGGCGCACCGTTTCCAGCGCCTCGGTGTCATGCGGGTTGAGCATGACGACCTGGACGCGCGCGGAGTCGTGCGCGACCGGCAGGACCGCGTAGGTGTGCGCCACGGACGCGGGGAGCAGCGCCACGGAGGCGGGGTCGATGTAGAGAGCGTCCACGTCGCAGAACGGCACGCCAAGCTGTGCCGCCATCGCCTCCGCGATGTCTCGCTCGGTTACCAGGCCGCGCTCCCGGAGGATGTCGCCCAGGCGCTGGCCGGTCTCGTGCTGCTGCGCCAGAACCTCGACAAGCTGCTCGCTGCTGATCTTACCCAGCGAGACAATGATCTCGCCGATGCGCCCGGTCGTCGAAAGCATGTCCTCGTCCGTCCTCGTCGGCACCCGTTCCGGCGACTCTTAAGCAGTCAGCCGGGGATGAACGCCGTTCTTGCATTTTTCGTACCGGAGAGGGCGCTTCCGCAAACGCAGGAGTGATTTTAGACACAATACCGCTCCCCGCGTGAGGCGGGGAGCGGACAGGAGCGCTATTCGGGGCGGGGTTGGGGCGGCATACCGGCCTTTCCCAGGCACCACTCCGCCACCCACGGCCATTCGCCATAGCCCCAGTACGGGCTGATGTGCCCCGCGCCCTTGAGCAGGTGCAGCGGGATGTTCAGGCGGTCGGCGTAGGCTTTGGTCTGCTCGAAGGTGGCGTAGTCGTCCGTGTCGGACGCTACCATGTGCGTTTCCCCCGCGGCGCGCGCCACCGCCTCGGCGTCCAGCGGCGGTGGGAAGAACGCCCCCACGCCGGGCGGGGCGTCGGTGGGCGGCACTTCGGGAATCACATAGGGCGGGGCCACGAGCAGCACACGGTCCGCGGCCCGATCCAAAATGGACGCGGCGTAGTGCAGCCAGGTAATCGCGCCAAGGCTGTGGCAGACCACGGTCAGGTGCGACCCGGCCAGCGCGGCCATCTCCTCCTGAAGGCGCGCGAGCCACGCCGGGAGGTCAGGGGCGGTGGGATCGGGCATCTTCGGGTAGTGGACGTTCTTCCCGGCGGCGGTGAGAGTGGTATACAACTGCTCCTGCCAGTGAGCGGGCTTGTTGCCCCCCCACCCGTGGAGGATGAGGAACTTCTCTTCGTTAGGCATCGGTTCGGTTTCTCCCGGTCAGCTTCGCGGGCGCGCAGAGCGGGCGCCCCGATCGATACCCCACCTTTCGACCCTGAGCGTCGAAACGCCTCCCCGGGGCGTGCCTGCCGCCCGATGGCTTACCATCGGGCGTCGTCGCCCGGCTATTCGTCGCTCGTGCGACTCTACTGCTTATCTGTACTTCTGTAAAAAATGAAGGCTATACGCCCTTGTTCGGGGCGCCCGAACCTGCCTTGCCGGCTTTTCCTGTCTTACCCGCAGCCTTCGCCTTCTCCCGGGTCTCCGCGCGGCGCTTCTTCAGCGTCTCCTTCTGCGCGGGAGTCAGGAGGGCCTCGGCCTTCGCCCGCGTCGCCTTCGTCAACTCCGCGACCTTCACCCGCTTCTGCTCCTCGGTCAGACGGGTATCCGTCCGGATGGCACGCACCTGTATCGCCGCGCTCTTCTGAATCTCCTGGAGCTTCGCCTTCTGTTCCTCAGTCAGGTTCAGCGCGCTGGCCGTCTTCTTATTGATGCCGGTGCCGGCGCGCTTCCCCGCCGACTTCCCTGCCTGTTTGCTCTGCTTGCCCGTCTTGCCGGTGGTCGTCGCTTTTCCCCGCGCGGGAGTCTGCACCGGCGTCGCGAACGCTGCCACTGCAGTGGCAGACAGCGCAATGGCCGCCGCGATTACCGCGGCGCCGATACGAGGATGGTTCATGTTATGCTTGCGTCTCCGTATCCGCCGCCCGTTCTCTTCGGCGGCAAGGTCGTCCCTTTGGACGCAGCCAGGCGGCGAAGGTTCAGCAGGGAATCGGAGCACGCGCGGCGAAACGGAAACGCATCACCCCGTCGCCCCTACCCGCGATAGATTCCGATAGAACAAGGAGCGAAAGCGACTTGCGTACCCTGCTTCCTACCCAAAAACGAACCCATACAACGGTTCTCCTATCTCTGGTACTCGCCCTGTCGAGTCCGGTTCTTTTGCTCCCGCTCCCCGCGCGGGCGCAGCAGCAAGCGCAGCAGGTGGCTTCCGCCTCTGCCGCCACCGTCCGTCCGGCGGTCGTTGCCAAGAAGCCCATCACCCACGACGTTTACGACCAGTGGCGCTCCATCCAGGGGGCGGTCCTGTCGCGCGGCGGCGAATGGGTCGCGTACACGCTTTCGTCCCAGGAGAGCGACCCGGAACTGATCGTCCGCAACCTCAAGACCGGCGCGGAAAAGAAGTACGCCTGCGGGCGCAACGCCACCATCACCCCGGACGACCGCTTCCTGCTCTTCACCGTGGTCCCGTCCAAGGCGGAAGTGGAGAAGGCGAAGGGGAAGCCGGTCACCCAGCAGCCGAAGAACGCCCTCGGCATCGTGGACCTCGCCACCGGAAAGCAGGAGACGATAGAGCGGGTGCGCCGCTTCGACATCGCATCGGAGGGCGCGCGCTATGTGGCCTATATTCAGGACCCTGCGCCGGCGGCGCCGCCGTCCGCCCGCCCCGCCGCACGATCGGGAGAGGCGGGTAACGATGACTTCGTACAGGCGCCCGGTGGCGGCAGGCGCGGGCAGGGGCAGGGGCGCCCGGGCGGCGCAGCGGCGGGCGCCCCGCCCGGTGGCGGTGGCCCCACAGGCGCTGCTGCCGCTCCCCCCGCGGACCTGATCGTCCGCGACCTGGCCACCGGACAGGCGATCCTCACCGTTTCCGCGCCGGACACGTTCGTTTGGAACAAGGAGGGTTCCCGCCTGTTGTACGCCACCTCACCGAGGGACGCTGAGAAGAAAGCGGTGGTGGTGCGCGACATGGCGAAGGGGACCGATACCACCCTGGTGAGCGGGAAGGGGACGTACCGGTCGTTCACGTTCGACGACCGGGGCGAACAGGTCGCCTTCCTGGCGGATCGCGCCGTCAAGGAGGAGGCGAAGAAGGAGAACGAGGGGGCGGCAGCAGCGCCCGCCGCCGAAAACAAGCCCGACGAGGAAGACCGGCAGCAGCGCCGCCCGCTGCCGGGGCGGCCCGGGGCAGCGGGTCAGGCGCCGGGCGCCGCCGCCGCCACACCCCCCGGCCCCTCCGCCACCTACGCAGTGTGGCACTGGAAGGTGGGAGACGAGGCGGCGCGTGAGGTTGTGACGGCGAAGACAGGGGGCATGCCCGCCGGGTTTGTGGTCAGCGACAACGCCGGCTCGCTGCGCTTCTCGAAGGACGGTTCGCGCCTGTACTGCGGCTACAAGCCGGCCCCGAAGCCCCCGCGTGCTAAGGATGCCCCCGAGCCTATCAAGGTGGACATCTGGTCCTCCAACGACGACGTTATCCAGCCCATGCAGAAGGCGCGCGCTGCGCAGGAGGGGCGGCGCGACTACACCGCCGTATGGCATGTGCGCGAGCGTCGCTTCGTGCCGCTCGCCACGCCGGAGATGCCCGAGGTGAATCCGGGGAGCGAGGCGAAGCGCTTCGCCCTCGGTACCGACGACCGCCCGTACCGGCGTCTCATGAGCTGGGATACCTCCTACCGCGATATCTATGTAGTGGAGATCGCCAGCGGCAAGCGCCGCCTGGTGCGCGAAAAGCACAGCGGCTCCGCGTTGCTGTCTCCGGACGAAAAGTACCTGCTCTACTGGGACACCGAGACGCAGCACTGGATGACGCTGTCCCTGGACGGCGGCCAGGGCGCCCGGCCGGTGGATCTGACCGGCGCCATTAAGGAAGTCTCCTTCGCCAACGAGACCTGGGACACCCCCGGGCCGCCGTCGCCCTACGGTATAGCGGGCTGGACCGAGAACGACGGCTCCGTACTCCTGTACGACCGCTACGACATCTGGCAGGTCTCGCCGGAGAACAAGTTCGCCCCACGCCGCCTGACGGACGGCCGCGCCCGGGAGTACGTCTACCGCTACGAGCGCCTCGACTCGGAGGAGCGCCTCGTGCCGACCGACAAACCGCTCCTGCTTTCGCTCCTGAACGACCGCACCAAGGCGAGTGGCTATGCGCGCCTCGCCCCGCTTGGCAAGGTCGGCGGCGCGTCGGCGTCTGCGACTTCCGCTACTCCCACGACCCTGGTACTGCTGGACAAGCGCTTCGGCTCCTTCCGGAAGGCGAAGAACGCGGACACGGTGCTGTTCACCCTGTCGCGCTTCGACGAGTACCCGGACCTGTGGACAGCGTCCCTGGACGACCTTCAGAAGCGGACACGCCTGTCCGACGCTAACCCCCAGCAGAAGCAATACAACTGGGGCACCGCGGAGCTGGTAGAGTACAAGAACGCCGACGGGGTGCGCCTGAAGGCGGTTCTGCACAAGCCTGAGGACTTCGACCCGACGAAAAAGTACCCCCTGATGGTCTACATCTACGAGACCCTCTCAGACGGCCTGCACAACTACTCCTCGCCGGGGCCGGGGACGAACATCAACATCACCCGCTATGTCAGCAACGGCTACATCGTGCTGCGCCCGGACATCGTCTACACCACCGGCTACCCCGGCGAGTCCGCGCTCAAGTGTGTCCTGCCCGCCATTCAGGAGATCGTGGACCAGGGCTACATCGACGAGAAGCGCATCGGCATCCAGGGACACTCCTGGGGAGCCTACCAGATCGCCTACATGATTACGCGCACCAACCGGTTCGCGGCGGTGGAGGCGGGGGCGGCGGTCTGCAACATGATCAGCGCCTACGGCGGTATCCGCTGGGAGTCTGGCATGAGCCGCCAGTTCCAGTATGAGCGGACCCAGAGCCGGATCGGCGGCACGCCCTGGAACAAGACGCGCGAGTACCTGGAGAACTCGCCCATCTTCTGGGCGGACAAGGTGACAACGCCTTACCTCACTATTCACAACGACGAGGACGGCGCGGTGCCCTGGGAGCAGGGGATCGAGTTCGTCACCGCGCTGCGCCGCCTGGGCCGCGAGGCGTACCTCTTCAACTACAACGGCGAGGGGCACGGCCTGAGCAACCGGGAGAACCAGAAGCACTGGACGGTCCACATGGACGAGTTCTTCGACCACTACCTGTTGGGCAAGCCGCGCCCGGAGTGGATGGATAAGGGCGTGCCCTACCTGGAGCGCGGCACCCGCGACCTGACTGCGTTCTACGGGAAGAAGAAGTCCACCGAGACCGCCGCCACCTCCTCTGGGGAGGCGAAGGGCGCGGGCGAGGCGGCCGGGGGCGAGCGCGAGCCGTAACGAACGGAGTCGGTTAAACCGCCAAGACGCCAGGGGCGCCAAGGGCGCCAAGGGATGCAGAGAATTTTTCTCCCCCTTGGCGCCCTTGGCGTCTTGGCGGTTAAGGGTTACTTTCGGTCCGGCCCCGGCTTCATGGCGGCTTCGAGCAGGGGAGAGCCCGAGCAGCGCTGGTCGCCGAAGAGGTGCAGGCCGTAGCGGGCCGAGAGCGCCTCGCATACACGTACGCCGCGCAGGCTTGTGCCGTGGGCATCCACCCGCGGTGAGAAGACCGCGATACCCGCCTGGCCCGGCACTACGGCAAGAATGCCCCCGGAGACGCCCGACTTGGCGGGTAGCCCCACGCGGTACGCCCACTCGCCCGCCGAGTCGTACATGCCGCAGGTGTACATAACCGAGAGGATGTGCTTGACGAACTGCGGCGGCACGGCCCGCTCACCTGTGAACGGGTTCTCGCCGTGGTTCGCCAGTGTCGCCGCCATGACCGCCATATCCCGGCAGGAGACCAGCACCGCGCACTGCTGGAAGTAGAGGTCCAGCGTCTCGTCGATGCGGTCCTCCAGCATCCCCGAGCCCCGCATCAGGTGCCCGATGGCACGGTTGCGGTGGCCCGTGGTCCGCTCGGACATGAACGTGGGCATGTCCACAGGGACCTCGGCGTGTCCAACGTAGCGGCGGAAGGTGGCCAGAAGCCGGTGCAGGCGCTCCGTCGCGCCCCGCCCGGGGATCAGGTCTGCCACGGCGATGGCCCCGGCGTTCACCATCGGGTTGTAGGGACGGCGGGACGCCTCGTCCAGCACCACGGCGTTAAACGCCTCGCCGGTGGGCTCCACGCCCACCTTGCTCAGGACGTGGTCGATGCCCCACTCCTCCAGCGCAAGGCCGTAGGTGAAGGGTTTGGAGACCGACTGGATGGTAAACCGCTGGCGGGATGCGCCCACCTCGAACACGCGCCCGTCCACCGTGGCGATCGCGATGCCGAACCACTCCGGGTCGGCGCGGGCCAACTCCGGAATATAGTCCGCCACACGCCCCGCCTCCAGCGCGCTTACCTCGCGGTGCAGTTCGCGCAGGTAACCCATCAGTTCGGGCTCCGCGGGCTTCTTCTCCGCCTCTTCTTCCTGCTTTTCCCCCGTTGTCTCCGGTGTCTCCGCTCTGGTATCTGCCATCTGTGCCCCCGGTGCCGCTCCCTGTCTCATCGCGCGGGCAGCGGCATCGGTGTTATATCACGGGCCGTTCCTGCCTGTGGAAACTGTGGAAACGCTGTGGAAAACTCTCTCAGGCGGGCCGGGCGCCGCTGCTGTTGTCGTGCTGGGTCAGCTCCAGGAGGTTGTCATCCGGGTCGCGGACAAAGGCGGACAGAGAGCCGTCGTGCGTGCGGACAAACACGTCCTGCTGGAGTGTCCCGCCGTGCTCCAGACACGACGCGATTGCCGCGCGGATATCCTGCGTCTCGAATGCCGGGTGCGCCTCATTGCGCGGGGGGACGCCGTCCGCCGTCTCGATCAGGTGGACTTCGATCCCGGCCAGGTCGTACCAGATGCCGCGCGAGGAGAAGGGCGGGCGGGTCTTGCGCGTCAGCCCAAGGCCCCGGTCATAGAACAGGGCGGCGCGGTCAAGATCGCGCACAAGCAGGGTGATGTGGTGCAGGCTGACGGCGACGGTGGGCATTGGTACGCTTTCTTTCGCGGGGGAGGTGATAGCAGCGGAAATGGCGGTCTCGCCTTCAGCATTCCCCGGACGGTCGTGATTCTCCTGTGCGCCCGACGCGCTGTTTGACACGCTGTTTGCCACGGGGGATAATGGGGCGTGGACCCCGAACGCTTCCTTGCGCGCTGTAAGCGACTCCCCGACTACCACGGGCAGATTGTCCACGTCCAGGACATCCCGGCGCGGGCGGCGGAGTACGCCGAACTGGATTTTCCCCTGCCCGAGCGTCTGGCAGAAGCGCTGGCGGGGCAGGGGATCGAACGCCTGTACCGGCATCAGGCGGAGGCGATCGACCTGGCGCGGCAGGGTTACCACCTGATCCTCACCACCCCCACCGCCTCCGGCAAGTCGCTGTGCTACAACGCGCCCGTCCTGGAAACGCTGTTGCGGGAACCCGGCGCCCGCGCGCTCTACCTCTTCCCGACCAAGGCCCTCGCGCAGGACCAGCGCAGCAAGATTGACGCGCTGAAACTGGCCCCGGACGTCCGCTCCGCCACCTACGACGGCGACACGCCCAAGGAGGAGCGCGGCTGGGTCAAGCGCTACGGCTCGCTGGTCATCACCAACCCGGACATGCTGCATGTCGGGATACTGCCGTACCACACGTCCTGGGGCACCTTCTTCCGCAGCTTGCGCTATGTGGTCGTGGACGAGGCGCACGTCTACCGCGGGGTCTTCGGCGCGCACGTGGCGAACATCCTGCGCCGTCTTCTGCGCGTCTGCGACATGTACGGCGCCCGGCCTCAGATCATCGCCTGCTCGGCCACCATCGCCAACCCGGGAGAGCTCTTTACCCGGCTGACGGGGCTCCGGGCCGAGGTCGTGGACGGCGACGGTGCGCCGCGCGGCCGCAAGCAGTTCGTGTTCTGGAACCCCCCTGTGCTGGACCCGGCGAGCGGCGCGCGCCGCTCCAGCAACGCCGAGGCGACCACCCTGTTTACGACGCTGGTATCCGAGGGCGTCCGCACCATCGCGTTCACCCGCGCCCGCAAGACGGCGGAACTGCTGCTCACCTACTCCCGGCAGGCGCTGGAGCGTACCTCCCGGCCGCAGCTTGCACAGAAGATCCTCTCGTACCGCGCGGGCTACACCCCCGCGCAGCGGCGCGAGATCGAGCGGCGTCTCTTCGAGGGTGATTTGACCGGCGTGACGGCAACCAATGCGCTGGAGTTGGGCGTGGACATCGGCGGCATCGATGCCTGTGTGCTGACGGGCTACCCCGGAACGGTGGCCTCCACCTGGCAGCAGGCCGGGCGCGCGGGGCGGCGGCAGGGCGAGTCGCTCGCGCTGCTGGTGGCGGCGGATAACCCGCTCGACCAGTTCCTTATGCGCCGCCCGGACTTCTTCTTTGGCAAGTCGCACGAGCACGCGGTGCTCGACCCCACCAACCGGCACATCCTGGCCGGGCACCTGCTCTGCGCGGCCTACGAGCGCCCGCTGACCGAGGACGACTTCGACCACTTCGGAGGCGAAAAGGCCGCGCACCTGGCGCGTGTGCTGTGCGAGGAGGGCGAACTGGCTGCGCGCGGCGACCGCTACGTCTACGCGGGCGGCGACTACCCGGCGGGCCTGATGAATATCCGGTCGGCGTCCGCGAACCAGTACGTCATCCTGGACGACAGCCGCGGCGGGGCGGTGCTGGGCACGGTGGAGGAGGCGCGGGCGTTCGAGACCCTGCACCCCGGCGCGGTCTACCTGCACCTCGGCGAGGCGTATGTGGTGGAGGAGCTGGACGTCGGAAACTTCCGGGCGCACGTGCGCCCCGCCGCCGCGACCTACTACACCGAGCCGCGTATTGACTCGTTCATCGAGATCAAGGAGACGTACGCCAGCAAGGAGTTCGGCGAGACCGTCGCCTACTTCGGGTCGGTGGTCGTTACATCGCAGGTCGTGGGGTTCAAGCAGAAGCAGCTCTACTCCGACGAAGTGCTGGGGAACTTCGACCTGGACCTGCCGGAGCAGCGATTCGAGACCGAGGCGGTGTGGTACCCGCTCCCCGGCGCGCTGGTGGCGGATTTGGAGCGGCGGCAACTCGACCTTGCGGGGGGCGTCCACGCCTGCGAGCACGCCAGCATCGGTCTGCTGCCGCTGTTCGCCCTGTGCGACCGCAACGATATCGGGGGCGTTAGCACGCCCTACCACCCGCAGGTCGGTGCCCCCACGGTGTTCGTCCATGATGCCCACCCTGGCGGGGTCGGCATCGCCGAAACGGGCTACCGCCTTATAAACGACTGGCTGACCACCACGCGCACCCTTCTGGAAGATTGCCCCTGCGCCGACGGCTGCCCGTCCTGTATCCAATCCCCCAAGTGTGGCAACAACAACGAGCCCCTCGACAAGGCCGCCGCCGCAAGGATTCTCCAGCACATTCTCGCATCCCGTAGGTAATCGTGGAAACCCGGGAACCGCCTGCCGCCTTCCGGAATATCGTGAAGCGGAGGTAGTTGTGCATGGAACATAGGCTGCTCGGCAAGTCGGGGTTCAAAGTCCCCGTGCTGACGTTCGGAACCGCCACCTTCGGGGGCAAGGGCGATTTCTTCAAGGCGTGGGGCGCGACCGACGTCGCCGGGGCGACCCGGATCGTGGATCTCTGCCTGGAGGCGGGGCTGACGATGTTCGACTCCGCCGACGGCTATTCGGGCGGCGCCGCGGAGGAGATTCTGGGGGCGGCGATCAAGGGCCGCCGCGACAAGGTGCTCATCTCCACGAAGGGGACCTTCCGGACCGGCAGCGGCCCCAACGATGTCGGCTCGTCGCGTTTTCACCTGATCCAGGCGGTCGAGGGAAGTCTGCGCCGCCTCGGCACCGACTACATCGATCTCTACCAACTCCACGGGTTTGACGCCTTCACCCCGCAGGAGGAGGTGCTGAGTACGCTCGACCGGATGGTCTCCGACGGCAAGATCCGCTACATCGGCTGCTCGAACTTCTCCGGATGGCACCTCATGAAGGCGCTGGCCGTCTCCGACCGCTACGGCTGGGCGCGGTACGTGGCGCACCAGGCGTACTACTCGCTGGTCGGGCGTGACTACGAGTGGGAGTTGATGCCCCTGGCGCTGGATCAGGGGGTGGGTTGCGTGGTCTGGAGCCCGCTGGGCTGGGGCCGCCTCACCGGCAAGATACGGCGCGGCCAGCCGCTGCCCGAGACCAGCCGCCTGCAGTCAAAGACGGCCGCAGACGCCGGGCCGCAGGTGGACGAGGAGTACCTGTACCGCGTGGTGGACGCCCTGGATGAGGTGGCTGCCGAAACGGGCAAGAGCGTTCCGCAGATCGCGCTCAACTGGCTCCTGCGCCGCCCCTCCGTCTCGACCGTCATCATCGGGGCGCGGGACGAGGCGCAGCTCAAGGAGAACCTGGGCGCGGTGGGCTGGGAGTTGACTCCGGAGCAGGTAGCCAAACTGGACGCCGCCAGCGCGGTGACCCCGGCCTATCCCTACTGGCACCAGGCCGGCTTCGATCGCAACCCCTCGCCCGTCGCCTCGTAAGCCGGGCAAAGACGCCTCCCCTCCCCATGCCGCGGGAGGGGAGGACGCCTTACACTGCTTCGTCCTCGCCGAGCGCCCGGAGGTACTCCCGGTCGAACTCCGCCGAAAGGCTCTCCCGTGGCGAATAGGGGCCCGGCGTATAGGCGCGGGAGGCGACCCCAAGCTGACTTAGCTCGCACACGTGCCAGTCCTCGCGGTTCACCTGGTCCCAGAACTGCACCCCATCGTCCGGGTTGAAGCCTGGGTGCTGCGCCGCGTCCGCGTGGAACAGCCACTCGCACTCGATCAGGGTGCGCTCGTGCGATTGGGGCCAGAACGTGTGCACCATGACGTAGTCCGGGTGCAGGCTGAGCAGCATGTTGGGGAAGACGGAGTAGTAGTAGACCCGGTGCCGGTCCTCTTCGGGCAGCCGGTCACTCACCGGGACGGCGCACGCCCGACCGCTCACCGACAGGCTCTCGCTCCCTGGATTCACCGTCATAAACCCGCCCAGGAACGGGCCGTGGGTCAGGTCGTTCTCACCGCTGTCCGCCGGGGAGAGCTTGACCAGCGCCGGGTGGATGGGGGAGCAGTGGTAGCACTCCGAGTAGTTTTCGAACAGCAGCTTCCAGTTTGCCCGGACATCGTAGTCGATTCGCCGCGCGGCACGGAGCGCCGGCAGGTCGTAGGGCGTGAACTTCCCGATTAGCGGCGCGTGCGTCCGCTCGAAGGGCTCCGGCTCGTCCGCGAGGCAGAGGAAGATGAACCCCTCCCAGAGCGTCACCGCTACCGGGTGCAGCGGATAGTCGCTGACATCGAAGCCCGGCAGCCCCTTCATCGACGAGGCACCCAGAAGCCGCCCGTCCAGAGCATAGGTCCAGGCGTGGTAGGGGCACCGGATGTTTCCGGTGCCAAACCGTCCCTGCTCCTCTGCGCACAGGCGTGCCCCGCGGTGCCGGCAGATGTTGTGAAACGCCCGCACCGCGCCGTCGCTGTCGCGCACAATAATGACGCTTTCGGTTCCGATGTTCCGAACGAAGAAGTCGCCGGGGGCCGGTATCCGCTCCGCGCGCCCCGCGCAGAGCCACTGCCGGAGGAAGATGCGCTCCTGCTCCTGCCGGAAGATCTCCGGGTCAGCGTAGAAGCGTCCCGGCAGCGTCATCGCCCCGTCCGTCCCAATCTCCGACGCCTTCAGAAACCGCTGCGCCATCGCGCGTTGTCCTCCTGCCGTATATCCCCGCCGGTTTGTTGCCGTGGCGTGGTTGTCACCCCGTGCCGCCGTGGACTGAAGTCCCGGCTTCTGTGATTCAAGCCCGCCTCCGCG
>CALEKU010000142.1 GCA_937902745.1 uncultured Armatimonadota bacterium
ATGGGGGGAGGGGCTGGGGGAGGGGGGCCAAACCCTACCCCTCGCCCTTCCCTGCCAGCGGAAGCGCGCTCGACATCAACTCGGCCGGGACGGCCAGGACGACGGTGTTACCGCTGCCCTTGCCAACATCGGTAAGCGCTTCGATCTCGCGCAGGCGCAGCAGCATCGGGCTTTCGGAGAGCAGGCGCGCGGTGTTCGCCTTTGCCCGCATCGCCGCGGTTTCCTCCCGCGCCGCCGTCAGCGCCGCGCGGCCCGCTCGCTGGGCTTCGATCTCCTGCGACAGCATCCGCTTCACATCGCCGGGCAGGACGATATCCTTCACGCCCGCGGAGACCAGTTCCAGGCCGAGCGCCTCCGCCTCCGGGCGGACCCGATCCCGCAGTTCCGCGCTGAGGGCGCTCCGGTCTGCCAGAAGCTCGTCCAGCGTCCGCGCCTGCACCTCATCGCGCAGCACGAGCTGGAGCGCGCTGTAGAGCGCCGCCGCGTAGCTCTGGGCGGTGTGCAGCGCCGTCGCGGCGTCCACGACCCGGTACTCCGCGGCAACGTTCAGGCGGACGGACAGGCTGTCGGCCGTCAGCATCTCCTGCCCCTGCACCGCGAGCGACTGGCGGCGGCGGTCTACCCGCACCACCTCCTGCTTGCCGCTCCACGGGCGACCGGTGACACGGTGGCGGCCCGGGCCGAGCGTGCGGACGTAACGGCCGTCCTCGTAGAGCAGGCCGACCTCGGCCTCCCGCACCGTAACATAGTCGATATTCAGCAGCTTTTCCACCAGTCGAACGAGCATGGCGCATCACCTCCAAACCAACACGCTCAAACCAACGCGCTCTCGTAGACCCCTCCGGCGAAACGCACCGGGGGCGGCGGAGGAGCGGTTGACGCCGCGCCGCCGTCGCCCGAAGGCGATACCGGCGGCAGGGGCGGGTATCCCCGTCCCGCAAAGCCGCGCCCGGCGTCCGCGTCCCGCCGGAGGAGTCTGATGAAGGGGTCGAACCTTCTTGCAGTCTCCTGCGTACCATGGAGTCGGAAAGGTTATGCCCTTCCGGCAAGTGCCACCCCGATGCGCGGAACGCCCTTCGGTACTCCTCGGGCGCCGCTTGGGTGAATGGCACCGGGTCGGGGGCGTCGGCCCCCATCGGCGCGGCGGGAATCGAACCCGCGTCTCACCCTTATCATGGGTGTGCCCTCCCACTGGGCGACGCGCCGGAAGTTCGGTCCTGCATCGGCAAACAAAAAGCGCCCCGCGCGGCATGCTGCGGGGCGCTTTCCGGTTCGATAGGTCGCTGGCGGGCTTCGAACCGCTACGCAACCTCCCGAAAACGCCGCCGCGGCGGCAAACCAAAATAACCCGTTCGCAGAGCCATTCTCAGGCCCGCGGGCAGATTACCTTTCCCGGTCGGGATATTCGCGATAGCGTAGAAAACGTCGTGCATGGACTCTTCCGGACCCATATCGCGCGGCAAGGGTGGTTTGGTCAAGGAAAACCGCCCTTGCGGCACGAAGATTGTTAGCGTCCCCTTGCGCGACATTTATACGGAGGCACAGACGAGACAATGGCAGGCAGCAGCGGCGACGCGGCGGCACGGCAGGGCGCCTGGACGCGCGCCGTCGATGTAGTGAAGCAGAGAGTCATCTCCCCGACCCTCTGGCGGGCTCTGGAACGGGTGGTGCCCGTGGCGTGGGAGGACGACACCTATGTGATCGGGCTGGCGGCGGTGGACGGGCAGATGGCGGGGGCGCTCAACTCGCAGGAGAACCGCCTCGCGATCGAGAACGCGCTTCGTCAGGTGACGGGAGTGGCGGCCCTCACCCTGCGCGTGATCGAAGGAACGGACATTTCCGACTGGGAGGCGGCCAAGCGGCGCGACGCCACGGCCACCGTGCAGCGTGCGCAGACCGCCCAGCGGAAGCAGGTGGAGAGGGCGGCGGGCTCCTCATGGGACGAGGTCTATGAGCAGATGGCGCGCCTGTGGGCGTCGTCCGAGTTCCGCAGTCTGGCAACAGGCCGCGCCCGTTACGTCGAGCGCGCCCTCGACATCGTGGCCGCTGCCATCCCGACGCTCTACCCGGACTGGCGCACCCAGCCCGCGGAGTTGAGCGAGCGGGGGCTCTCGCGCGTGCTGGAGCGGATTGCCCAGCAGTCCAGCAGCGACCCGGTGCTGGTCGCCTCGCTCCTCTTTGCGCGCCTGGATCGGCAGCAGGACGCCTGATAAAACGCGCCGGGGCCGCCCTCTCGATAACTTTCGTCGAGAGGGCGGCCCCGGCGTCATTTTAGGCTCAGACGATCTGCATGGCCTCGCGGACCAGCGCCATCGTCTCCTCGGCAAAGGCCCGCGCCTTCTCCGCACCCCGGGCCAGAATGCGGTCAAGCTCCGCCGGGTCCGCCTCGTACTGGGCGCGTCGCTCCCGAAGCGGGTCCAGCGCGGCGTTGATAATCTCCGCGGTCTCGCGCTTGCTCTGGACGCACCCGCGCGCACCGCTCCGGCACTCGTCCCACTGAGCCTCGTAGCCGTCCGGGTCGTAGATGCGCCGTAGCTGGCAGACGGCGCAGCCCTCGGGGATGCCCGGGTCGGTCTTGCGCATCTTCGTCGGCGTGGTGAAGGCGGTCTTGAGCTTCGCCGCCACCTCGTCCGCGCTGTCGGAGAGGAAGATGACGTTCCCGTAGGACTTGCTCATCTTGCGCAGCTTGCCGCTGGCGTCTACATCCAGGCCCGGCAGCACGCCGGTATCCTCGCCGATTAGCGCCTGCGGCTCCGGGAAGATCTCCCGCCCAAACAGGTGGTTAAAGCGCCGGGCGATCTCGCGCGAAAGCTCCAGGTGGGCCGCCTGGTCCTTCCCAACCGGCACCAGGTGGGCGCGGTAGATCAGGATGTCCGCCGCCTGTAGCACCGGGTAGCCCAGCAGGCCATAGGAGACGCCCGCCTCACCGCCCTCGCGGTCCGCCATCAGCTCGCGCTTCTCCTTGTAGGTGGGGACGCGCTCCAGCCAGGTGACCGGCGTGACCATCCCGAGCAGTACCGCCAGCTCCGCGTGCTGAGGAACGCTCGACTGTCGGAAGATGGCGCACTTCTCCGGGGCAAGGCCGGCGGCGAGGTAGTCGAGGACGACCTGACGGCTCTTGTCCGCGATTCCCACCTCCTCGCGACCCGTGCTCGTGGTCAGCGAGTGCCAGTCCGCCACGAAGCAGTACATGTCGTACTCATCCTGAAGGCGGACCCACTGTTTCAGCGCGCCCTCATAGTTGCCCAGGTGCAGACGTCCGGTGCCGGTCGGCTGCATGCCGGAAAGAAGCCGCTTACGCTGCGGCGACGCGGTCGAAGTGCTGGTTTCTGTGCTCATGGTTCGGGTACCGCTATCCTACGGCCTCCCGCCCCGAACCGCAAGCGGGGGCGGGCAGGCGCAGAGTGCGTCTATCCGAAACCCATGAGCATCCGGAGCAGGGAGTGGTTCAGTGCACCGCGGGCGAGGGGACCCGGCAGAATACACGGCCCCGCGCCACACCGTGGGGGGAGGTCGAAAAGCGAAAACGGCTCCAGCGTCCTTTCCCTCTGCCTCCTTTCGCAGGGTTCGAGGGGGAGACGCCGGAGCCGGGCGCAGATTACCGCGGGGTCAGGGCTGGATGCCGATAAGCAGGAAGAACAGCGCCTGGATGATCGGGCCGAGCAGTCCGCCGAGGACGCCGGTAAACATCAGGGTCAGCAGCATATAGGAGCCGAATCGCTGCATGAACTTGCTGTAGACATCCGCCAGCGCCTGCGGCAGGAGGCTTGCCAGGATGTGGGAGCCGTCCAGCGGGTGGATGGGCACCAGGTTGAAGCAGAACAGCGAAAGGTTCACGACCATGGTCACGGCCACCAGCAGGAACCCGAAGATCATGGCCTCGGTGTCGTGTCCGCGCAGGATCTGCGCGATCAGGAAGCGCGCGACGGGAGCCAGCGCGATCGCGGTGAGCAGGTTCATGATCGGGCCCGCCGCCGCCACCAGCCCGATGCCGGTTCGCCGATCCACCCGGTACAGGTCGGGGTCGGTCTTGACCGGCTTGCCCCAGCCGAGGGGATAGCCCGCGAGGGTAGTCGCGATGATCATCAGCGTGCCGAGCGGGTCCAGGTGGGCGAGAGGCGAAAGGGAAACCCGCTTCTGCTCACGCGGGGTCGGGTCACCCAGCTTGTCCGCCATCCA
>CALEKU010000143.1 GCA_937902745.1 uncultured Armatimonadota bacterium
TCGCCTACGGCTCCGAAGGGGCAATCTCCCTCTCCGGCGGCAAGGTGCTGCTCTTCAAGCCCGGCAAGTCCGCCCCGGAGGAGATAACGCCGCCGCCCACCGAGGCGCCTCGCCGCTCGGGCCCGGAGTACCTGCTCCACTGCCTGGAAACGGGCGCCGCCGTGGAGGGGGTCTGCGCCCCGGAGGTATCGCTGATCGGCCAGGAGATCCTGGAGGCCGGTCTGCGCGCCGCGGACGGTGGCCAGACGCAGTCCCTGCCGCTCTGAGCCGATGGCCGCGCAGAACCGGTACGACGACCCGGCGTTCTTCGCCGAGTACGCCCGACTGGAGCGCTCCGTGAGCGGTCTGGCGGGGGCGCCGGAGTGGCCCGCCCTGCGCGCGCTGCTCCCGCCGGACCTGCGCGGCCTGAGGGTGCTGGACCTGGGCTGCGGCTACGGATGGTTCTGCCGGTGGGCGCGGGAGAGCGGCGCCGCCCGCGTCCTCGGGGTGGACGTCTCGGAAAGGATGCTGGCCCGCGCCGCGGAGCTGACCGGGGACGCGGGGCCGGCGGTGACCTACGCCCGCGCGGACCTGGAGACCGCGGCGTTCGAGCCCGGGGCGTTCGACCTGGCGTACAGTTCTCTGGCGCTGCACTACGTCGCCGACCTCGGCGCGCTGCTGAAACGGGTGTGCGGCGCGCTCGTCCCGGGCGGGCGCCTGGTCTTCTCGGTCGAGCACCCCATCTATTCGGCGCCCGTCCGGCAAGAGTGGGTCCGGGACGCCGACGGGCGCCGCGCGTGGCCTGTATCGGGCTACCTGGACGAGGGGCCGCGCGTCACCGACTGGCTCGGCCCCGGCGTCCTGAAGCAGCACCGGACCGTCGCCACCTACGTCAACCTGCTGAGGGAGTCCGGGTTCACCCTGCGGCGCCTGGAGGAGTGGGGGCCGACCCCGGAGCAGGTCGCGGCGCGGCCGGAGTGGGAGGGCGAGCGCGACCGGCCGCCGTTCCTGCTCGTCGCCGCACGGCGGGAGGCGTGATGCCGTCACAATTCCTCTGTACTTCCTGCAATCTCCTGCAGTATTAACCTCCGCTTAACCTTCGCTTAAACGGGACTTAAACTTCGGGCCGTATAATCTCCCCTGGCTGCCGGCGCGCACGCGCCGGCACCTCCCGACCGCCCTGTTTCCCGTGTTGTCCGAACGGAGGTTTGACCATGCGGAATCGCTCCGCCTTTACCCTTATCGAGCTCCTCGTAGTGATCGCGATTATCGCCATACTTGCGGCGATCCTGTTCCCAGTCTTCGCTCAGGCGCGGGAGAAGGCGCGCGCAGCCTCCTGCCTTTCCAACTGCAAGCAGATCGGCATCGCGGCCATAATGTACGCGCAGGATTACGACAGCATCCTGCCGCACACGGGTTGGCAGGGCCCCTGCACCAATCCGGCGACCCTGGTGAACAACGACGCCTTCTTCAGCGGGGTCTTCTCCTTCCCGATAGCGAGCGCTCCGTACATCAAGAACTGGGACATCTTTAAGTGCCCCAGCGACTCCGACTACGGCGGGTTCAACAAGCTGGACTCGTTCTGCTACGAGGAGCAGCTCCGTCTCGTGAACATGCCCGGCTACTACGCGGGCATGCGCAGCGTTCCGAACGCGATGCGCGATGCCTTCCCGCTCTCCTACGCGGGTAACTACTTCCTGTGCAAGTCCTACCTGAAGAATGATGGCGCCGCGGAAGCGGCCTTCGGCGACATCGGGTCCGCGACTCCGTTCGACATGTTCTCGCTGGACGAGATCAAGGCGCCGGCGAGCACCTACTACGTGACGGAGGTCGGGAACAGCTTCAGCGCCAACGGCAACGCGTTCGGCGGGTGGTATATCGCGACCGGCTACGGCAACGGCGGGACCGACATGCGCTGGAGTTCGGGCAAGCGCCACCAGGGAGGACGCAACTGGGTCTTCACCGACGGACACGCCAAGTGGCACAAAGACCCGGAGTTCCAGAACCCGGACGGTTCGCGCCGGACCCAGGCTCAGATCACGGAAGACTACCGTCTGAAGGGCATCTTCACCTATCCCTACGTTCAGGCCGGCGGCTAATCCCCCGCAGAAAGGGGCGGCGGCCGTTCACACCCCGGACGGAGTTATCGGAGTGTGTGCGGCCGCCGCCCCTTTCTGCTTGCTCTGCTTGCCGACACCAATGCCCGCTCCGCGCGACGCTGCCATACCGGCAGTAATGAGGCCCGCAGGATCTCCCCGAGGCGGAGGCGTACCTGTCGGGCCTCGCGCTCTCGCCGGACGGCAAGACGCTCTACGCGGCGCTCTGGGGCGCGGACACCCCCTACCCGGGCATCACCCGCCGCCCGCTCTTCTTCCGCCCCTGGGGCGTCCCCGCCGTCGCCTTCGAAGACGAGGAAGAAGAAGCAAGAGAGGCGAACGAGAAAACAGAAGGAAGGAGGCGCAAATGAAGAACACCTGGGCAGATCCCCCCGCCCACCGAAATGGGGGAACCGGAGGGTGCGACACGCGGGCCGGCTGTACCCGCCGCGGAGAAGGCGCAGCCTTCACGTTGATCGAGCTGCTCGTCGTCATCGCGATCATCTCCATCCTGGCCGCGATCCTGTTCCCAGTCTTTGCCCAGGCACGCGAGAAGGCTCGCTCCGTTTCCTGTCTTTCGAATATGCGCCAGCTCGGAATCGCGC
>CALEKU010000144.1 GCA_937902745.1 uncultured Armatimonadota bacterium
ATGGCCGCACAACGCCTCCCGTTCCTCACCCCGGAGGAATATCTTGCCGGGGAGAAGATAGCCAATACCAAGAGCGAGTACATCGCCGGCGAAGTCTACGCGATGGCCGGCGGCACGCCCGAGCACGTCTTTCTCTCCTCCGACACACAGGTCGCGCTGGCTCGGCAGCTCGCCGGTAGCCCCTGCGATGCCAACAACAGCGCCCAGAAGGTACGTGTGGCCGATACCGGCCCGTTCTTTTATCCCGACGTCACGGTCACTTGCGGCTCGCCCCATTTCGACCGCGACGACTGCCTGCGTAATCCCGTCGCCATCGTCGAGGTACTGAGTGCGTCCACGTCCACGTTCGACCGGGGCGATAAGTTTTTCCACTACCGACGCATCCCGTCGCTGCGCCACTACATCCTGATCGAGCAGGAGCGAATGCTGGTCGAACACTGGGCGCTGATCGACGGCCACTGGACGCTGGTGGGCGAGCATACCGAGCCGCAACAACGGCTGGAAATGCCCGACCTGAACGCGTCCATTCCGCTCTCCGAGATCTACCGCCGGGTGACGTTCGCTCCCGCCGCCCCGCCGGACGCTTGATTGCATTCCCGATTCCTCATAGAATGCATCCTGACACCAACGGCACCCGGGCTCAACCCGCCGTTCGAGGATTATTCACCGTGGCACTGAACTCCCGTTCCCGCATCATCACCGAGGGCGTCGAGCGCGCCCCGAACCGCTCCATGCTGCGCGCCGTCGGCTTCACCGACGACGACTTCAAGAAGCCGATCATCGGTATCGCCAGCGCGCACAGCACCATCACCCCCTGCAACATGGGCATCGCTCCCCTCGCCGCCCGCGCCGAGAAGGCCGCCCGCGAGGCGGGCGCCATGCCCCAGACCTTCGGCACCATCACCGTCAGCGACGGCATCAGCATGGGCACCGAGGGGATGAAGTACTCGCTCGTCTCCCGTGAGGTCATCGCGGACAGCATCGAGACCGCCTGCATGGCGCAGAGCATGGACGGCGTCCTCGCCATCGGCGGCTGCGACAAGAACATGCCCGGCGCCATGATCGGCATTGCCCGCATGAACATCCCCGCGGTCTTCGTGTACGGTGGCACCATCAAGCCCGGCAAGTACCGCGGCAAGGACCTCACCGTCGTCTCCGTCTTCGAGGCCGTTGGCGCGCACGCCGCGGGCAAGATGAGCGACGAGGAGTTGAACGGCATCGAGTGCCACGCCATCCCCGGTGCGGGCTCCTGCGGCGGCATGTACACCGCGAACACGATGTCCTCCGCGTTCGAGGCGATGGGTATGAGCCTTCCCTACTCGTCCACCATGGCCGCGGAGGACGAGGAGAAGGCCGAGAGCGCGGCCGAGTCGGCGCGCGTCCTCGCGGACTGCATCCGGCAGCAGCGTCTCCCCCGGCAGATTCTCACCCGAAAAGCCTTCGAGAACGCCATTGCGCTCAACATGGCGGTGGGCGGCTCCACCAACGCCGTGCTGCACCTGCTCGCCATCGCGCACGCCGCCGAGGTCCCGCTTACCATCGACGACTTTGAGGCGATTCGGGCGAAGGTCCCTGTGCTGTGCGATCTGAAGCCGAGCGGCAAGTACGTCGCCTACGATCTGCACCGTGTGGGCGGCATCCCGCAGGTCATGAAGATGCTCCTGAACCACGGCCTCCTGCACGGCGACTGCCTGACCATCACCGGGCAGACCATCGCCGAGGTGCTGGCGGATGTCCCCGATGCCCCGCCCGCCGATCAGGACGTAATCCGCCAGTGGGACAACCCGCTCTACTCCCAGGGGCACCTCGCCATCCTCAAAGGGAACCTGGCCGAAGAGGGCGCGGTGGCAAAGATCACCGGCGTCAAAGAGCCGCGCATCACCGGCCCCGCCCGCGTGTTCGACTCGGAGGAGCTGTGCCTGGAGGCCATACTCGCTAACCGGATTCAGCCCGGCGACGTGGTCGTGGTGCGCTACGAAGGGCCGAAGGGCGGCCCCGGCATGCGCGAGATGCTCGCCCCCACCTCTGCCATCATCGGGCAGGGGCTGGGCGACAGCGTCGGCCTCATCACGGACGGGCGCTTCTCCGGCGGCACTTATGGCCTGGTGGTCGGCCATGTTGCCCCTGAGGCGGCGGTGGGGGGCACCATCGCGCTGGTGCAGGAGGGCGACAGCATCACCATCGACGCCGAGGCGCGCCTGCTCCAGGTGAACGTGACCGAGGACGAGTTGGCAAAGCGCCGGGAGGCGTGGACGCCGCCCGCCCCGCGCTACACCCGCGGCACACTCGCCAAGTACGCCACGCTCGTCTCCTCCGCCAGTGTCGGCGCCGTCACCGACCTGAACCTGCACCCCGAGGCGTAGTCACCAGGGTGCCCCGCACCTCCCTGCCGACCGGGCCGCGTTCCGTCGTGGGATACCACGGCTGCACGCGGCCCGTCGCGGACCGCATCCTCGCCGAAGGAGCGTTCCTGCCGTCCGAGAATCGCTACGACTGGCTGGGGCGCGGCGTCTACTTCTGGGAGTACGCCCCCTACCGGGCGCTCGACTGGGCGCGATTCGTGGCACTCACCCGGGGCGAGGAACCCGCCGTCCTCGCCGCCACCATACGCCTCGGGCGCTGCGTCAACCTGCTCGATGTTCGGCACCATAATGATCTCATCGCGACCCACCGCTGGCTAACCGATACCTACGGGGCGGAAAATCTGCCCAGGAACACGGCGCGTGGTGGGCACTACCTGGACCGTTTGGTGATCGATACACTGTGCGACCTTTCCACGGACTATCGTCTGCCCGTGCAAACGGTGCGCGGTACCTTCGCCGAGGGCGAACCGTTGTATCCCGGTTCAAAAATCCTCTCCTTGACACACACGCAGGTTGCCGTCCGTGATATCTCTTGCATCACCAATGTCCGCTTGGTAACATTTCCTCGACGGGAGGAACGCCGATGAATGAATCAAAGGGTCAAAAGCCACGCCGTCGCCGTGCCCGAAGCGTCCATGAAGCCCTTCAGATGGGTTTGGAAGACCTGAAAAAGCTCAGCAAGGAAGAACTTGCCGAGAAGCTGACGACGTACGAACCGGGCGTTCCCCACTACTGGTTCGGTCGGCCGGTCGAGCCGATCACCAAGGAAGAACTCCTCGCCCACTTCAACGGCGGCCCCGAACCCCCGCTCCGCTACAAAGACGTTGCGCCGGCCACTTCTTCCGCTTCGCCTGCCGGCGATGCCTCGGCACCGTCCGACAAGTAAACGAACCACCATAAAGTCATCCCTTGAGGCCCGCCGATAGGGAATAGGAAGACCGCCCCATGCAGACACCGCCGCCACCATCTGGCGTAACGCCCGCCGCGGACGTGCCGCCCCCCGTGCTCGGGCAGACGCCCAGTATTCCGGAAGGCGCGGCGGAAGCGGATGCCGTGACGCCGGAACTCTACGCCCTGGAAGAGAGGGTCACGGCGAGCGCCAACTGGTTCTTCTGGATTGCCGGCCTGTCGCTGGTCAATTCGCTTCTTGCCCTGCTGAACATCGGCTTCGGCCTGGCGGTCGGCCTCGGCGTCACCCAGTTGATCGACGCGGGGTTCCAGCACCAGTACCCGAACAGCCCGGTGCGCTTCGCGGCGCTCCTGTTCGACCTCATCCCGCTCGGGTTCTACGCGCTCATGGGCTTCCTCGCGCAAAAGCGCCGCTGGGCGTTCATTGTTGGCGGCATCTTCTACGCTCTGGATGCTGCCCTGTGCGCCATGGTTGAGCAGTGGATCAGCCTGGCCCTCCATGCGTGGGTCCTGTTCGCTTTCTTCGGTGGGTTCAAGGCCGCAGGCGAACTTGCCAAACTGCGTGCCTACTACGCCGCGAACGGCGTCGTTCCCGCGCCGCCGCCTCCCCCCGTGTGACGGTCGGCGGCACGTTTCCAGGACGTCAGGACGGGGGAACGAAAGGACCAGCACTCCGCGACCGAAGGGACCACTTCGCCATGCCGCATTCCGCCCGCGCCGCCCGATTTTCTGCCTGCCTTGTTCTCCTGGGCGTCGTCACCACCGGCGCCCTGTACGGCTGCGGCGCGGCACGGAGCCTCATCAACGACCAGATCGACCCGATCGTGGACCCGGGCGGCCTCGCCGGGAAGCAGTTCCCCGTGCCCGTCAGCCGGATGGCGCAGGCGCGGGCGGCGATTCCCGGCGAGGGCAACTACGCCGGGCCGTTCCCGGACGTCAACCGCGTGGCGAACCAGGACCGCCTGAACTTCGCCGAGGTGCGCCAGAACCTGCGCTCGGAGATCACGGTCGTGACCCCGCCGGGCGTGCCCCTCCCGCCCCGGGTGACCCTGCGAGACCCCGCGCTTAGCGTCCGCTTCTACGAAGCGGCCAGCGTGGACGCCGCGCCCACGCGCGAGGTGACCTTCCCGCCCCTCGCCGACGTCCAGGAAACGCTGGTCTACACCCGCGTCGGTGAGACACCTGTCTATCGTCGGGCAACCGAGGCCGAAGTTCCGCTCGGCCCGGCGCGCATCGCCGGTGACGACGCGAAGCGGCTCTTCCGCCTGCTTACGGAGCCGGGGACGGATGGCAGCACGACGAACTTCGTGCGGGCCTCGCTGGCGGTCACTGCGGACGACGCGGAACTGCCCGAGGGCAGCTATATCGTCTTTACCTTCGGCACAGGGCAGGCGCGCGTAGGTCTGTAATTTTCCTCCTCGCCGGGTGCAACCTGGGGCGCAAAACGCGTGTCTGATTGCTAGAAAGAAGCGTTCGCGGAAAGGAGCAGTTCGATGCGGAAGATCAGCGTGCCCGTAGCGGTCATATTCGGGGCCATACTGGCATCCGTGGCGCAGGTAATCTACTTCTATCCCTTGCTGCCGGACCGGGTGGCCACCCACTTCGGCCCAGACGGCAGGCCGGACAGCTGGATGAGCAAGGATGCCTGCATCGCGATGAACCTTATCTTCGTCACGGTCTTCGCGGCGTTCCTGTCCGGCACGACTACCCTGATCGCGCGCCTGCCCAACTCCGCGATCAACCTGCCCAACAAGGAGTTCTGGCTTGCCCCCGAGCGGCGGGAGCAAAGCCTCGCCTGGGTCCGGGACCAGATGCAGTGGATGAACGCGGCGACGCTTGCATTCCTGGTCGCCGTCTTTCAGGAGGTCTACCGCGTCAACCTCCTGCCGGACCCGCGCCTCGGGAGTTCGTTCTTCTGGACGTTGCTCGCCTTCCTGGCGTTTACGGCCGTGTGGTCCGCCGGACTCGTCCGTCGGTTCCGACTGCCTTCGGAGTAGTCTTTATTAACCGAGCGTGCGGCGGCGATACGGTCTGCGTGGAGAGATCATGCAGACCGTAACGCCGCCGCAGCTATTTAAGCTGCTCCTCAACGTCGCCCTGACCCGGCCCGTGTTCGTCTGGGGGCCGCCGGGCATCGGGAAGTCCGCGCTCGTGGAGCGCTTCGCCCAGGAGGTCGGGCTGGAGTGCGTGTCCCTGCTCGGCTCGCAGCTCGCCCCCGAGGACCTGATTGGCGTCCCCCGCATCGAGGACGGCAAAAGCGTCTTTTGTCCCCCACGCGTGGTAGCGCGGGACGAGCCCTACCTCCTGTTCATCGACGAGCTGAACGCCTGCTCCTTCGAGGTGCAGAAGGCGTTCTACTCGCTCATCAACGACCGGCGTCTCGGGGAGTACCGTCTGCCAGTCGGGTCGGTGGTCGTGGGCGCGGGCAACCGCGCGCAGGACTCCGCCATCGTCAAGCCCATGTCGTCGGCGCTGATGAACCGTATGCTGCACGTGGAGTTGCGCCCCACCTCTCGCGACTGGCTGGACTGGGCGTACGGCGCCGGGCTGCATGAGTGGGTCATCCACTACATCGAGACGCGCCCGGACCACCTGCACGTCGCGCCACCCAAGACCGAGGAGACGTTCTCGACGCCCCGCTCGTGGCACATCCTGTCGGACGCCCTCCAGAGCTATGGCGCGGACATCTCCGCCGACGAGGTAGAGCTGCTGGCTTCGGGGTGCCTGTCACCAGTACATGCCCGCTCCTTCGCGGCGTTCGTGCGGCAGCTCCACGATAATCTGCGCGTGGACCTTATTCTCAAGGGCGAGCAGGCGTTGCCCACTGACCCGAAGGACCGGGACGTGCTGTACTTTGTCGTGCAGAGCATCCGCGCGCAGCTCGCGAAGGAGCTGCCGCCGGAGCGCGAGAACGTCCGGCCGCGCCACCGCTTCCTCGCCAACCAGGCCAAGAAGATCGTCGCGGACCTGTGCTCGGACAGCGTTGAGATGGCCACACTCCTGGTCACGCCGGAAGAGGGCGAGACGGCGCGCAACCTGCCGGCCTGGTTCCTGCTGGAGATCATGCGGGACGTGCCGCGCCTGACGCACGCGATCGGGATCAAGTAAGGACACTGCCACCATGGCCCGCAAGGGAAAGAACGCGTGGCAAGCGCAGCAGAACCGCGTCCTGAATAATCAGCGGAACCTCCAGGCCGCGCAGGAGTGGCTTGAGGAGTCGCCCCTTGCCCCCCTGCTGAAGAGCGTTTCGGTGGAAATCAGCGCGGATGCGGCCGGGCCGGAGGTCGCCGCGGTCGATCCGGCCCGGGGCGTCCTCCTGGTGAACGTTCGCGCCTGCGACCAGCAGGGGCACGCGTACTCCTCCGAGGCGTGGCAGTGGGTCGTGGGCCACCTCCTGCTCCACCTCGCGTTCAACCACCCGGCGCGCCGTGAGGACCGCGACCCGCTGCTCTGGAACGCCGCCTGCGACCTGGTGTGCGCCCGGACGCTGTACGCCCTCGACATCGGCTCCTGCCCGTTCCCCCGCGAGGTCGCGTGGGGAGACTTTCCGCAGGACGCGAGCGAGGAGACGATCTATGACCTGATGGCCGGGCCGGGCGGCGTCAAGCCCGGCGACGTTCGGACCCTGTCGGGCCGGGCGCGGCCCGACATCACGGGCCTCGACGGCAGGTCGTTCGCCCTCCGGAAGGACTGGGAGGCGGCGTTCCTGGAGGGACTGCAGTACGCCGCCCGGCGCGCCGTGGCGGAAGCGGCCGAGGCGGCGGAGTCGGAGGCGCGGGGTGGCGCTAAGAACGAGTGGCCGCCCGCCGTCCGCGTGCGCCGCTGGGTGGAGCGGGAACTGCCGCTGCTGGCCTCGCTCGCCGCCGAGATCCGCGTCATCGCGGACGCGCGCGTGTGCGACAGCATGGCGATCCACGTCGCGGCGGTGAACGCCTTCCTCGGGGAGATGTACCTGCACCCCGACTGCCCGCTGACCGACGAGGAGCTGCGGTTCGTCTACGTCCATGAACTGCTCCACGTCGCGCTGTTCCACCATGACCGCCTCCTGGGACGCGACCCGTTCGTGTGGAACCTCGCCTGCGACTTCGTCATCAATGCGTGGCTCGTGGAGATGGGCGTCGGCGCGCTGCCGAAGATCGGGGCGCTGTACGACCCGCGGCTGAGCGGCATGGGCGCCGAGGAGGTGTACGACCTGCTGATCCGGGACCTGCGGCGCTGCCGGAGTCTGCGCGGGTTCCGCGGCAAGCTCGGTGATATCCTGCTCGACGCCCCGCACCGCCGCATCTACCGCGACGAGGTGACGACGCTGGACGACGTCTACCGCCAGCGGCTCCGGGCGGGGTACCGCCTGTGGTCGCAGAACGGACGCGGCCTCGTGCCCGCCGCGCTCCTGGAGGAGATCAAGTCGCTTTTCACGCCGCCGGTCCCGTGGGATGTGGAACTCGCTCGGTGGATGGCGCGGCACGTCCCGCTGATGGACGAGTTCCGGCGCTCGTACGCTCGCGCGTCGCGCCGGCAGGCGTCCACGCCCGACATCCCGCGCGCGGCGCGGTACATCCCGCAGGAGGTGAAGGACGCCTGCACGTTCGGTGTCGTCCTCGACACCTCCGGCTCAATGGACCGGCAGCTCCTCGGCAGGGCGCTCGGGGCGATCGCCTCGTATGCAGAGTCGCGCGACGTCCCCGCGGTGCGCCTGATCCTGTGCGACGCCGCGCCGTACGATAAGGGGTACCTCGCGCCCACGGACCTGCGGGGTATCGTCGCCGTGCAGGGCCGCGGCGGCACCGTCCTGCAGCCGGGGATCGGCTACCTGCTCAGCCGCCACGACTTCCCGGCGACCGCGCCGGTGATGATCCTGACCGACGGCTGGTGCGAGGAGGAGATACTGTGCCCCCGCGAGCACTGCTTTGTGCTCCCGCGCAAGAGCGGCGAGGAGCGCGCGGGCTCACTGCGGACGTCCGCCCCTGTCTTCCGCGTCCTGAAAGCAACGCCCTACGACGACTGAGCGGCCCCCGCTGCGCCATGACGTACAATGAGACCATGAATTTCCTGGCGCATCACGTGATCGGGCTTCGCTGGGCGGTTTCCGGCGCCCCGCCCGAATTCTTCGCCGGGAATGTTCTTCCGGACCTCCTGAGCATGAGCGGCGATGGCCGGCTCCGTGGGCTTTCGCCCGCCCTGCCCCCCGACGGGCCACTGGAGGCGGGCATCCGCCTGCACCTGACGGCCGATCACGCCTTCCATGCCGGCCCCGCCTTCAAAGAGGTGACCTCCGGCGCGTCGGAACTGCTGCGCTCCGGCGACTGGGAGGCCCCGCCCCGTCGCGTCTTCTTCCTGGCGCATGTCTTCGTCGAGCTGGCTCTGGATGCCCACCTGCTGCGCGCGCAGCCGGGGCTGGCCGACGACCTGTACGACCGGCTGCGGGCCGCGGACCCGGGCGCTGTCCATGCGGGAATGTCGCGTCTTCTGACTCCCGCCGGGGGCTCGCCCCCGGCCCTCCCACGTCTGGCATCCACGGTGGCAAGTTTCACCGAAGCGGGCTACCTCAACGACTACCGGTCTCCGCGGGGGCTAGCCGTGGCGCTGGCGCGGGTCAGCCGGCGTGGCGGGGTAGGAAACTTCGAGACCGAGGCGGACCGGCAGCGCCTGGCCGCCGCCTTCGAAGCGTTCGCGCCCCGCGTGGCGGAAGTCGCGGAAACCCTCCTAACGGTCACGCCCGCTCCGGCAGGACCGTGGTACAATGAGGCCGAAATCACGCCAGCGCGGAACGACCGCTAAGTACCGCTAAGAAAGGGACGACCATGCCCACGGAGACGATAGAGGCGCCCGCACTTCCCACGATTTCCCCCAGCCCCCTCGGCCTCCCCGGCCTCGACGAACTCGAAGACATCCGGGACGGCGCGGACATCACGGGGCCGTGGATTGTCATTCTCTACAACTGCGAGTGCCATACGTTCGATGACGTGATCGATATTCTCCAGAAGGCGACCGGCTGCACGGTGGAGAAGGGCTTCCAGATCGCCTACGAGGTCCATACCCGGGGGCGTGCCATCTGCTTCTCCGGCTCCAAGGAGGAGTGCGACCGCGTTGCCAACATCATCGCCTCGATCCGCCTCCAGGTCGAGACGGACCGCGCCTGACGCCGCGCCCGCGGGAGGATGATCAACAGTCAGCGCGTGGTCGTCGTCCTCCCGGCGTACAACGCCGCCCGTTCGCTCGAAAAGACCGTCTCCGAAATTCCCCGAGGCGTCGTGGACGAGGTAATCCTCGTAGACGACGCCTCCCGCGACGAAACGGTCGCGGTGGCGAAGCGGCTTGGCATTCCCTATCTGGTCCACCCCAAAAACCGGGGCTACGGCGGCAATCAGAAGACCTGCTATACTGCCGCTCTCCAGCGGGGAGCAGACATCGTCGTGATGCTCCACCCCGACTACCAGTACAGCCCGAAACTCATGGGCGCGATGGCCTGGATGGTCGCCTCCGGGGAGTTCGACGCCGTGCTCGGCTCACGCATCCTGGGCACCACAGGCGCGCTTCGCGGCGGCATGCCCTACTATAAGTATGCGGGCAATCGCTTCCTGACCGCCGTTGAGAACGTTCTTCTGGGTATCAAGCTGTCCGAGTACCACACGGGCTACCGCGCCTTCTCCCGCCGTCTCCTGGAGAGCCTCCCGCTCGGCGAGAACAGCGATGACTTCGTGTTCGATAACCAGATGCTCGCCCAGGCCGTGTACTTCGGTTTCCGCATCGGCGAGGTGTCCTGCCCCACCCGCTACTTCCCGGAAGCGTCATCCATTAGCTTCGCCCGCTCGGTGGTCTACGGATTCGGCGTGTTGGGCACAGCGCTACGCTTCCGCCTGGACCGCTGGGGCATCGCCCGCTCCCGCCTGTTTCGGGGAGACGGCCGGCGCCTGCAGGACTTTCCGCTCCCGGCGGAGATGCACGAGCCCACCCCCGCCCGCTCCTGAGCCGCTCCGAAGAAAGGGCGCGCCGCAGGCAGGACACGGCCCGGCGCAAGTCGAACAAGCGTTCTAACGCCATGCGAGACGCCTACTCCAACGCCCGACTGAATCCCCTCGGGGAGATCGCCCCCTACGCCGACCTGCCAGATGAAGTACTCCAGGAGGTGCTGGGCCGTACCGCCGAAGTCGCGGACGCTGTGCGCTCCCTGTTTACCCGCGTGGACGAGCGCCGGGTGGCGATGCGCGAAGCGCTGATCGACCAGGATCAGATCCGGCACCTGCGCAATCTGCCGGAGGTGCGCCCGGCCCGTGTCGCCGCCGTGGACGGCGGCGCTGCCATGGAGAAGGCGCTCGGCGCGGACACGGCCCTTGCCGTCGCGGTCGGGGTCGAGGGGCTGACCGATTCCGAGGCGCCGGACTGGCCGGGGGTGCAGTACGCGGCGTGGCAGAAGACGCTACCGCACTCCGGCGAGGAGACCGCCGCGACCTGCCGGGGCATCATGACCGCCCTGGAACTGGCCGTGCTACGCTCCGCCCCGCACGACGTGGTGCTTCTGGACGGCTCTCACTTGACGCCGGTAATCGCGCTGAACGCGATGCTCGGCGTAACCCAGGATGCCCTGCGGGCCGAGATCGCGGAGGCGGTCACGCGCCATGATACTGCGGACGCCCTGCGGGCCGTGATGACGGCGCCCGCCGTGGTCGCGGTGGTGAAGTACGATGGATCGCGCGACCTGTCGCAGACGTTCCTTCCGCCCGATGTCCGCGGCCCCGGTCTGGGGCTGGACGACCGGACGACCCTCAGCCTCCTGCTGGACGAAGGCGAGTACACCACGCCGCAGCCGCTGGCGCTCACCCAGCAGAGCAAGAATAACTGGCTGACCAAGCACATTGAGGCTCTGACGCCGGCGGACGCCGCCCGGGAGGCGGTGCGCGTGGCGCTGAACGAAACCGTGACCCTGGTGCGCGATGACCGGCTGCTGGCGACCTACTTCAAGCCGCACGCCTGGTCGCCGGCATTCCGTCTGGAGATCAAGCCGGAGGTGGCCGAGTCGCCCGAGCGGATGGCGAAGGTCCTCGGGGCGCTGAGGACCCAGGTCGTTTCCCCGGAGATTCGGGAGCCATACCCACAGTGGGTGGCGGACCGGATGGCGAAGAGCGTCGGTGACGCCCTGGTCGCCCTGCGCACCGCCGTGAACTTTGATCTGACCGACGCGGGCATGGGCGAGTACGTCGCCCTGGTTGCCCACTCCTATCGCACGGAGGCGATATAGATGAGTGCTTGGGAATCCCTGCTCCTCCCGCCGGAGCGCGTCACCGCGGTGACGGAAGAGGGCGCCGCCGTGGCGCTCACCCCCTCGGGCGGCGAATGGACCGATGCCGCCTCGGGTGTGGTAGTCACCACGGACGGCGGCGAACCGGACCGCCTGCGGATCGCGCTCCGCTCCCCCCGAATCCCGTTGCGGCGCATCCATCTGCGCTGGGCCGTCCCGGTCCCCGAGGGCGCGCGTCTTCTGGGCGATGCCTGGGAACGCGGGTACGGCGACCTGGAGTGGCGCGGCATCGTCCCCGAGCGGCGTATGCCCTGGTACTTCCTGGTTCACGTTGGGGGGCGCACGCACGGTATCGGCGTCGAGACCGGGGCGAACGCCGTCGTCTGGTGGCAGGCGGACCAGAACGGCGTCTCTCTCTGGCTCGATGTTGCCAGCGGCGGCAGCGGCGTCCATCTCGGCGACCGCACGCTGGACGCGGCGACGGTCCGCCTGCGCGTCGGGCACGACGCCGAGTCGCCGTTTGAGGCGGCGATCGGCCTCTGCCGCCTGCTGTGTCCCGCCCCCCGCCTCCCCGATCACATCGTCTACGGCTTCAACGACTGGTACTACGCCTACGGCAACAGCACGGCAGCGAGCATTCTACGGGACGCCGAACTGCTGCACCGCCTTTCGCCCAACCAGGACAACCCGCCCTATCAGGTTATCGACGCGGGCTGGTTCCACGCCAAGGGCTGTAATGGCGGCCCCTACGAGGAGGGTAACGCCGACTTCCCGGACATGGCAGGACTGGCGGCGCAGATGACTGCGCTCGGTGTCCGCCCCGGCGTCTGGATACGTCCCCTGCTCACCACGGTGGATGTCCCCGCCGCGTGGCGGCTTCCCGAGTCGCACGAGGCTTACCGCTCCGCGAAGGGCGCCGTGTTCCTCGACCCCACTGTGCCGGAGGTGTTGGAGTTGGTCCGCACGGACATCCGGCGTCTGGTGGATTGGGGCTACAAACTTATCAAGCACGACTTCACCACGTTCGACCTCACCGGGCGCTGGGGCTTCCAGATGGGCGATAGCCTGACCGAATCCGGCTGGCACTTCTCCGATCGCTCCCGCACCACCGCGGAGATCGTCCGCGACCTCTACGCCGCGATTCGCGAGGCCGCGGGCGATGTGGTCCTGATCGGGTGCAACACCATCGGCCATCTCGGGGCGGGCCTGTTCGAGCTTCAGCGCACCGGCGACGACACCAGCGGGATCGCGTGGGAGCGGACCCGCAAGATGGGCGTCAACACGCTCGCCTTCCGCATGCCGCAGCACAACACGTTCTTTGCCGCCGATGCCGACTGCGTGGGCCTGACCGAGGCCGTGCCCTGGCACCTGAACCGGCAGTGGCTGGACCTGCTGGCGGCGAGCGGCACCCCCCTGTTCGTCTCCGCCGATCCGAAGGCGGTTGGGCCGGACCAGGAGGCGGCGCTGAAGGCCGCGTTCGCGCGGGCGTCTCTGCCGCAGCCGCCTGCGGAGCCCCTGGACTGGCTGGACACCACCTGCCCGCGCCGCTGGACGCTCGGCCGGGAGTCCGCGACCTTCCACTGGCAGGAGGAGGCGTAGCCCGATGCCCGAGACCGCCGGTGCCGAACGGCCTATCCGCCTCGTGATCGCCGAGGACGAGACCATGACGCGCGAGATGCTGGCGCGGCTGCTCGCCCTGGAGGATGACATCCAGGTGGTCGGCACCGCGCCGGATGGCGCCCGCGCGCTCTCAGTGGTCCGGGCTCAGAAGCCCGATGTGCTTCTCACCGACATCGGTATGCCGCAGATGAACGGCATTGAACTGACCCAGACCCTGCGCCGCGAGTTTCCGGACCTCGGCGTGGTCATCCTGACCATCTACAACGACGACGAGCGGGTCTTCGCCGCCATCAAGGCTGGCGCCAAGGGCTACGTGCTCAAGGACTCCCCGCCCGAGGAGACCATCGCCGCGGTGCGCGCGGTGGGCGGCGGCGAGGCGCTGCTGCACCCGTCCCTGGTGCGCCGCTTCATCGACGAGTTCTCGCGCCTTTCCGTCCAGAAGGCGGCGGACAACGCGGTGTTCGCGGAGCTGACGGAGCGCGAGCGCGAGGTGCTGGCGGAGATCGGCAAGGGAAAGCGCAATAAGGAGATCGCGGACGCGCTGTTCATCTCCGAGAAGACCGTCAAGAACCACATCTCCAGCATCTTCGCCAAGCTGGAGGTCAACACCCGTGCCGAGGCCGCCCTGCTCGCGGCCCGCCAGGGGCTCGTATGACCCGGGCAATCCCGCAGGGTATCGAGTGCGCACGGGCGAACCGCTTTGGGGCTGACTTTGATCTGAATTGACATGGCCGGGCTGCAAGGGGCCTTCGAGGAGTACGAAGAAATACAAACCCCAAGCACCGGTGCCAACACGGACGACGAGGAGTATCTATGCTTGCCGCAGGCGAGAATCGACTGACGAAGCGGGGGAAGGTGCTTTCTGTCCTGCTGGACGAGATGCGCGCGACGCAGATAGGCGTCGTCGGGTCGCCGTCCGACACGACGGAGATCACTCTTGATATCCTGGAGAGCGCCGAGGCGCAGCGCATCCGGGGCCAGATGGTCTACCTCGTCCTGCCGCACGCCGACTGCCGCATCGCCATCCTCGGACAGATCTCGCGCGTCGAAACGCAGAACCGCTGGCACCAGGACATGGCGTTCCGGGGCATTATCAAGCGGCAGGGCTCACTTCCCCACCTCTCCGGCCGCGCGGATGTTCGCACCGCCACCCTCACCGTTCAGGCCGCCTTCACCATCGACGTCGACGACGATGGCGAGGAGTTCTGCGCCGAGGACATGCTCGGCACCTCCCCCAGCACCGGCGCCAAGGTCTACTCCGTGCGTGATGAGGTGCTAACCGCCCTGCTGGAGAAGTACGCGGACGAGCTGATCTACCTCGGCACCGTGTTCGGAACGCCGGTGAAGATGCCGTTCACCCTGCGTCACTTTGGCAAGGGCGCGGGTGGCGCGGGCGAGGCGTACCACATCGGCGTGTTCGGGCGCACCGGGTCCGGTAAGTCGGGACTTGCTGCGTACCTGCTGCTCGCCTATGCGCGGCACCGGGAGATGGGCCTGCTCTTTATCGACCCGCAGGGGCAGTTCTCCTCCGACCGCGACCTGCCGTTCCCGCTCCACCGCGCCGTGCGCGGCCTCGGGCGCGACGTCCGCACCTACCGCGTGGCGACTCAGGTGCGCCTCGGCGACAACGCCAAGCAGTTCACGGAGCTTTTGCAGAAGGCCGGGTTCTACCGGTTCCTCGGCATCAAGAACGCCGATAACCAGGAGATCGCCGTCGAGGTGCTGTACGCTGCCGTCCGCAAGGCGCTGACCGACGCGAAAGCGAAGCTGGACACAGCGCCCCCCGACCTCCTCACCCGCTCCCTCCAGAACCTGGTGGACGACACCAAGGGGTTGGAGCGCATCTACACCGGGAAAGAGCGGCGCGAGCAGCTCGCCGAGCGCCTGCGCTCGGTACTCGTGGACCCGGAAGAGTTGGCTGACCTGGGGAAGCTCTGGACAACGGCCCTGGACCTGTTCCAGACCGTGGACTCGCGGGGCAACCAGCGGACGCCGCTCTGGTCCATCGTGACCTCCGTCATCCGCGCGAGCGAGAATGAGGCGGATTCCCAGCCGATCGTCTTTCTCGACATCAGCGGCGAGGGCACGGCGTTCAAGGACGATGAGGAGATCAAGGCGCTGCTGCTGCGCGAGATCGCCACTGCGCTGGATGTGGAGGGCGGTAAGGCGTTTCAGGAAGGGCGCCGGCTGAACTGCCTGGTCGCGCTGGACGAGGCGCACCGCTACGTCCGGTCCTATACCCGCGGCGATGACACCAGCGAGATGGCCCAGCTTACCAAGAAGTTCGTGGACGCCGTGCGCACCACGCGCAAGTATGGCCTGGGCTATATGTTCATCACGCAGACCCTGGCGTCGCTGCACCGGGAGATTATCGGGCAGCTCCGACTCAACGCCTTTGGCTACGGCCTCACGATGGGCTCAGAACTGGCGATGCTGGAGGAGATCGTGGGCGACAAGGAGGCTATCTCGCTCTACAAGTCGTTTGTGGACCCGCAGAGCCGCCGCGAATTCCCGTTCATGTTCACCGGGCCGGCGTCTCCGCTCTCATTCACGGGTATGCCGCTGTTCGTGCAGATGTACACGAAGTACGCCGACTTTGCAGCGGCGAACCCCTGGGCTGCTGCTGCCAGTGCGGAGGGGAACGGCGTTTCTGCCGCCCCCCTGCCTACCGTCCGCACCTTTGGCTCCGCCGAGGCGTTTCAGAAGGCCCGCAACGCCGACTTCGATTAGGCCCGGGAAGGAGTAGCTCCTTCCCGGGCGTTTCCCTTATCGGGCGTCGAAGTCGAGGGACGTGTTTCGGCCACGCGTGCTCTTCAGCCGGATGCGGTCGAAGCCGTTCCGTGTGCGCCGGATGTTGATGTAGCCCTCCAGCGTCGTCTTGTCCCCGTCGATGTCGCCGTCCAGGCGGACCTTGATATTCTCACCGTCCCGCCCGGTCACACGGCCGCCGAACGTCTGGGTGGAGCGCCCGTAGGCCACCAGGCGAACGCTGTTGCCGTCGATCTCGACGCGCACGCGGCTCAGGCTCTCGGTGCGCCGGTCGCTGGAGCGAAGCGAGCCGCTTCCGTTCTGGGTGGCGCGCAGGTCGCCGTTGTAGTCGCCCCGGCCGCCGCCCCCACCGCTGAGGTCGCCTGGGATGTTCGGCCGGCCGCCATCCCAGGGGCGCCCGGAGTCACCCGCCTCGAAGCGGATGTAGAAGCGGCCGCCGCTCTCCGTGCCGTTCAGCGTAATCCGCTCGAAGCCCCGGTCGTTACCGCGCAGGTAGATCTCGCCCGTGCCGGTCGCGCGCGCCCCGCCGAAGTCTCCCTCCACCCGGATGTTAATCAGGTTCGATCGCCCCCGCGTCCACTTACCGCCGAAGCTGTGACGGCTGCGCTGCCCCTGGAACACCAGGCTCACCTCGCCATTGCTGCGCAGGCTCACGCTCGCCTCGCGCAGCGTGTCTGCGCCGCCCCGCCGCCGCTCCAGCGTGCCGTCCCCGCGCCGCGTTTCCGAAAAAGACTGTGCGTGCGCATTCGGCGCGGCCACGAAAGCCGTCGCCGCCGCGGAGAGCGCCCACAGCACGACTCTGCGTCTGGTCATCCTCCTACCCTTCTATCCTTTCTGGTACCGTCCGGCGTCTCTGCCGGGCGATAAATCGTCTGCCTTTACGCAGGAGGGGCGGGCGCTCTGCCCACCCCTCCCCTATTGTACCTACCCGCTGTCGACCGCGCCGCGTACACACTACCGGGCATCGAAGCGGACCGAGACGCGCCGGTTGTCCGACCAGCCGCCGATATCGATCCGGTCGATGCGCTCCGAACCGCTGCGGAGCCGCAGGTTCACGATGCCGTCAAGCCGTGCCCGGTCGCCCCGGAAGTCACCCTCCAGCACCACCCGGATGTTCTCGCTGTCCCGCCCCTCGGGGGTCCAGCGTCCGCCGAACGTGTGCCGGTCGCGACGGCCTTCGAACCGGATCTGCGCGCTGCCGTCGCGCCGCAGGTCCACGGACACCCGCACCAGATCATCAATGCGCCGCCCGCCGATCACCACGCTACCCTGACCGCCCTGGGTCACACCGAGCGTGCCGTCAAACCGGCGTCCGTTGTAGCGGCGCCCGTACCAGTCGTCGTACCGGCGGTCGTCCCAGCGATCATTGTCCCGGCCGCCCCAGGGTCCGCGATCATTGCTCGTGGGGTTAGAGGGACGCCCGCCGTTCCAGGGGGCGCCGCCCCCGCCGCCGCGCCAGTCGTCCCGCGCGTCGAAGCGAACCGAAAGACTTCCGCCCGCCGCCTGCCCGCCGAGGACGATGCGGTCGAACTGATTGCCCCGAAGCGAGACCGTCCCATCGGCGCGGGCCTCAGCGCGGCCGAAGTTCCCTTCCAGCCGGAGGCTCACGAGCCCGGCCCGGGTCTCACGCCAGGTGCCCGCGAACGTGTGCCGCTCCCGCCCCTGCAGGCGCACCTCAGCGCGCCCATTGGCGCGCAGGCTGACGGTGGCAGAGTCGATGCGGTCGCGCCCGCCGCGCCAGGTGAGTTCGCCCGTCCCGCGCTGGGTATCGTGCAGGTCGCGTATCCGGGCCTGCGCCGGCGCCGCCGCCGAAAGCGTCCCGACCGCTGCCACCGCCAGAATAGCCATTACTCGTGTGTTCATTTATCCGTGTGCTCCTATGGTACCGGGGCCGCTCTGCCCCGCCATTCGATGGGAAATAAGCATCTTCAGCATAGGAACGTCAAGATGGAGCAAAATGTGATACCGTGGCGCAGTTTTCTTTTGGGTACGATGAGCAAGGGGGCACGAGAACCGTGGGCACCGTGGACGACGACCGCAAGCGCGAGCGCGAACAGATGGTCCGGGAGCAGATCGAGGCGCGGGGCGTCCGGGGCGAGCGACTGCTCCAGGCGTTACGCGAGGTCCCCCGTCACCGGTTTCTGCCGCCCGGCAGCGAGGCGGCACGACACGCCTACGAAGACCGCGCCCTGCCGATTCGAGCGCGCCAGACCATCTCCCAGCCGTACATCGTCGCCCGGATGACCGAACTGCTGGAGTTGAACGGTGACGAGAAGGTTCTGGAGGTGGGCGCCGGCTCGGGTTACCAGACGGCGATTCTCAGCCGCCTGTGCCGCGAGGTGGTCGCGGTAGAGCGCCTCCCGGAACTGGCCGCGGCCGCGCGGCGCGTCCTGGAGGAGCTGGGGGTGGAGAATGTCCGGCTCGTCACCGGCGACGGCTCAGAAGGCTGGCCCGCCGACGCGCCCTACGACGCCGCGCTGGCCGCCGCCGTGGCGCCTGCGGTTCCTCCCGCCCTGCTGCGCCAACTTCGGCCGGGAGGGCGTCTGGTGATGCCCGTGGGAGCGGAGAACGGTCCGCAGAAGCTCCTACGCGTCCATGTCTCCGCAGAGGGGGGCGCCGCGACGGTGGAGGAGTTTGGTGAGGTCGCCTTTGTGCCGATGGTCGGCGCCTCGGGCTTTGGCTTCCCCGCCGACCTGGGCGACCTGGATGTGTGACGGCGGTCGCGCTCCCGCCTGCGTGGGCAGAAGTACGACCGCCGCTGCTTCCTCTCGATTCGCCTCAGTCCTGCGCCGGGGCCAGGCGCACCGAGACGCGGAAGGTCCGCGCGCCGCGGCGCACCGCAAGCGCGACCTCATCCCCCGCCCGCTTCGCGCGCAGCACGCGCAGCAGGTCGCCGGACCCGGTGAGAGGCTGATTGTCCGCGCGGGTGAGAATGTCGCCGGGGCGGAGGCCGGCCCGCTCCGCGGGCGAGCCGGGCGAAACCTCACCCAGAATCACGCCCTCGCTCACCGGCAGGCCGAACTCGCGCGCCATCGGCGGGGTGATGCTCTGCGGGATGACCCCCATGATCGCGCGCCGGACACTGCCCGTGTTCAGCACCTGCCGCGCCACATCACGCGCCACGTTGATCGGCACGGCGAAGCCCAGACCCTCCGCGCCGTTCCCCCGCAGCACCGCCGTATTGATGCCGATGACCTTGCCCTCGGAGTCGATCAGCGCGCCGCCGGAGTTCCCCGGGTTAATCGCCGCGTCGGTCTGGATGAATCCCTCCACGTCGTCCGGGTCGATCCGCCGGTTCACCGCGGAGACCACCCCCGCCGTCACGGTCTGCTCCAGGCCGAGCGGGTTGCCGATCGCGACAGCGCTCTGGCCGACCTCCAGCCCGTCGGAGTCGCCCAGCGGTGCGGACGGCAGGTCGCGTGCATCCACCTTCAGCACCGCGATATCCACCGCCTCGTCCGCCCCCAGGATCTTGCCCGTGAGCGTCTTCGCGTTCTTGAGCCGCACCCCGATCGTGCCGTTACGCGCCCGCCGCACCACGTGGGCGTTCGTCAGAATCACACCGTTTTTGCCGTCAATGATGACGCCGGAGCCGACACCCCGCCCGTCCGTGATCGTAACTACGGCGGGGGCGACCGAGCGCACCACGCGGATCAGGTTCTGCTCCTCCGCACCGCGGCGGAAGCCCCCCTGGGCGAACGCCACACCGGTCGACACCGCGTCGCGTCCCGTCAACCCCGTTCCCAGGCCGAAGCCCGTTCCCAAAGCCAGCGCCGCGACGCCGACCGCCGCGAGCCTCTTGCCAAATTCGTTCACTTCGTCGTCCTTCCCCAGGATTACCACATCGCGATATCGAGTTTCCGTACACGCTATACGCACAATCCGGGCAGAAAGTTCACCGCGGTAGACGATGGTGACAAGCGTCGCCTCACTTCACCCCGTCCCGGGCCGCAACCCACCGCGCGAGCAGCAACTCCGCCGCGGTAATCGCGGCGAGCCAGGTAAGGGTCTGCAGAAGGATCGGCGGGTAGGGCGGCGCCTTTCCCCGGAGCGCGGGAACCAGCAGGAAGAACCAGTAGGCTACCCCCAGCAGGAAACCCGTCGCGTTCCCGATCAGGATACCAAGCGGTGCGGAGCGGGGCGCAACCTTCCCGACCAGGAAGCCGACCGCGACAATGGTCAGCAGCGTCACCACCAGATGAAAGGCCTGCACCGCCGTGGTAAGGTCGCGGACCTCCGGCCCGCTATAGGACAGGAGGTAGGGAAACAGGGTAGACGCCACGCGCGCGATCAGACCAAGGCAGACTACAATCACTGCCGCAACGGCGGGATGGTCCGATGCCGGGCGCGGCGGGGTGTTATCCGAGGGCTGAGAGTACATGCCGGGGGCACCTCCATTCGGTAGGATACCCGCGGTCAGTCCCCATCCGACACGGCACTGAGGAGGGAGTCCACCGCGGCAGCGTACGCGCACCAATCGGCCCGGCTCTCCGCCAGGCATTTTCGTCCGCGGTCGGTAAGGGAATAGACTTTGATGGCGGGCTTCCGGCCGACGGACGTGTACGTCCCGCGGAGGACGCCATCGCACTCCAGGCGCCGGAGGGCGGCGCGCAGGAACGCGTCATCGAAGCGCAGGCGATGGCCCGAGCGCTCGCACACGGCCCGCGTCAGGCTCCGGGCGTCCTGCGGTTCTGCCCCCACCAGGGCAAGAACGAGGGGAACGACGTGCATCTCGGCGACGGTCTGGAGCATAAGAGCGCAATATTCGGTATACCACCTGAAGCAACCTGGCAGTGGCCTATGGGGTCTGAAGAGGGCGGCACCCCCACCCCGGGCGAAGGAGGAGCACCGTGAGAGCGACGGAAAGTCAGTATGCGGAGACCCAGGCATTTCCGGGGTGGACCTACGCACTCCTCTTCGGCTCCGGGCTCGCTCCGATCGGACTCCTGCTCCTGACCCCGTTCGTCACCGGGCGCGATATTCAGGTGGTCGCTCCCGCCCTGCGTGGCCTGGTCGCCCTGATTCCGGTGTGGCTAGCCCTCGGAAACCTCCTCTACATGCGAACGACCCTGAGCGACGAAGCGCTGACGGTCTCTTTCGGCTGGCTCTTCTCTCTGTACCGGCGCACCATCCCGCTGCGGGACATCGCCTTCGCCGAGGCCGTTCGCTACAACCCGCTCGCGGAGTTCGGTGGTTGGGGCATCCGCGGGACCGGCGACAGTCAGGCGCTGAATGCGCGCGGCGACCGCGGCGTCCGCATCCGCCTGCGCGACGGGCGCCGTCTGCTGATCGGCTCGCAACGCGCCGAGGAACTTGCCGAGGCGATCGGCAGACAGCCGTACGCCTGAAATCCGCAAACCCGCACGTTTCCCGTCTGCGGAACCGCATCGCAACGGCCGACAGGAAAGAGACGGCCGCGAAACCGGAGTGAACCCCGCACCCCGTTCTCGCGTCTATCCCCGGGATTGACAGGTCGACGCCCCTGGGCAACAAGGCCAGATCGCCTTCTTGTCTGCCACGCCCACGGGCAGGAAAGGATTGACCATGCCGGAGTCGACGGCGGTCCAGAAGGCCGCTGCCCGCCGACGCACCATTTCTACCGTTCTCGCGTCCACCGTTCTCCTTGCCACCGTTTCCACGTTTTGCGCCTCCGCCTCCGCCGCTTCGCCCGCGCAAGAGGACGTCACCACGGCGTCCACGGCGTCCACTGCCCCGCAGGCCCCTGTGGTTCCGCCACAGACCAATACGGAAGCCGTCACCGAGGCCGCCCCGGCCGTCGGCGCCACGGACTCGGGCGAGATTCGCGCTATGTGGGTCGTCCGCGACTCAATGACCAGCCCAGAGAAGATTCGAAATACCGTCGCGCTGGCGAAGAAGCACGGCTTCAACACCCTCTTCGTCCAGGTGCGCGGACGCGGCGACGCCTTCTACGACTCGCGCTTCGAGCCGCGCTCCGAATCCCTGGCGAAGGCGCCGAGCGACTTCGATCCGTTGCAGGTCGCCATCGACGAAGGGCATGCGGCCGGCCTCGAAGTGCACGCGTGGATGAACACCTTCCTGGTGTGGCACATGAAGCGGCGCCCCTGGTCCCAGAAGCACATCGTGAACCGGCACCTGGACTGGCTTGTGCAGGACAAGAACGGCAAGATCGCGATGACCGAGCAGAAGGACTGTGAGGGTGCGTTCCTGAACCCGGCCTTGCCGGAGGTACGCGAGTACACGAAGCAGGTCTTCCTCGACGTCGTCTCCCGCTACAATGTGGACGGCATTCACTTCGACTACGTCCGCTACCCCAGCGAGCGCTTCTCGTTCAGCCGCCGCGACCTGGCGCTCTTCCGGGAGTACCTGCTGCCCACACTCGCCCCGTCGGCGATCGAGTACGCTGACCTCAAGGCGAAAAACAACCGGCTCGCCTGGTACTACCTGTTCCCGAAGGAGTGGAAGCGCTGGCGTCAGGAGAACGTTTCCGCGACCGTGCGCGCCATTTCGGAGGAAGCGCACCGCCTGAAGCCGAACCTGATTGTGTCCGCCGCCGTCTTCCCGGGCTACTCCGTCGCGTCAATCGACAAGGGACAGGCGTGGCACGAGTGGCTGCGAGACGACATTCTGGACGCCGCCTGCCCGATGACCTACAGCAACTCCACCGCCACCGTCGCCGCGCAGATTCGGGACGCCGTGGAGAACAGCCATGGTAAGCCGATCATCGCAGGCGTGGGCGCGTGGCGCATCCCGGCGGACTCCGCCATCGCCAAGGGGCAGGCATACCGGAGCGTCGGCGCCGCGGGCATCAACTTCTTTTCTTACGACGGGATGACGCGCGCGGGTCGCACCGAGCGGTACCTGGCGAAGGTAGGGCAGACGCTCTTCCCCTCCTCGCGGTCGGCCCCGCCGAACTGGAGACGTGGTGCAAAGAAACGAACCGAAGCGGGAAACGCCCCGTAAAGTCGGCGTGGACGAGGACCGCCTGAAGCGGGCGGTCCTTGTCCTCAAGGAGGGCATCGAGGACGGTGCGGCGCCCGGCGCCGTGGTCTGCGCCTTCCGGAATGGCCGCCTCTTTCTGGAGGAGGCCGTGGGGACGCAGGATTACAAGCAGGCCGCGACCCCGGACACGGTATACGACCTCGCCTCGCTCACCAAGCCGCTGGCGACCGCCGCCTCCGTGCTGACACTGGTGGAGCAGGGGCGGATTCATCTGCTCACCCCCCTCTCCGTGCTGTTCGGGGAGGCGGCCAAGCCCTGGGGCGATGTCCAGGTCCGGCACCTGCTGACGCACACCTCCGGCTTTCCCGCCTGGACCGCCTGCTACAAGGCGGGCACCGGTCTGGACGCCGCCGTGGCGCACATCCTGAGCCTCCCCGATGAAAAGGCCCCGAAGCCGGCAACGCACTACGAATACTCGTGCATGGGCTTCATCCTGCTCGGGCGCATCGTGGAGAACGTCACCGGGCAGGCACTCGACCGCGTGGCGCGCGACCTCATCCACCAGCCGCTTGGCATGGCGCAGACCGGGTACCGCCCCGCTGCCTCTACCTTCGCCCGCGTTGCCCCCACGAAGTCCGGCGAGGGGCCTGAGGGTCCAAACGCTGAGGTAACGCTCTGCGGCGTGGTCCACGACGGCAACGCCCGCGGCATCGGGGGCGTGTCGGGCAACGCCGGCCTCTTTGGCACCGCCCGCGATGTCGCCACCTTCGGCAACATGCTCCTGCACCCCGAGGATTATCCGCGCCTCTTCGGCGCCCCCACCCTCGCGCGCATCCTGACCAACCAGATCCGCCCGGAGGTTGGCGGCCACACCTTGATGTTCTTCGCCGCGGGCAACGGCCTCAACCCCACCGGCGACCTGCTCTCCGACCGCGCCGTCGGCCACTCCGGCTTCACCGGGACGCTCCTCGTGGTCGACCCCGAATACGACCTCGCCGTCGCCGTGCTGTCGAACAGCGTCTTCTCGACCGGGGGCAAGACGAAGTGGCTCCCGCTGCGCCGTCGCTTCCTGAACGCCCTCGCCGCCGCCCTGGTGTAGTGCCGCGGACGACACTTAGCCGGAAGGAAAAGCCCTTCCGGCTGAGGATTTAGCCCTCATCGCCCATCCGGGTAGCGGCTCTCCCTGCCCCGCGCCTCTGACGACGCGCCTCGCTGATCGCCTCGGCTTGTCGGGCAAAGTACTCGTCCTTGTTGCGCAGCCGCTCTGCCCATGTGAGATAAAGCGGGTCCTCGGGGCTGACTCGATGTAGCCGTCCCAGATCTCCCCGTCGGTCCTCCCACTGGTCTTGACGCGCAGTCGCCCATCGGGCAGAAACTCGCCGGACTCCGGGTAGTACCCCACCCACTCACCCTCCCTCTCCGCCTTATCTTCGTTTACAGGTTCCAAGTCGGCTCATCCTTTACGGCGCTTCGAGCGCCGCCAGAAGGTCTTTTCGCCCTCGTAATCGCGCTACCTCTTGGACCGAACGCCCCTCCACGTCGCGTACGGACAGGTTTGCGCCAGCGTCTCTGAGTAGGCGAACCGCGATCGGCCCATCCGAATCCGGCACCAGGTAGGGCACTTCGTTGATCGGAAATCGCTTTCGCTTGTCCCCTTTGTTCGGGTCGGCTCCTGCCTTGAGCAAAATCCTCAGCGACTCAATGTCGCTCACATTTACCAATGCCGTCGCGCCGTGGTCGTCGGCAGCGTTCACGTCCGCACCATGCTGTAGAAGCAGTTCGACGATGCGCGGGTTCTGATAGCTCACAGCAAAAACCAGAATCGGGCCTCCGCCGTCCTGCCAACGGTGAGGAAAGAAATGCTCTTTCAGTCTTTGCACCGGGGTAACAGGCACATTGAGATCTTCTGAGCGGAAGGTGATTACATCGGGTGGAATCCGCTGGTTAGGATCGGCGCCACTGTCGAGAAGCTCGGCTACCACGTTGGGGGCCTTACTCTCTATGGCCTGACGCATGGCGTTGCGCAAAGCAGCCTGCTCAAAACGGTAACGGAATACGCCAATCACCAGGCAGATAGCCACGCAAAGGCCTATCCAGAGGAAAGTGCGGCGGCGCCTCTTCATGGCTGAGACACACCGCTCAGGGCGTCGCCGGCCGGGGCGGGGCAGGAGATACCGATGCAGGGGCGGGCGGTCCGGCCTGCACCCGGGGCGCTGTCGCCGGTTCGACGGCCTCCGCCTCTTCGAGGACGCTCCCGCCGCTGCCACCCGACGGTCCCGGCGGGGCGTCGCCCATCTTCAGGCGTAGAACGTCCAGCAGGCCCAGGGTTACCGACAGCAGCACCGGGCCGAGAAAGACGCCGACGCTCCCGAGGATGAACAGACCGCCCAGGATGGCGAAGAACACGGCCATCGGGTGCAGGCTCGTCCGGCCGCCGATGATGAATGGGCGGGTGATGTTGTCCGCTGTGCCGATCACCCCAGCCCCGAGCGCGACCAGGATAAGCGCTTTGCCGATCTGGCCCTGGAGCGCGAGCAGCGCGGCGGCGGGCACCCAGACCACCGGCGCGCCCGCCAGCGGGATGATGCACAACGCCGTCATCACCAGGCCCCACAGCAGCGGCGCCGGAATCCCCAGCGCCCAGAACACCAGTCCGCCGATCGTCCCCTGAATGATGGCTACCAGGACGATGCCGTAGAACGTCGCGTACAGCGTCCCCTCCGCCTTCGCCAGCACCGCGTCGGTCTGCTCCGGGCTCAGCGGGATAAAGGCGCGAATGGCGGGCAATGCACGGGCGCCGTCCTTCAGGAGGAAGAACAGGGTCGCCAGCGCGAGGCCGGTCTGCATAAACGTCAGGGCGACGTTCTTTACCAGCGCGCCCGCCCCCTGCGTCACGGCGCCCGAAACGCGGGTCAGCCCCTGCTGTGCCATTGCCCGCAGGTTCTCAGGCGACAGGTCCACATACCGCCCGAGCCACCGATACGCCTCCCCCAGCGGCCCCCGCTCCAGGTTCGCCATCATCCGGTCCCAGGCGCCGCTCTGAAGTAGTTCCGACGCCTCCGCGGCCATGACGCGCCCCTCGGCCGCCGCGGCGAAGCCGAGCAGCAGCAGCGGAATCACCAGGAGGCCGACGGTCAGGAGGGTGGAGAGTCCCGCGGCGACGGTGGTGTTGCGCACCCGGCGGGCTATGCGGCGGTGGGTCGGATAGATGAGGATGGCGAGGACGATTGCCCAGGCGATAGCCCGCCAGAACGGCAGCACCAGCGCCACGCACAGGCCCAGTGCGAGCAGCAGGATGACCACGAACACGCGGGTGCGGAAGCGCTCGATATTCACACTGTATTATAGCCGTTTCGCCGCCGGAACTAAAATGCCGCGCCCCCGCACCCGTCATTCGGGTGCGGGGGCGCGGCGTCGGGCGGTTAGCGCGCTGGCGCCGGTACAGGCGCCGGCCATACGTGGCCGATTCGCTGCGCCTGATAACGGCCCTCATGCTGGATCATGTCGCCCAGTGCACGGATGGCGCTCGCTTCCTGCCGCACGGTGAACACCGCCGCCACCGCGAAGCCCAACAGCAGGAGGCACGCCACCGGTCCCGTAAGCGCCGAGAACCCTCGTGCGATCGCAAACGACACTGGCACCCGGAGCGGCCGGGCGAGCACGGCGAACGCGAGGTGCATCAGCACCGGTGCCACAGCACAAAGGACCAGCGCCGCGCCGCTGACCAGGAGAAGCGTGTGCCCGGTACTGCAGCCACCGATCGTCGCCGTCTGCCGGATACCATCGATCAGCGCACTCAGGAGAAGCCCGCTCCCCCCCAGGCAGAAGAGCAGCAGGGCGGCCAGCGTCAGGCCCCGTCCCACCGCGCGGGCGCCGTAACGGCCCCTGATGGGCGGTATCACCGCCAGGAAGATCGCCAGCCCGACCGTGTCCGTGAAGGCGATACCGGGCGCATCGATACACGCCAGAGCCGCCATCGCCGCAGCAGTAGCGGGCACGAGCAGCGCCAGGCCGAACGCCCAGCGCAGGGGCGGCTCCATGGGCCCTCCAGAGCGCAGCGACGGGGACAGGCGCATCATCAGGGCATAGATCAGTCCAAACGCGATGACCGCCACGGCGTTCGTCAGCAGCGACCGGCTGACCGCCCACGCTGCCATGACCGATTCCACCTCCGGTACGCCAAACAGGGTATCCTGCGTGGCATTGCTGACCACGGCCTTCGCCTTCTGCGCCGCGCCGATTTCAGCCCGGTACCACGCCGCCTCCCCGGCCTCTCCCTGCGACTCCAGGTACGCAGAGTACGCGTCCACGATCTGCCGCGCGTGCTGCTCGCCGTCGGTGCCGCGTACCTTCTTCAGGTAGGGGGTGCCGCCCGGACGCACCGCGGCGATGCGGGTCATGGCCTGCCCGACCAGCGACCCGATCAGCGTGGAGGCGTCGGAGCGCATCTTCGCTCCGAGGCGCGCGACCGCCTGCCGCGTGGCGATTCCCTCCGCGCCCCTGCCTGCCAGTTCCGCCGTCACGGCCTTGCCGGTGGCAACGCGCGCCGCGCCGCGGAGCTGGGCGTAGTGCGGAAACACAATCGCGGAGGAATCGGCCAAGCGCACGACGGTGCCGACCTCACTGCCCCGGGCCTTCACCAGGAGCGCCCACCGGGCCACGGCCTCCTCCGGGATGTACTCGTCCCAGACCGGCTTCGCCGCAGCGCGCTGCAGGGCGTCCATCGCCTCCGCATCGCTTCCCCGGGCAAACAGGCCAACCGTGCGCATCGCCGGGAAGAACGCGTTATCCGGTGCCAGCCGCTCACCCGCCTCGGCCGACGCCAGAAAGGCGCGCACCAGTTCCGTCGCGTCCGGCTCGGAGGAGGGCTGCGACCGGTTCAGCGGCGCGTGTCCTTCCCGCAGCTCCGTGACCCGGTCCTGGTCCTCCTGGTGCCCCACCCGCACCATTCCGCTCTTGCGCCCTCCCCCGGTCGCTACCCGGAGCAGCGCCGCGTGCGCGGCCGGCTCATTCGGGAAGTCCCGGCATAGGTCCCGCACCGCCCGGATGCGGTCTTCGCCGTCTTCCCGCTGCATGGCCGCCGCCAGACGCACCCCGAAATCATCGAAGTGGCGCCGCACCACCTCGGCGCGAGCGCGCTCTGCCCGCTCTGGATGGCGAAAAACGTTCGGCAGGGCGAGCGCCGCTGGCTTTTCGATTCCCAGGCCGGTGAGCAGGTCGCCGGCCATACCAGGCTCCACGCCCACCTGGGTCCGAACGAACCAGCCCGTTCCCGGCAGGAGCAACAGCATCGCCAGCACCGCCACCGTTACGACATAGAGTATTTTCCGTCGCCTCGACATCGGTATCGTCCTCCCATCCGCCTGTTGGACGGGTAACGTTCAGCGACCGGAGACGGTTACGGGCGGTGGTTAAAAAAGTCTGCCGGGGAGCGGCGGCGTGGGCAGCGGGGCGCCGTTCCGGCTGGATTTCGCTGCCGATTTCCCGTTCTTACCCAGACCCTCGATCAGGTTCTGAAGGCGCTCCGCCAGCCGCGTGTTGCGCGGGACCACGCGCGTGTTGCGCACCGCCATCCCGATCGCCCGCTTCGAGCCGATGAAAACCCCCATCTTCTTCGCGCGGGTCAGCGCCGTATACACCAGATTCCGCTGGAGCATCATGTAGTGCTGCGTGTGCACCACGATCACGCACGCCGGGTATTCGCTGCCCTGCGAGTTATGGCACACGAACCCCGGGCCGGCCACGAAGGAATGGATTCCCTCCACCTCGATGTCGTACATCGGCACGGTCTCTCCGGTGCGTCCCACTTCCACCACGGCATCATAGTAGTAGTGGCGTGCCACGGTCTCCGCAGCATCTTTCGGCACCGGAACACCCTGCTGGTGGAGGCGCGCGATCAGGTCGCCGAGGTGTCGGTGTGACATCCGCCGCATGCCGCTACGAATCGGGTACAGAACCTGGCTCCCGACTGTGCTGCCCAGGGCGTTGAAGCCGCACCCCCTACGGCCCTGGCTTGCCCCCTGGTGCGCCGCGGACGCCGCCAGAATCTGATTCGCCAGCACACTACCAAACGGAATCGTGTCGTCGTTCGTCTTGCTCGCCCGCGCCCCGGCCCTCGCAAGCATGTCATGGAGGCGTCGGTGCTTGTACGCCACCGAGAAGCCGACCCGTTCGGCGTAGCTCGGCAGCGAGGTCCCGCTGACGGAGAGACACCAGGCATTCGGGCCGCTCTTCGAACGCCGGGACACGATGCCCAGCGACAGCAGCAGTTCCTGAACCTCCCGGCCGAGCCGTTCGGAGGCGGTCACCAGGCGGACGGCACGGACGGAGCCGCGACCTGCTCTCCCGTCCGTATCGAACAGCCCGCGCAGGAACGCCGCTTTGCAGCGCGCCGACGCCGAAAACAGGACCGGCGGGATGCACTTGGCTTCCGCGCGGCAGAAGTCCAGACCCAACTCCAGAAGCCACTGCCGGAACGCCCGAGAAACCACGTAGAGCCGTTCCGCGGCGGTGCCGGCCTTCTGATACCGGCACACGCGTAGACCGTAGGAGTTCAGGGTGTCCCAGACCGCCCGCAGTAGTTCCGCATCCTGGCTGGTAAAATCGACCGTCCCGTCCTTACGGTCCCGGTAAGACCCGTCGCCGACCAGGGCGCCCAGCAGGTAGGACAGCCTCTCGTCCAGCACCTCAGGGACCGCCGGCGGCGGGCACCGCCGGCCCGCCAGCGGACGGATCGCCGGGAGCGGCACCTCCCCGGGCGGATCGATCACCGAGCGCTCCATGCAGACGACATCGCCCGGCGCCACCTCGTCCGCCCGCTTCCACGTCGGAGTCGGGCTGGCCGTTGCCACCAGGATCGGGTGCTCGGGAGATACGTCGATGGTGAAACCGGCGCCGGTCCGCAAACGCACGACCGGGCGCGTTCCCGTCGCCACCACGTCCCGGACCTCCCGGACCTCGCCCTGACCGGTGACGACCCGGTCGCCGACCGTTAGATCGCGGATCGGGACTAGGCCCCGGTCCGCCGTCCAGACCCGCTCGTACTCCGCGACGCACTTGTGCGTCGTGAGACTGAACGCGTGCATGAGTTCGTCCATGTCGGCGAAGTCGTACTCGACGGTCTGCTCCGGATACTCGATCGCGACCGTCTGGTTCTCCTTGTCGATCGCGCGGATGTGGCCGACGTCACCGTTGAAGACGTTCTTGTCGTAGTTGTTGCGCCGCTGCATCACCCGGTCTCCCACCCGGAAGGTGATCGGGCCGCGGATATGCTCCGCCTTATTCGGCGCCGGCGGGTTGAGGACTTCCTGCAGCACCTCGTTCAGGTTCCGAGCACCCAGGCTGCCGCGCTGCATCGGCGCCAGCACTGTGATGTCCTCCGGACGGTGCCCCAGGCGCGGCAGCGACTTCGCCACCACCCCCATGATCTTCTGGATCACCTCTTCGGGCTCGTCCACTTCGAGGAACACGCAGTCCGCCCCCTCCTTCACCGCGGACGGCGGCAGGAGGTTCGGCATCTTGCCCCGGTTGATCGCGTGGGCATTCGTGATAATGTGGCTCTCCGCCGCCTGGCGGAACACCTGGGTCAGCTTCGCCACCGGCACGCGCCCGCTCTTGATGAGGTCCGCAAGGACGTTCCCCGGGCCGACGGAGGGAAGCTGGTCCACGTCCCCCACGAAGATGACCTGCGCCCCGTCCGGCACCGCCCGCAGCGTCTTGTGGGTCAGCACAAGGTCCAGCATGGACGACTCGTCCACGATCAGCACGTCCAGTTCCAGCGGCTCGCCCGGCCCGTGCTTGAAGTCGTTCTTCTCCGGGTCGAACGCCAGAAGTCGGTGGATCGTCTTCGCCTCGCGCCCCGTCACCTCCGCCGCCCGCTTCGCCGCCCGCCCCGTCGGCGAGGCGATCTGCAGTCGCTTCCCCAGCTTCTCGAACGCGGCAACGATGACTTTCGTGGTGAAGGTCTTGCCGCAGCCGGGGCCGCCGGTCAGCACCAGCAGCGGCTCGCAGAGCGCGCGGCGCACGGCGTTAGTCTGCTCCTCGGAGAGCATCTCGGCGCCGGGCAGGTCCGCCAGCAGCGCGTCGATCTCCGCCGGCTTCGGGCGCGAGCGCCACGGCGAGTTCAGCAGCGTATTGATGCGCTCGGCCAGCCCCTTCTCGGTCTGGTAGATGGAGGGGGTGTAGACCGCAACCTGCTCCTGCCCCAGGAAGTCAAAGGGCTCGGCAATCAGTAACTCGCGCGACACCAACGACTTCAGGGAGGCGCGGATGGCGTCCGCGCGCGCGACCAGCTCCCGCTTCGCCTCATCGTCGCCCTCCGGGGCGGCCTCCGGCAGCAGGATCTCACACGCCTTCTTGACCAGGTCCTCCTCGAGCAGGAAGCAGTGGCCCCCGCCCTCCATCTCCTGGTTCAGGACGTACACCAGACCCGCCTCTAACCGCTCCGGAGCGTCCGGCGCGATGCCGATGGCCTGCGCGATCTTGTCCGCGGACTTAAACCCGATGCCCCAGATGTCGCTGGCAAGCTGGTACGGGTTCTTCTCCACCACCTCGATCGCGCGCTCCTTGTAGCGCTTGTAGATCTTGACGGCGTAGGTGGGGGTGACACCGTGCCCCTGAAGAAAGAGCATGATAGCGCGTATCTCGCGCTGCTCGTCCCAGGCGGCCTTGATCAGGTCGATGCGCTTCTCGCCGATGCCCGGCACCTGGGTCAGCTTCTCCGGCGTCTCCTCGATGACATCCAGCGCCTTGTCACCGAACTTGGCGACGATGCGCTTGGCCATCACCGGGCCGATGCCCTTGACCATGCCGGAGCCAAGGTACTTCTCCATCGCCGCTGCGGTCGCGGGCCGCAGCGTCTCGTACCTCTCCGACTTGAACTGGCTGCCGTACTGCGGGTGCTTGATCCACGTCCCGTGCAGGCGCACGGACTCGCCCACCACCGGGTTGGAGAACGACCCGAGGACCGGAATGAGGTCGCCCTTGGCGCGCCCCTTCGCCTCGGCCGGAACGACCTTGAGGACGCAGTAGCCGTTCTCCGGGTTGTGGAATGTGATGCGCTCGATGACGCACTCCAGCGTCGCCAGCGGCTGGGAAGAGTACCCCTCGCCGCCCTCGCGGACGCGGTTGAACATCGGGTTCGGCATATCGGCATTATAACTGCCGCGCGCCGCCCTGTCCCGGAATCGTCACACAGCAGTTCACGGCATCCCGAACGTGTCGCAGTACCTATTCCAGAGCGCTTCGGCATAGGAGCGCGCGAACGCCTCCGCGAACGGCTCGCCCCGCCCGCAGGTCTCCTTCCGGCGCGAGGTCATCCGGTCCACATGATGCCCGAGTTCGTGGATGAAGACGTCCATCAGCATAAAGGCGCGTGCCTGCGCCTCGGTCCAGTGGAGCCGGTACCAGCGCGGGTCACTCGGGTCCTGCTCCCGCTCTACGCCGAGCCGCTGGAACAACTCCGGGCTGGCATCCAGGAAGTCTGCGGTGCACCACCGCGAAAGCTCCTTCGGCCAGGCGCGCAGCTCGATCACCCCGTCACGGTAGCGGCCGTACTTGCCCTCGATGCCGTGCGCGAGGACGATGGCATCCAGGCCAGTGGTCCACGAGGAAAATTCCGGAATCAGGGTGACGAACGTCTGAACGTCGCGCACGGACACCAGGTGGCGAAAGCCCTCGCCCGGTCGCTCCCGATGCACCACCACTTCGCTTTGCTCCCACGCCCGGAAGTCCTTGAGGTCCCGCACCCAGCGGTTCTTCTTCTGGACCCGCCCCTGGACCACGCGGGGAGTGCTCTTCCGGTTGACGCACGGCATTGTTCTGTCCTCCGCCTCATTATCGCACGACCCGGCACTCCTGCTCACCGGGGAGAACTTTACCCGCTTGCCCGCCCGCGTGTACAATAGGCCCACCAGGAGGACGACGTATCGTGGACTGTGACGTGCTGATCGTGGGCGGGCGCATCGTGGACGGCAGTGGCAACCCGTGGCGCTTCGGGGACGTGGCGATCAAGGGCGACCGCATCGTGGCAATCGCCCCGCCAGGGCGTATCCCCCAGGAGGGCGCCGCAGAGGTGGTGGACGCCGCCGGGAAAGTGGTCGCCCCGGGCTTCATCGACATACAAAGCCACTCGCTCCTGCCGCTCTACAACGACGGCCGCGCCGTCAGCAAGGTCACGCAGGGCGTCACCACGGAGATACTGGGCGAACTCTGGACCCCCGGCCCCTTCGGCGGCCGGCGCAAAGACCCCTTTCCGGCGTTCCAGGGCAACGAGTCGCTGGACGCCGAGGCGCGCGACTGGGCGCGCTTCTCCGACTGGCTCCGCTCCTACGAACAGCGCGGCGTCGGGCTGAACGTCGGCTCGTTCGTCGGCGGGGCGACCGTGCGCGAGTGGGCCTGCGCCTGGGACGCCGACCCCGCAACGCCTGACCAGATCGAGGAGATGCGCCGCGTCACCGCCGACGCGATGGAGGACGGCGCGTTCGGCATCGCCCCCGCCCTCATCTACCCCCCCTCCTGCTACTCCACGGACGACGAACTGACCGCCGTCGCCGAGGTCGTGGGGCGCTACGGCGGCGTCTACATCGTCCACCTCCGCTCCGAAGGCGAAGGGCTTCTGGACGCCCTGGAGGCGACCATCACCCTGTCCCGCGAGGCGCACTGCCCGGTCGAGATCTACCACTTCAAGGCGTCCGGCGAGGCCAACTGGCCCAAGTACGCCCGCGCCATCGAGCGCATCCAGCGGGCGCGCGACACCGAGGGTATCGACATCACCGCCGACATGTACCCCTACCCCGCCAGCGGCACCGGCCTGTCCGTCCTCATTCCCACCTGGGCCAGTGAGGGCGGGCACCTGTGGGACAACCTGCGCGACCCGGAGACCCGAAAGCGCATCCACGCCGAGATGATCGACCCCACCTCCGACTCCGGCGACTTCGCGGGCAACCGGAGCGGCGCCCAGCCCACCACCCGCCGCAGCGACCACGTCATGCCGCTCGGCTTCCTGAAGGAAGAGAACCGGCGCTACGCCGGCATGCGCCTGACCGAGATCGCCGAAGCGCGCGGCGAGGACTGGGCCACTGCCGCCATAGAACTCCTGCTCTCCGAAGGGCAGCGCATCAGCACCGTGTTCTTCTCCATGAGCGAGGAGAACGTCCGCCTCGGCCTCGCCCAGCCGTGGGTCAAGGTCAGCAGCGACGCCGGCGGCATCTCCCCCGAAGGGCAGACCAGCCCCGTCCACCCGCGCGGCTATGGAACCTTCACCCGCGTCCTCGGCAAGTACGTCCGCGAGGAGCGCATTATGTCCCTGGAGGAGGGGGTCCGCAAAATGACCTCTGCCGTCGCCGACCGCATCGACCTGAAGGCGCGCGGCCTGCTCAAGGAGGGCTTCTTCGCCGACGTCGTCGTGTTCGACCCGGCCACCGTCGCCGACCGTGCCACCTTCACCGAACCGCACCAGCTATCCGTCGGCATCGAGGAGGTCTGGGTGAACGGCGCGCGCGTCGTCCAGAACAGCAGCGTCACCGGCGCCCTCCCGGGCCGCTGCGTCTATCGGGGATAGGAAGGAGCGGGCAGATGGAACGCCAGAACATCGCCAGCGGCGCCCCCTGGGAGGGCATCGTCGGCTACTCGCGCGCCGTGCGGGTCGGCAGTCAGGTCTTCGTCACCGGCACCACCGCCACCGGCGCGGATGGTAGCATCGTCGGCGTCGGCGATGCCTACGCGCAGTCCGTCCAGGCCATCCGCAACATCGAAACGGCCCTCGGAAAAGCCGGGGCGACCTTGCGGGACGTGGTCCGCACCCGCCTGTTCGTCGTGGACATCGCGCGGGACTGGGAGGCGGTCGGCCGGGCGCACCGGGAGTTCTTCGGCGACATCCTGCCCGCCACCTCCATGCTCCAGATCTCCGCTCTCATCCACCCCGACATGCTCGTGGAGATCGAAGCCGACGCCGTGATCGGGGGAACGGAGCCGGGCGCGTGACCTGGTTCGGCGGGCGTCGCCCCACCCTGCCGGTCACGCCCGAAGACCGGGCCTGGATCGACGCCGGCAGCGCACCGCCTACTACCAGGCCCGCCGCTCCGGCGTCCAGGCATCTGACGCCGCCAAAGCCGCCGCCTCGCTACCCGCGCCGGAAGCCGCCTCCGCCCCGTCCCCGTTCGTCGTCGCCGTAGCGGATCAGCAGTTGTCCGATTCCCCTGCCCTGGTGGCGACGCTCGCCCACGAACTCGCCCACGTTCTCCTGCTCGGCGACCGCCGCATCCCCCCGGACGACCCGCACATGGAACCCCTGACCGACCTGTGCACGGTCTTCAAGGGCATGGGCATCTTCACCGCGAACACCGCCTTCCGCTTCGACCAGGGGCAATCCGGCTGGGAGGCCCGGCGGCAGGACTACCTCCCGGAAGAGATGTTCGGCTACGCAATGGCCCGCTTCGCCCACCTGCGCGGCGAGGAGAAGCCCCTCTGGGAGCGCCACCTGTGCGTCAACGTCCGCGACTTCTACCGGCGCTCCCGAGCAGTGCTTCGCGATCGGGCATAATACAATCCTACGGACTGCAAGAATGAGATGAGCCGGCGTCATCGACAACCAGATCACGGACTACTGACGGCGTTGTTTGCGGTAGGGGACGCTCTGCACCCGCCGGGGCCTGGGCGTGACGAGGCGGTGGCGCGCTTTGAGCAGTTGTTTGCGGAGTACGGTGGGCCGGAATCGTTCGCAAACCTGTCCCTGCCAGCCGCCCAGACCTTACTCTATACCGGGTGGCGCATCGCGATGTTGCGGGGGGAGCCCGGGCAGGCCCACGCCCTCGCAGCCCGGTTCTTCACACACCCTGAGGCCCGCCGTGATAGGGAACCAGTGCGCGATTGGCTTTATGAACACACGCACCATTGGATGCGCTACCTGTGGGCAACCGCCGCCTATCACTGTGGCGATGACTCCGAGGCCGTCTCCCAGATGGGGCCACTCTTAGAGCGTGCGCGAACTCCACGGCAGCGAGACGGACTCTACATGGTAAGAGCATTCCTGCTGGAGTGGTGTGATTATCGGACCCGGCGCGGACAGGCACAGAACCTTCCGGAAGGCTACGCGGAACTGGCTGAGGAGGTGGTGCGACTCATCATGCGCCGCAAGTCTCACCGCCGCCATCTGCCGGATGCGCCCGAGGTTGCGGATTTACGCGCCTTCCTGACCTCGACATTTCCCACGTCGAAGGCTGCGTGAACGCCCCGAACAGGTAGTGGTTCTCTCAAGTTCTGCTACTTTTTCTTTCTCGTCGAATTGGTCCGGTGACCCGTAGCGGTAACCGGAAGG
>CALEKU010000145.1 GCA_937902745.1 uncultured Armatimonadota bacterium
CGTCGAGGGCGAGCGGGTGGGCGGGGAGGACCTGGCCGGCGAGCAGGTGTGCGCGCAGGTCCAGAGGTGGGAAGGGCATCACGGGCGTCAGTACCTCCCGTCGCGGGCTTCAAAGCGGGTGGGCTTGTTCAGCAGGCGCCCGCCGCACCGCTGCCACGCCGCGCACCAGCGTACCAGCGTCTCCAGGGGAACCTCCGGAGGACCGAAGAGCGCCAGAGCGCGCGCTGCGTTAGAAAGCAGCGCCGTGTCCGCCTCCTCGCCCGCCAGAATGGGCGGACGCCCGAACAGGTCGCCGAAGCGGTGCGCCAGGTCACGAACAGAGACGGTCTCCGGCCCGGTGACGTTCAGCGCCACGGGCGGCCAGGCCGCGTGCAGCAGGCTGCGCAGGGCCATCGCGTTGGCGTCCCCCTGCCAGATAACGTTGACGTGCCCGGTGGTCAGGTCGATCGGCTCGCCGTCGCGCACCTTGCGGGCGATGTCCACCGGCACCCCGTAGCGCAGGTCTACGGCGTAGTTCAGGCGGAAGAGCAGGAGCGGCGCCCGGTGCGCACCTGCGAAGTGCTCGAACAGCCGCTCCCGAGCGACGCACGAGTTGGCGTACTCGCCCAGGGGTTCCAGCGGGTCCTCCTCGCGGGAGCCGCCGCTGGCGACGGGTGTATTGGGGTACACGCAGCCGGTGGAGAAGACGACGGTGCGCGGGCGGGCGGGCGCATACCGCTCGGCGACCACCGCAGGGACGTAGGCGTTCATGGCCCAGGTACGCTCTGGTGCGGCGGCGGTGCCGAACTTTTGCCCGGCCATGAACACCAGGTTTTCCGTGTCCGGCAGGCGCTCTACCTGTGTGCGGTCGGAGAGGTCGGCGGGGAGAGTCTCCACGCCCGAGGCCTCCAGAAGGGCGCGAGCGGCGGGGTCGGAGAAGCGGGCCACGGCGATGACGCGCTGGGAGCGCCGCCCGGCGGCGTCCAGGGCGCGGCGGGCCATGCGCGCCAAGCTCGGCCCCATCTTGCCCCCGGCGCCCAGCACGAGGATATCCCCCGTCAGTCCCGTAGCGAAGTCGGAGACGAGGGCCGCCGTGGGGCGGGAAAGGCGATCCTCCAGTTCCGCTTCGTCCGCGGGCGCGGGCGCTTCGTCCGCAACGTCACTCTGCAGCATGGCGTGGGCAGCCCTTCAAACGAACTCTATAGCTCCCGCAGGGGGTGAGTATACTTCAGTTTGGTCCGCCTGTCAAGAAGGGACGGAGGCCAGACAGCGTGAACATACGTCCGAGACTACCCTATGTTCATTCTCGGAGCGCTCCCGCCTGCCGCCGCGCGCTCCCCCAGGAGGACCCTGTGACGCCTTCTTCCCGGCACGGCCGCCGCCGTTTCATCACCTCGGGCGCCCTGACCCTCAGCGCCCTGTCGCTTGTCGCCCTGACCCTCTCCGGGTGCCCCGCGCCGGGCAACTCGGGCGCGTCCGGTTCGCCCGGCGCTCCGTCATCCGGTGGTGGAGAGGGCGGAAAGACGGTCAAGGTCGCCTTCGTCACCAATAACGCCTCGGACTTCTGGACCATCGCGCGCAAAGGCACCGAAAAGGCCGATGAGGAGCTGGACAACGTTGAGGTCGAGTTTCTGATGCCGGCAGAAGGCACCGCGGCCGAACAAAAGCGGCTGGTGGACGACCTGCTTGCCAAGGGCGTCGGCGGTATGGCGATCAGCCCCGTGGACCCCGCCAACCAGGTCCAGATGATTAACGACGCCGCCAAGAAGATCCCGGTGGTGACCCAGGACAGCGACGCGCCGGACAGCGACCGCCTCTGCTACATTGGCACGGACAACGTGGCCGCGGGCCGCCAGGCGGGTGAACTGGTCAAGGAGACGCTGCCGAACGGCGGCAAGATTATGGTGTTCGTGGGCAAGAAGGACGCCCAGAACGCCAAGGAGCGCTACCAGGGTCTGGAGGAGGCGCTGAAGGGCTCCAACATCCAGATTATCGACATCCGCACCGACGACACCGACCGGCTGCGCGCCAAGGCGAATGTCGCTGACACGCTGGTGAAGTACCCGGATATCGCCGGGATGGTCGGCCTGTGGAGCTACAACGGCCCCGCCATCCTGAGCGCGGTGAAGGAAGCGGGCAAGGCTGGCAAGGTCAAGATCATCTGCTTTGATGAGGAGGACGACACGCTTGCGGGCGTCAAGGAGGGGTCGATCGCCGGCACCATCGTCCAGCAGCCCTACGAGTTCGGCTACCAGTCCATCCAGATGCTTGCCAAGGTCGCCAGTGGTGACAAGAGCGCGGTCCCCGCGGACGGCAAGAAGATCGTCCCCACGCTGGTTATCAAGCAGGCGGACGTGGACGCGTTCACCACGAAGATCAACGAGCTGCGCGGGCGCACGGAAGCTGCGAAGTGACGCAGGCCGTTCCACCGGATTCGGGAAGCACGCCGGCCTCTAACGCCAACGCGGCGGGAGCCGGCGCGCCCCCCCTGCTGGAGATGCGGGGCATCACCAAGCGCTTCGGCGGGGTGGCAGCGCTTTCGGGAGTGGACCTTACCGTGCGGGGCGGTGAGGTCCTGGCCCTGATCGGGGAGAACGGCGCGGGCAAGTCCACCCTCATGAAGGTGCTGGGCGGCGTCCACGCGCCCGATGAGGGCGAGGTGCGCGTCGAAGGCCAGCCGGTACGCATCGCCTCCCCGCGCGAGGCTACCCGGCTCGGTATCGCCTTCATCCACCAGGAGCTGAGCGTCCTGGAGAACCTGGACGTTGCGGCGAACCTGTTCCTGGGACGCGAGAAGACGTTCGGCGGGCCGCTGAACCTGATCGACACGCGCCACCTGGAGGAGCAGGCGGCCGTCTACCTCAAGCAGTTGGGGCTGGCGGTCTCGCCCCGGGCTCCGGTGGCAAGCCTGTCCCTGGCGCAGCGGCAGATGGTGGAGGTGGCACGGGCACTCTCTCAGGAGGCGCGCCTGCTCATCATGGATGAGCCCTCCGCCAGTCTGACGCCCGCGGAAACCGACCGTATGCTCGCCGTGGTCCACGATCTGAGGGCGCGGGGGGTGAGCGTAATCTACATCTCTCACCGCCTCAAGGAGATCGAGACCATCGCGGATCGGGTGACTGGCCTGCGGGACGGGAAGAACGCGGGCGACCTGGCGAAGCACGAAATCACCACCGACCGGATGGTGCGGCTCATGGTCGGGCGCGACCTGGAGCGCGTCCTCCGGGAAAAGCCGGCGCCCGCCGACCCGAACACGCCGCCGGTGCTGGAGGTTCGGAACCTGGTGACGCCCCGCTACCCCCGCCGTCAGGTGTCGTTCTCGGTGCGGGCAGGGGAGATACTGGGCTTTGCCGGTCTCGTGGGCGCAGGGCGCACCGAGGTGGCGCAGGCGCTCTTCGGCGTCGAGCCCGCGCTCTCCGGTGAGATTCTGCTCAATGGCCAGGCGGTGCGCATCGCGACCCCCCGGGACGCCATCGCACATGGCATCTACCTGATCCCGGAGGACCGGCGCCATCTGGGCCTGATTCTGGACTTCCCCATCCGCGAGAACATCTCGCTGCCATCGCTGAACCGCTTCACGCGCGCGCTGGGCTGGATCGACCGCGCGAAGGAGAAGCAGTCTACCACCGAAAGCGCGAACCGGCTGAATGTCAAGACCACCAGCGTGGAGAACGCCGCCGGGACACTCTCAGGCGGCAACCAGCAGAAGGTGGTACTGGCCAAGTGGCTTTCGCGTGACCCGAAGGTGCTGATCTTCGACGAGCCAACACGCGGCGTGGACGTGGGCGCGAAGGCGGAGATCTACGAGCGCATCCGCGCGCTCGCCGCTGAGAGCGGGGTCGCGGTGCTCTGCATCAGCAGCGACATGGAAGAGGTCCTGGGCCTGTGTGATCGGGTCGCCGTCATGCACGAGGGCGCCATCACCGGCACGGTGGAGCACGAGGAGATGACGGAAGAGACCATCATGCGGCTCGCGGTCGGTCACGGTGGGGAGGCCGCATCATGAAGTCCAAGAAAGAGCTCGGCCTTGCGATCCTCCTGGTGGTGCTGTGCGCTTTCACCGCCATGCGGAGCGAGGGAACGTTCCTGAGCCCCACCAACCTGCAGAACACCGCCCGGCTGATCGGGATGTACGGCATCTTCAGCCTCGGGGTTGGGTTCGTCATCATCACGGGCGGTATCGACCTGTCTATCGGCTCGGTGATCGCCCTGCTTGGCGTCCTGCTCTCGTTCGCCCTGGGAGACTGGCACCTGGCGCCTCCACTTGCCCTGCTCTTTGTCGTGGGGGTGGGCGCGCTGCTCGGCCTCGGGCATGGCCTGCTCATCGCGAAGGTGCGCCTCCAGCCGTTTATCGTTACGCTCTGCGGCCTCCTGTTCTACCGGGGCATCGCCCGCTTCGTTGCGAACGACGAGACCAAGGGCTTTAGTACGGCAACGGGCATCGAGGGACTCCAGAGCCTGGCAACCGGAAATCTCCTGGGGGTCCCTACCCCGTTTGTGTTTCTGCTGGTGCTGGCAGCAGCGCTCTGGGTCCTGCTGCACCGCTCGACCTACGGGCGGCACCTGATGGCGCTGGGCAGCAACGAGAACGCGGCGCGCTACGCGGGTATCCACACAGATCGTCTGCTCATCAGCGTCTACGTCCTGTGCAGCCTGCTGGCGGGCGTCGCCGCGGTCTTCGTGGCCTTCTACACCAACTCCATCTCCCCCTCCTCGCACGGCAACTTCTACGAATTGTACGGCATCGCGGCGGCGGTCCTGGGGGGATGCAGCCTGCGCGGCGGCGAGGGTTCGGTGGTGGGTATCCTCATCGGTACGGCGCTGCTGCAGGTGCTCCAGAACCTGGTGAACCTGCTCGGCATCCCCTCCTCGCTCAACTTCGCCGTCATGGGCGCGGTCATCCTGGCCGGCGTCGCCGTGGACCAGATCCTTTCGCGCCGCGCTGCTCGCAAGCGGTAGATAAGATACTGCCCCCGTCGCTCGGCAGCCTCTGCCGAGAGGCTGCCGAGCGACGGGGGGGCGGCGGTGCAGCCCCGCGAGCACGGAGAAAGGTACCTTCCATGTCTGACATCACCATCCGGCTTCGGTGCCGGAACCTGCCAGGCGCACGGGTCGGAGAGAGCGCGGCCGTGCGCCTGGGCATTCAGCGGGGCAAGGAGGTCGTGGAGGATGTTTCCGCCGACGCGGAGGAGGCTACGTTTACCGCTCCCCTGCGCATCGGCGGAAGCCCGGAAGCCGGGCCTCCCAACTTCCTGGGTCCGTTCGCGCATGGCACGGTCAACGACCGATTCCTCTACCTGTGCTGGGGGGAGCGCACCGCCAACGGCGCCTGGGAGGGGTTCGGACGCGCCAAGATCCGTCTGTCTCCCGTCACCTGGGAGGCGATCACGCGGGCGCAGGAAACCGGTGCGGAGATCGAGGCCGTGATCGACATGACGGACGCGCGTGGCGCCCCTGTGTTCGCCTCCCTCAGTGCCGACCGAGTCCAATGGACAGGAACTCGTTAAAATACCTGATTTAGTGACTGCCTGGCACCAGTAGAGAATTTATCTGCTCCTCGGGACCAAACCTGAGGAATAATTACCCAGCGGTTATACCTGACTGACTGCCAGACCAGGACTTTCCGCTCGGGACGGTCCAACGGCGTACCGCTTCTCGCTCGCCCTACGGCGCTCTCCGCGCCCCGTGATTCGAAGGAGATCGAGAACGAATGTCGTTGAAATGCAGAGGTTCTCTCACCGCCGCTGGCGCGGCACTTATCCTCCTGGCATCGGCTCCCCGCCCCGCACTCGCTCAGATCAATATTGGCGGTTCCAACCCGCTTGTGCACACCGAGAACTTCGACACGCTGGCCTCCGGCCCTCTGGTCACGGACTTCAGCTTTGTGGACAACGTCACCCTCCCCGGAGTGTACACCACCCGTACTACCTATCGCGCCTCCTCGGGCGCGGAAGGCACTGCGGTTCTCTACAGTTACGGAGCCAGTTCCGGCCCCAACATGGGGGATCGCGCCCTGGGCGGCATCTCCCCCTCACAGAACACTGACATCGTCTATGGCTTTCGGTTCGTCAATACCGGGTCCACCCCCCTGACCTCGTTTCAGGTTTCCTACAACGGCGAGTTCTGGCGGCGCGGCACTACCCTGACAATCCCGGATGTCCTGGAGTTTGGCTATCAGGTATTCGATGCGGGGACCGGAAGTATCACGGATCCGGACTATACCCGGGTGAGTGAACTGGATTTTGTCGTGATCTCGTCCGGTCCGCCAGGCAACAACGGGAACACGCCCTTCAGCACGACAAGCATCAATAACGGTGCCGGCACAAGCATCTCGGTCGCCCCGGGCCAGGAGATATGGATACGGTGGTACGACTTCAATAGCACCGCTCTCACGGACCACGGTCTGGCCGTCGACGACTTTTCGATCACCTTCACCACCACCGCCATACCGGAACCGGGGACGTTCATCCTGATGGCAGCGGGAGCCGTTGGTAGCGGAGCGCTGGCCCTGGGGAGGCGACGCGGCAAAAAGCACACGCACCGCCGCAAGCGCACCGGTGCGTGAGGTTGCCTATACCGTTTCGCGGCGGGCGGACCACCACTCCTCAGCGAGAATCGCATAGAAGTAGTTGTCTACCCAGCGGTCGCGGATGCGCTGGCACCGTACAAAGTGCCCCTCCCGCCGCATTCCCAGCTTTTCCATGACGCGCCAGGAGGCGACATTCTCCGGTTGGCAGCGCGCCCACACACGGTGCAGCCCCAGCGTTTCGAACGCGAAGGCGAGTCCGGCGCGCGCGGCCTCGGTAGCGTAGCCGCGCCCCCAGTGCGCGCGCGCCAGCGTCCAGCCGATCTCGGCATCCTCAAACTCCCGGCCGAGCAGGATAGGCAGCCAGCCGATCACGGCGCCGCTCCCCTGGAGAGCGACCGCCAGTTCGAAGCGGGAGCGTGGCTGCGCACGCCGCTGCTCCTGAAGGCGGGCCAGGGACGCCTTCACGTCGGCCTCGGTCGCGGGCGCCGCAGCGCGGTAGCGCAGTACTTCGGGGTCGGAGGCGTAGGCGAGTACCGCGGGCCAGTCGTCCGGCGTGTACTCGCGCAGAAGGAGACGCTCGGTTTTTAGAGCGATTTCGGCGAGCGAGGCGGGGTTCACGCCTTTATTGTACGGTGAGGCAGAGCGGGTTCGGCTTCCGCACCTGCGGCCTTCTCCCAGGGGACCGTGCCGTCATCGTACCAGGCTTCGGCAAACAGAGTAGGCACCGTGCCCCAGTCCACCGTCCGCAGGCCGCACACCCGCGCAAAATCGAGCAGGTAGACCCGCATCGCCTCCTGCAACTCCTCCGCCTCCTCATCGTTCAGGGTGACATAGGGGCGAAAGCCCAGCAGTTCGAAGTTTTCCGTCAGTCCGATCAGCCGCCGCCCGACGATGCGCCCGGTCGCCTCGTCCACGGCATAGAGCACTCGCTTGTTCTGCTCACAAGCGTTCGCCACCGTAGAGTAAGCGTTGCACTCGCTCGCCGACAGGCAGGTGCCGAAGGGGTTCCCCATCTGCAGGACGCGCAGTGGATCCCGCTCCAGCGCAAGCAGCACGCGCCTTTTGCCTTTGCCTGCCAGAACCACCCGACGCGGGTGCGCGCCCAGCCACGCGACGGCATCCGCCCCGTGGGCGGCCAGGCGTTCGCGGAACGCCCGGTTCCCGGGGTGCTCGTCCAGAAACGGACGCGCGGCGCCTCCCGCAACGTGCGCCCGCAGAAGCCGCTGGAGCAGTTTGCGATTCTTTTCGATGTGCGAGGCGATCACCACCGCGTTCCGCAGGTCTTCCGTGAAGGCGACGTCCGCGGCAACGGGCTTTCCCAGAAACAGGGTAAGGCGGATGCGCCAGCACGCCTCCACCGCCCGCTCGGCCGCTGCCATCTGCGCTTCGCGGGTGACGGCGGTCAGGCGCTCGCGGGCCTCGTCGGCAGCCCGAGCGCGCATCCGCTCCTCATCCGCAAGCCGGGCGCGCAACGAGGCGACACGCGCGGCGATACCGGCGTTGCCCCTGCCACACGCAAGCCGTGCCTCCAGAAACGCCAGTTCCCGTGCCCGCTTCTCTGCCTCGCCCAGGGCGGCACGGCGCAGGCCGGGGGGGAGATCGCCGCGGTCGCCGGTGAGCCAGCGGGCGTACCAGTACCCGGCGGCCAGCGGGGCGACATCGGGGACGAGGTCCAGCAGGGCATCCCACTCCGGGTCGTCGCTGCGGGCGGAACCGGCGTGCGCCTCCCCCGGCCAGAGTTCCGCCAACGGGGCCAGGGCCTTGTCCGGACAGCCGGGCCGCGCGACCTGGTGCACGGCGTCCAGCAGGCGCAGGCAGCGGCGCGCCTGCCGCGGCATCAGGGCGGTGACAGGCGCGCGCAGGCCGGGGAACCGCTCCAGGAGTTCCCGGATGCGCTTCGGCACCGCAGCGCCCGGACCGTCCTCTGCCGTGAGCGCGGCGCGGGCGGCGTCGAAGCAGGCCAGGAAAGCCTCCGGAGCACCGGCGCCGTCGGTATGCAGGGCGCCTGCCAGGTTCAGCGCCCCCGTCAGATGCTCCAGGGCCGCCCAGGTGTTGCCGTCCCGCCACACGCCGGGTCCGTCCACGGCGATGCGCTCCCGGACCCGGCCGACCAGTTCCTCGGGCAGCCCGGCCAGTGCCACCCGGAAGGTGGCCTGCCACGCGTGCTCCGTTTTTCCCGGCCCCGCTGCTGCCGCTGCCGTGCGCGGCAGGAACACGTCCCGCCCGGCCTCCAGGCGGCGGAGCGCGTTGAGACCGTCTGCGCGCGAATGGCGGCAGAGTTCCGCGGCGAGGGCGTCCACGAATGCCACGCGCTCCTCGCCGCGAGGGATGCCCCGGAAGGCGTAGCCGAGCAGCGACCGGAAGAGACTTCGCCCTTCGCTCCCCTGGTCGGCAACGTGCGTCAGGAGTGACCATACCGACCATTCGACGGGAACACCTGCCTCCTTCAGCGCGCGGGCTGTGTCTAAGACCCAGGTGTACCACGCGGCTTCGTCCTGCTCCTGCCAGCATCCACGCCAGAAGGGGTCCCGGGTCTCTTCGAGAACGCGGGCGGCGCCGGCGACATCTCCGACGAACACGCGGGCGAGGTGGAGCGCCGGGCGGAACCGCTCCTTCCAGGCGCTGTCGAGCCAGTGCCCCAGGTACCGCGTAGACTCAAGACGCTCCGACAGCCAGCCCGCGGAGTCACGGTGTTTTCGGCTCGTCTGGAGGGGGTTCGCCGTGGGAGGCACGCCTTCCCAGAACAGGTCGGGTCGCCCGGCCAGCACGGCGAGATAGGTTCGGGCGACCGTGCCGTCCTCCTGCGCCGCGGCGCGCAGGGGGCGCAGGAGGGCCGGCCCGATCTGCGGCCCGAGAAGACCCGGGAGGTGGTCGAGCACGCTCCCGACAAACCGGCCGAAGTCGCGCACCACGCCCGGTTCGCCGCCGGTGAGGCGCAGGAGCGTGACGAGGAGTTCGCCCATCTCCGCCAGGGCGCGGGCGCGAACGCCGCGCGCTTCGCCCGCCTGCTCCGGCGTTTCACGCTGGGGCGGCTTCGGCAGTTCGTGGCGGCGGCTCCGCAGGCGGACGGCGAGCGGGCAGACCCAGTGCGCGACCGTCTCCAGCAGGTTCACCACTTCGCGGGCAGGGTACCCGCCTTCCGGGAGCAGTCGAGAGCGCACGAAGTCCGGCGGCAGGGCGAAGGGGCTCCCGGCGGCGAGGGTGCGTGCGGCAGTGAAGCGTTCCGCCAGGGACAGCAGCGCGGGCTGAGACTCGCCCGGGTCCGCTGCCGCCAGGAGTGCGGCGAGCAGGCGCGGTTCGTCCGGCAGTCCGCGGCGCAGAGCATACTGACGGGCCGCCCGCACGGCGGGCGGAAGACGGGCGTCGTCCGGGAAGAGGTGCGCCTCGGCGCCGCCCGCGCGCCGGGATATGGCGCCCAGGGTCAGGGCGGCAAGAGCGCGGGCACAGAGGGGGAGAGAGTCGTCCCCCGCCATCGCCCGCAGGCCCGCGGGGGCCACACCGTCCGTCCGGTGAAGCAGCAGAACCAGGCGGCGCGCGGGCGAGAACGGCGGCTCGCACAGGACCACCGCCTCCAGCAGCAGAAGCGCGACCAGCGCATTGGGACTGCCGGCACGGCAGCGTACGGCGCTCCCGAGGGCGAGCAGGCGCTTGGCCACCTCCAGCGCCGCGCGGCGGCGGGCGAGGAAGGCGTCGGCGTCCCCCAGCGCGGCCCCGGCGGAAACGGGGTGGACGGCGATGCGGTTCAGGCAGTACTGCGCCCGCGCCACGGTCCTGGGCGTCAGGGGCACCCGATGCCGGCCGTCCGGCGTAACGTAGCAGAGCGGCCCGGCCGTGTCGGCCTCCCAGCAGGGAGCGCCGCCAAGCCACTCCACCCGCGCCGCGTACATGCGGACCGCGAGGACATGCCGGGGCTTGACGCCGCCGCTAGCACGGGGTAGCGTCAAGCCCTTTTCCGTCGATTGTTTGGCCGTGCCCACGCCTACAGTGTCGCGCGAGCCGGCCGGGAGTTAAAGACGCGACCGGGGAGGGTCGCCGTCACGCCCCGATCTCCAGCGCCGCGTCGATAGCGGCCAGCGTGTCCGGCGACAGGGTCACACCACTCGCCCCGGCGTTGTCCTCCACCTGGGAGGGCTTCGACGCCCCGATGATGACGCTGCTGACCTCCGGGCGGCGCAGGCACCAGGCCAGCGCGAGCTGGCTCATGGTGATGCCCAGTTCCTCCGCGATGCCCGCGAGCTTCTGCACCCGCTCCAGCACCTTCTGGTCCAGTTCCCCTTTGTTCAGGAACATGTTCTGGTTCGGGTCGGCGGCGCGGCTCCCCTCGGGCAGGGGCTGGCCGGGCTTGTACTTGCCGGTGAGGAGGCCCTGCGCGAGCGGCGAGTAGACCACCAGGCCGATGCCCTCGCGCCCACAGAGCGGCATGACCTCCTTCTCCAGGTGGCGCTCCAGAGCGTTGTAGATCGGCTGGTTCGAGACTGGGGGATGGAGTCCGCGCCCGCGCGCCAGGTCCACAGCGTGCGCAATCTGACCGGCGGACCACTGGGACACCCCGTAGTAGAGGATCTTGCCCTGCCGGACCAGGTCGTCCAGCGCCATCAAGGTCTCCTCCAGCGGCGTTTCCGTGTCGTAGCGGTGGCACTGGTACAGGTCGATGTAGTCCATGCCGAGCCGCCGGAGCGACGCGTGGCACTGCTCCATAATGTGCTTGCGCGACAGGCCGTGGTCGTTCGGGCCATCGCCCATCGGGAAGAAGACCTTGGTGGCGACGAAGAGCTTTTCGCGAGGGTAGGGCTTCAGGGCCGCCCCGACCACCTCCTCCGCCTTGCCACGCGCGTAGCCGTTGGCGGTGTCGAAGAAGTTGATACCCAGGTCATACGCCTTCGCGATACACGCCCGGGCGGTCTCCTCCTCGGTCGCCCCGCCGTAGGTCAGCCAGGAGCCAAGCGACACCTCGGACACCTTCACCCCGTACTTGCCCAGCTTTCGGTATTTCACATTTCCTCCTTCAAGGTAAAACCACCGCGTTACGCACCTGCGGACGGCGGGCCGACCGTCAGGGTAAGGGCCTGCCCCGCCGAAAGGGTCAGCGCCGGAGCGAAGGAGAGAGCGGAGATGTCCCCGTTGCGCAGTTCCGTGTAGGGCACCGCTCCCTGCTTTCCGCTCCGGGTAACCGTGACAGCCTGGACGTTTTCCGCCTCGCGGATACCACCCAGCTCTATCCGCGCCGCCGGGAACCGCCCCTCCACCACCCGGAGCGTCACCTGCCGAACCGGCCCACCCGCGCCGCCGTCACTCTCCCGCTCCATTATTCCCCATGCCGCAGGACCACTCCAGAAGGCACGGAACTTCCCCCCGTCCATCGCCTCCGCGGGCGGCGGGGTGAGGCGCAGAACCCGCTCCACGCCGTCGTAGTCCCAGCCCGTCAGCGCGAGCAGGAGCGACCAGTTTGCCAGCGCGCGGGCGTAGTGCCCCCCGCACTCGATCTCGTTCCAGGGGTTGCGCGGCATGGGCGCGCGCGGCACGCCATCGTAGCGGTCCCGCACGCCCTTGACGATGCAGAACGCCTCCTCGACCATGCCTTCGTACAGCAGGTGGCCCGCCACCTGGTACTCCACGCCGGTCCACACCTCGTCCACGTAGGGGATGGTATCCGTTGGGCGCCCGCCGCGGGGCCAGGTGCAGTTCAGCAGCCCCTTGTCCGTGCCCCCGGCAAACTTGCGCCAGTGGTGCTGGAAGTCGGTGAAGTCGGTGCGCCAGTTGTGACGGAACACCGCGCGCAGGGCCTTGCGAACGTGGTCCTGCGGGAGAAGGTAGCCCAGGCCGAGCTGGTGCGCCCACCACTGCCCGATGAGCTGGTCGCTGAGGCACCCGGGGCCGTACTCCCCGGTCCGATTCTCGTAGCCAGGCAGGTCCTGCTGGAAGTACTCACCGTTCCAGCAGCGGGCCAGCAGGTTCTCCCTTCCCTTCTGGAACACGCCCCGGAAGCGCTCCACGGCGTCGTTGTCCCCCACCCGGCGCGCCATCTCCTCCCCGGCGCGCAACGCCGCCAGGTAGTAGGTGCCAATAAAGCTGTTGACCCCGTGGATGGCGTTGTCGTAGGTGTTCCACTGGTCGCCGCTCAGGGTGCCATCGGGCTTGCCGTCCGGAGAAGAGGCTGCATCCTGCGCGATCAGGTAGTCCACCGCGGCGCGTACCTTCGGCCACCGCTCCTTCAGGTAGGCCGGGTCGGACTGGTTGCGCACCTCGCGGTAGAACTTCAGGATGCCGCTGGCGTGGCCGTCGCTGAACGGCCGCTCGCCGGTGGGACGGCCCGGGATCGCGGGGACCTCCGTGCGGTTGTTCACACCGCCATCCGGCCCCTGCTGGCAGTCGAAGTCCACAGAGCGCATCCGGCGCTCCAGGTCAGGAAACAGGTAAGCCAGCGCCTGCTCGTACCCCCAGACGTGGGTGCAGGTCGGCGGACAGCAGCCGTTGGAGCCCTCCCAGCCGTATACGTTGCCGTCCGCGATGCGGAACACGACGCCCGGGTGGCGGATGGTGCTGATCTGCGAGGTGAGGCAGTCCAGCATCCAGTACGGCAGGGTGCTGTCGTAGAACGCTGTCCGGAACCGCTCCGTGCGCTCCCGGAGCTTCGGCAGATCGCGCGCCGCGTCGCGCAGCACCGCGGCGGCGTCCGGCCACCGCGTGGCGTAGTGGTTCCCTACCGCCTTCTGCGGCCCATAGTAGCGGTTCGGGAAGTGCCACGCCAGCACAAACGACACCTCCTTGGACTGCCCCGGCGCCAGCGTGACCGACGCCGCCACCGCGCCGTTTACCGTCTGCCCCACCGGTGTGGGGGTCGGAGCGGAGGAGACGCCCCGCTCCGGCAGCGCACCGGTCCGGGCGAACTCCGCCCAGGCATCCTGCCAGCGGTCGAACGCGGCGAGGCGCGAGCGCCGATCGCCACCGGAGACACCGAGCGCCACGGAGCCGAAGCCCGGCGCCCCCTTGGCGACACCCCGCGCCGGCGTGTAGGCGATGCCGGCCACGCGCGCCAGCTCCGCGAACGCCCGCTGCCGCGCCCCGAACAGCTCTGCATCGCCCCACGCCAGCAGGGAGCCGGACGCCAGCACGGTCCGCCCCGCGCCCAGCTTCCCCGCCAGGAACTTCACGCCGTCGGTGGCAGCCCCCGAAGCGGGCGCCACCGGCGCGGCGCCCGCCGCCGGCGTTGCGCCCGCGAAGAGTACGGCCTGCCCGGGCGGCGCGCCTTCGGCGGGCACCTTGAACCGCGCGGGGACAAGCTCCGCAAGCAGGTCGAAGACCTCTTTCGCCACGGGCACGTCGCTGAACTCGATGTGGTCGACGTTGACGTGCCCCCACGGCCCCTTCTGATCGTCCACGATCTCCAGGTGCGCCGTCTTGCCCTTGAACTCGCTGACGTCCCAGATAACCGGGAACAGCCGCTCCTCGTTCCGCCCGGACTCGCGCCGGACTGGCTGGCCGTCCACGATCAGGCGAAGCTGGGTATTCGGATGCCAGCCGCCTCCGATCAGGAAGCGGATGAAGCGCCGCTCCACGGTAAATGTCGGGCTGGTCAGGCGTCCGGTGGTATCGTCGCCCTTCCAGAAGGTGTTCACCAGGCCCTTACCCATGAACCCGGTCACGGGCTGCTGCCCCGGCAGCGTGCCCGTCGCGGGCGCGTCCCCGAATGCCTCCCCCTCTACCTTCCACGCCCCGTAGCCGTTCTCGAAGTCCGCGAACAGTATGTCCGGCGGGGCGGAGGCGGCGCCGTCCGGCGCGCGGGCGTAGAGCGTGAGCAGGGGCGACTCGCCCCCCGCCCAAACCACGGTGGCACCGCGGTTCACGGCGTCGCGGGTGTGGCGCAGGGTCTGCGCCGAAAGGGTGACCGGTGCGTTCTCGATCCAGATCACCGTGGACGCCGGTTCCTCGACCGACGCAGGCAGCGCGTCCAGACTCGCCACGCGGAAGCCCGGCGCGTGGTCGAGCGGGTAGGTGTTCAGACCGCCCGGGTTGGCGTTGGTGAAGAGGCGGAACGGCTTGCCACCGGCAACCTCCGCCCGCCGCCCCGCCTCCGCCGTGAACGCGATCCCGGTGCAGCCCCCGGCGTCCACGGGCCGGTTGCGGTTGCCGCCGAAGTTCGGGTGGCGGTTGCCCCAGCGCGGCGGCACGGTATTGAACCCGACAGAGTTAAAGCTGATGGCGGGGCCGAGCGCGTCGTAGCCGACCGGGTTCTGGAGAAACCCCGCCAGGGAAACGGTCTGCTGCTCCTGCGTCGGGTTCTCCAGGCGGAAGGCGAAGCAGGCCACGGGCAGCGACGACAGGTCGGTGTCGAAGGGCGAGAACGGGGTGAAAGCGGTCATCGCCACCCGCACGGGCAGGTCGGGGTCCCGGTACCGCAGCGTGGCGAGGGGATACTCGCCGACCATTTCGATACCCGCCACCTTCGGCAGTCCCGGGGGGCCGCCCGCGGTCTGGAGCAGCTTCGCCGCGCCCCCGCTGGTCCGCACGCCGAAGAAGAACGGCAGGTGGCCGTCCCGGAGCGTGTTCCACAACTGCCACACCGTGAACTGCCCGTCCACACCCAGTTCGAAGCTGCCGGTGCCGATGCCGCCCAGCGGGAAGCGCACATCGGTGTGCTCCCCCGAACGGTAGACCCGGCGCGCGGTGGCCGCGGCGGCGCCGCCGCGCCCCGAGAACAGGGTACGCTTCCAGTCTTCCAGGCTTTGACGGGGTGGCGCTTCCGGCTGCTGACCCGCGACCGGCGGGGCCGCCGAGGCGATCGCCGCTGCGGCGCTGCTGGTGCCCAGAAGCGTCAGAAAGCCGCGGCGCGAAAGGCCGTTTCCGGAGTCATCTCGTTCGTTGTCGCCCGGCCCGCACGGCCCGGCGCAGTCGCAGGTGCGTGGCATGTGGTGCAAAAACCTCCTTCCGCTCCCTCGCCGCGCGTCAGAGCGCAGCGAGGGGCGGAGTGTGATATTGCGCTGCTTGAGGCTACTTGAGGACCAGGCCATCCAGGCCGAACAGGTAGCCGTTGGAGCGCTCGTCCTTGCCAACCATCTCGAACTCGATGGTGTTCGCCCCCGCCTTCAGGGCGACACGGCCAAGCGAAACAGGGCCGTGATGGCGGACGTTGGCGTTGTACCCGCGAACCACGGTAGGAAGCGGGTCGGCGGCGCCGTTGACGCGCACGCGGACATCGCCGTAGTCGCGCGCCTGGGTGAAGTAGCCGATCAGTTCGTACTCCTTCGCTTCGGGTGCGTTAAACGTTAACGTCAGACGTGCGCCCGAAGACGTAGGAAGCCACCACAACTGCCCCAGACTGCTCCACTCCCCCTCGAAGACCGACATGTCCTGGAACTCGACGTTCCCGGCGGTCGCCTTCGCGCTGGCGCGCAGGCTCTCCCCCTCGATGATGCCGGGGATGCGCGGCACGGGGGTCGGCTCGGCGGGCAGCAGGTCCTTCGGCAGCGGCGGGAACGGCGGGTGCGGGTGCGTCTGGTAGTAGTAGGCCACCGACGAGTAGTCGGCGCGCACGTCGTTGACCGGCCCGTGCTCGATCTCGAATTTCAGAGACTTCTCGAACGGGATCGCATCCTCAATGTGCCAGCGGTAGGTAGAGATGCGCCCCTTCTCGGTGTCCTTGATCGGGACGCCGTGGTAAGCAGCAGAGTACTCGCCGGTGTCGTAGTACCAGCCGGACGAGAAGTAGTCCTCGGTCCCGGTGCCCACAATCGAGGGGGTCGCCTCGCCGTCCACCGTGACGATCTCGTCCCCCTCCAGATAGAAGAGCCCCCGCCCCTGCATCGCCTGCATCGACATGAGCGTGCCGACGTAGTGGCCCTTACCGGTGGTCTCCAGGATCGTGTAGGACTTACCGTTCTCGGTGGGCCGCTGGCGGCGGAACTGGGCGTGGAAGTAGAGCGTGTCGTCGGGAAGGCTCTTGTGCGTCTCGACGTCCAGGTTGTAGTACAGGGCGTCAATGCGCACGTTGGAGCGGTTCTCGATGGTGATGCGCGCCGACTTACGGAACGGCATCGGCCAGTAGCAGTTGTAACCGCCGCTGGTCATGTTGAGAGGCAGGGACTGGAAGTCCTTCCACTGACCAAAGCCCATGCCGAAGAAGTCGGAGACGGGCACCTCGACCGAGGGGTTGGTTTCGCCATCCCAGTAGCAGCGGATGATGGCCTGCCGCTGGATGGCGACGTTGTTGCGCGGCGCGATGGTAATCCACCACCGCCGGATGATACCGGGGCCGCCCTTGTAGTCCATCAGGGTATGCGTCTCGCCCGGCGCGACGCCCCGCATGTCGGCGTTGCCACCGCGGGGGTCGGTACTGGCGAAGTGCAACAGTTTGCCGCCGCGTGGTGTGATCAGGCTGCCCAGCGTGCCCCGCCCGATGGCGGGCGCGTACTGCCGCTGCGCCCGGGCCTCGGGCGCGGCAAGGGCCACGGCGGTCAGGGTGGCGGCGCAGGCGAGCGCCGCGGAGAGATAATGGCGTAGCTTCAAGCGGTTCCTCCCAGACTTCATTTCGCGCCGAACTTGGCGAGGAGTGCGTCGGCGTTCTCCTTCGTCACTTCGTCGGTCGGCAGGACCACCGACTTCGGCGGCTTCTCGCCCTTCTCCAGGATGCGGACGGCCCAGTCAATCGCCTCCGCGCCGCCGGTCGGGTAGACGTAGGTGGCACCGAGGCGCCCGTCCTTCACGGAGCGCAGGCCGCCATCGGGCGTCGGCAGGCCGTCGATCCCGACGAACAGGATCTTGCTGACATCCTTTCCGGCGCTCTGGGCAGAGATGATCGCCGCCTCGGCCATGGGATCGTTGTGCCCGTACACCACGTCCACGTTCGGGTTCGCCTGGAACATCGCCTGGGACACGGAGACCGCCTTCTCCCGCAGCCAGTCGGCGTTCTGACTGGCCACGATCTTCGCGTCGGGGTTGCCCTTCAGCCCCGCACGGAAGCCGTCGCCGCGCTCCTTGGCAGGGGTGGAGCCCTCCAAACCGCGCAGTTCGAGGATGTTGCACGGCTTGCGCGCGTTGTCGCGGCACCAGTCGGCCACGTACTTACCCGCTTCTTCGCCGATCTTCTGGTTGTCCGCTCCGATCCAGACGGTGTACTTGTCGCCGTTCACCTTGCGGTCCAGCAGGATCACCGGCGTGCCGCCCTCATACGCCTTGGCGACCACATCGGTCAGCGGCGCGGCCTCGTTGGGGGAGATAATCAGCAGGTCCACCTTCTGCTGGAGGAAGTTCTCCACGTCGGCCACCTGCTTGGCGTTGTTCTGCGCGGCGTCGGCGAACACGACCTTCAGGTTGGGGTGCTTCTCGGCGGCAGCGGCGATCTGGTCGTTCATGGCCTGACGCCAAGGCTCACCCTTGTTCGCCTGCGACATCCCGATGGTGAACGTCTTTCCGGAGCCGCCGCTGGCCGCTTCTGTGCTGGCCCCGGGCGCGGTTGGCGATGCCCCTGTCGTCTCCTGCGGGCCGCAACCCGCAAGCCCGAACGCTGCCGCCGCGACGAGGGCGAACAGTCCCGACCGCGCGGCGGCGAGGGCGCCGCACCTCCACTTGTGTCTCATGGTGTTTCTCTCTCTCTGGGCGCGCATCTACGCCGCGCCCTGCGGCCGCCGCTGCCTTTGCAGCACGACGGCGAGTACGATAATGACCCCTTTCAAGATGAGCTGGTAGTCGGACGGCACGTTGCGCAGTCCGAGGATGTTGTCAAGAACGGAGAGGATGAGCGCGCCGATAACGGTGCCGCCGATGGTGCCGACGCCGCCCGACAGGCTGGTCCCCCCGATCACCGCCGCCGCGATGGCGTTTAACTCGTACCCGCCGCCGTCGATGTGGCTCCCCTGATTGACCAGTGCGACGTGCAGCAGGGCCGCCAGCGCGGCCAGGGCGCCGGAGGCGGCGAAGACCGCCACCTTGATACGGTCGGTGTTCACCCCGGCCAGGCGCGTGGCGGCCTCATTCCCACCGGTCGCGTAGACGTACCGCCCGAAGACGGTGCGCCGCAGCACGGCGTTCGCGATCAGCCCCACCCCCAGGAAGTAGAACAGGGGCGCGGGGATGGCGAGGGTGCCGAGGGTTAACTGGCCGCCAAACAGCGACTTGAACAGGGGAGGTGCCGCGTCTGGCCCGAACGCAAGCGGGATGGCGTACCCCCCCGACCACAGCGAGGCGGCGCCACGGGCCGCGGAGAGGACGGCCAGAGTGGTGATGAACGACGGCACCTTGAGGCGCGTCGTGACCAGACCGCTGAGCGCGCCCACGAGCCCGCCGAGCGCGAGCACTGCGCCCACCGTGACGGCAACGCCCTGGTCGTAGCGCATGAGGAAGGCGGCGGCGCCAACGCCCGAGAGCGCGAGCACCGCCCCGACCGAGAGGTCGATCCCGCCGGTGAGAATGACAAGGGTCATCCCTACCGCCATGATGCCGTTCTCAGACGCGAACCGGACGATGTTGAGAAGGTTCGACGGCTCCAGGAAGACGACGCGGCCGTCGCGGACGGGGGAAGCGAGGGCGGAGATCAGCAGAACGGCGACAAGGCCGAACGCGCTCTGGAAGCGCAGCAGGAATCGGATGACGTCGCGGGCACCGCCCCCGCCTGCTTTTGCATCCGGCGTCCGCGCCGGAGACTGGGTACTCATGTCGCACGCAGGGTTCGTCGGCCCGGCGGCGTTTTCCTCTCTTGCCGTTTATGCCCTATCCGGCGGAATCCGCTACAAACGGGCCGCCCGGCGCCAGGCGGCGTAGCCAGACCACGTCCCCAAGGGGGCCGTCAGGTCGCGCACGGAGATCGACTCCGGCTCGCGGTAGATAAGCCAGGATGTCCCTGCCCGGTGCGCCACCTGCGTGGGCGCGCCCTCCGGCTTCTGCGACGTAAGCGGAAGCACCCGCGCGGTCCCGCCGCTCACACCAACCACCAGCACAGGGCGCATCTTGCCGCCGTCGGTCAGGGCGAGCGCGCGTCCGTCGCACCACCAGACCTCGCCGGGCCGGGGCGGCTGCGACAGGGCATCCAGTTCTTCTTCGGTCCAGCGGTTGCGTCGGCCGGGCATGGGGCGGTCGGTCTCCTTCGCACCGTTATACCCCCACCTTGTCGCGGCCGCCGCGGGTGCGCTATAATCTCGCGCATCCGCGCCGTCATCGATCGTCGAACCCTATCCCGGAGACCGCCTCATGCCCCTCTCCCCACACCGCCGCCCTATCCTGGCCTTCCTGACCGCCGGTCTGCTGCTCACGGCCGCCGCTGCCAGCGCTCCCTTCGCGCTCCCCACCCGTGCCCAGACCCCGCCGCCGCCGGGACCGCCTGCCGCGGCGCTGAAGCCCGTCGCCACCGTAACACACAAGCTGCTGAACGAAATGAGCGGCGTCGTCAAAAGCCGCCGCTACCCCGACACCTACTGGGCTCACAACGATAGCGGGGACGTTCCACGCCTTTTCGCCATCCGTGGGAACGGCGAAGTGATCGTGCCCGCGTGGCTGCGCGGAAACTTTTCGACCGGCCCCGAGGAGACTCCGGAGAAGCCCTCGTACCCCGGGTTCGCGGTGGAGATGGCCTCTCACTTCGACTGGGAAGACATCACCATCGACGGAGACACGCTCTACATCGCGGACCTCGGGAACAACGGCAATGCCCGGCGCGACCTGGGCGTGTACGTTCTCACGGAGCCGAACCCGGAGGCCATGGAGAAGGGGCGGGTCCAGAAGTGGCTGCCCGTGGTCTATGAGGACCAGAAGGAGTTTCCGCCGAAGGAGTGGCACTTCGATTGCGAGGCGGTGTTCGCGAAAAATGGAAAACTGTATTTCGTGACCAAACACCGCGTGAACGGCCAGATTAACCGGCCCGGCGTCAGTGCTAACCTCTACCGCATGGATACGATGCATACGGACCGCCCCAACGTCCTGAAGAAGATCGACGCCGCGGCGGACCTCGGAGGTTGGGTCACCGCCGCCGACCTGTCGCCGGACGGCAAGACGCTCGCGGTGCTGTGCCATGCGCCGGTGCAGTCGGTCTGGCTCTTCGAGGCTCGGGATGGGGGCGACCGGTTCTTTTCCGGCAAGTCCCGACGCATTCCGTTTACCGGCGGCAAGCAGTGTGAGGCGCTCTGCTGGGAGGATGCGGAGACGCTGCTCATCCTCAATGAGCAGCGGGATATCTTCCGGCTAAAGGTGAGCGAAGCGCGGTAGGAGGGGTCGCGGTCGGGGCGCGGCAGATGCCGCGCCCCGACCAGCTTTTATTTACGCAGAGCGCCGTCGGCGCCGCAGGGAGACGAGCCCCAGAAGGCCGACGCCGCCGCTCGCGACGAGCGCGCCGGTGCCCACCTCGGGAACCGTGTTAGCGACCCCGGCCACGCCGATGGTGAAGCCGTTCCAGGTCTCCGCCGTAAGGCTGTCCCAGGTGATGCTGGTGAAGGTGCCCTTGAACTGGATGACGCCGTGGCCTTCGCCCGTACCGTTCAACTGGAACAGGCCTCCGTTAAGTGCCTCTCTGGTCAGCGTGCCATTGCCCCAGTAACCGGCACCGTAGCTCAACACCTCGAAGTCCCGGTCAAAGCGGTACCCGTTACCGTTCAGGCTGACGACGGCAAAGATGGGGTTGGTAACCGCCTGGGAGAAGGTAATCGTCTTAGTGGTCGCCCGCGACAAAGCGATGATGTCGGATGCGGGCGGGGCGACGGGCACAGTCGCGCTGATGTAGGGAGCGGACGGGTTCCAGTAGTTCGTGCCACCGTTTGTCTGGAGGAACTGGATCTCGCCCTGGTAGGTGACGGTGATCTCCGTCCCGTTGACGTTCAGCGTTCCCGTGGCGGAACCAGACGGTCCCGCCGTCCCGCTAATCCAGTCGGTCCAGTAGACCTGGGCATGAGCGGTCCCCCCCAGGCCAAAAGTAAGTAGACCAACACCCGCAGCGGCCAAAGCAGGTAGGCGACAGGCGCCAGTCCGCCATGCGAAGTGCGGGTATCCCCGATTTTCCATGCATTCCTCCTGAGACTTCTGACCGGCGCGGACGAGGCGCCGTTACGCTACAGCGCGTATTTGTGTAGTATCTTCCGTGTCCGGCCGTCCTCCGCCTTCTGCCCCCCTGCCCCGGCGCCATAAAACCAGCAGTAGTAGCAGCACAGACCAAGCAGATTCTGTTGCCCCCTCCGCACCTTCCTGCGGCGAAGCACCGGCGCGCCGGGCGGTGCGGAATGCGCCCGCTCGTTTGACCGCCGCCGGGCGCGAATGCTATAATCTCGCGGCAAAATCGTCGGCGCGGCACCGGTCGCTGGACGGGAGTCACAGAATTACTATGAATAGCAACATGACCACCATCGAAGATATCATCGCTCGCGAGATCCTCGACTCGCGCGGCAACCCGACCGTCGAGGTCGACGTGTACCTGAAGAACGGCGTCTATGGCCGCGCGGCGGTCCCCTCCGGGGCGTCCACTGGTGCGCACGAGGCTGTGGAGCTGCGCGACGGCGAAAAGGACCGCTACCTGGGCAAGGGTGTCCGCACCGCGGTCGAGAACGTCAACGACAAGATCGCGCCGGAGCTTGTGGAGATGGATGCCCGGGAGCAGATCGCCATCGACGAGCTGCTGATCGAGCTGGACGGCACCGAGAACAAGGCGACGCTCGGCGCGAACGCCATTCTGGGTGTCTCGCTGGCCGTGGCGCACGCGGCGGCCAATTCGCTGGGCGTGCAGCTCTGGCGCTACATCGGTGGGGTCGGGGCGCGGCAGCTCCCGGTGCCGATGATGAACATCCTGAACGGCGGCAAGCACGCCGACAACAAGGTTGACTTCCAGGAGTTCATGGTCATGCCGGTGGGCGCGGAGTCCTTCTCCGAGGCCCTGCGCACCGGCGCCGAGATCTTCCACTCCCTGAAGTCCGTTCTGAAGTCCAAGGGGCTGAACACGGCGGTGGGCGACGAGGGCGGATTCGCGCCGGACGTCAGCACCGTGGAGGCGCTGGACTACATCCTTGCCGCGGTGGACAAGGCGGGCTACAAGGCGGGCACCGACGTGATGCTGGCCATGGACGCCGCCTGCACCGAGCTGTACGAAGAGGGCAAGAAGGCCGGGCAGGAGGGCAAGTACCTGTTCTGGAAGTCCGGCGGCGCCAAGAGCAGCGACGAGATGGTAGCCTACTGGACCGACCTGGTGAACCAGTACCCCATCATCTCGCTTGAGGACGGCATGGCCGAGGACGACTGGGAGGGCTGGAAGGCGCTCACCGCGGCCATCGGCGACCGGGTCCAGCTCGTGGGCGACGACCTGTTTGTGACCAACACCACGCGCCTGAAGCGCGGCATCGACGAGAAGGCGGGGAACGCGATTCTGGTGAAGGTGAACCAGATCGGCACCCTCACCGAGACGCTGGCCGCGATCGAGATGGCGAAGCGCGCGGGCTTTACTGCGATCATCTCGCACCGCTCCGGGGAGACCGAGGACGCCACCATCGCGGATATCGCCGTGGCGACCAACGCGGGCCAGATCAAGACCGGCGCGCCCAGCCGTACCGACCGCGTGGCGAAGTACAACCAGCTCCTGCGTATTGAGGAGGAGCTGGGCGACACCGCCCTGTTCCAGGGTCTCGCCTCGTTCTACAACATCAAGCGTTAAGTCCCTCCCCTTCCAGCCCGTCCGTTGCGCCGACAGTCTCCCTGTCGGCACGACGGGCGGGCTGCTTATTTTTCAGTGAGGTACTCGCTATGGTCCCCGCTGCCCCCCGTACCCGCTTCGTGTGCGCCACCGCGACCATGCTGTTTGCCCTCTGCGTGGTGCTGGGGGCGGCATCGTCTCCCGTCATAGCCCGTGAGCCCACCCTCTCGGGGGCGGAACCGCTCGCCCCGGTGCAGCAGCGCCGCGTCCTCCATGTCGCGGCGGGCGCGGCGGCGGGCGGCGACGGCAGCGCGCGGCGCCCCCTGTCCTCCCTGGAGCAGGCACGGGACGCGGTACGGGCGGCGCGCTCACGCGGGGAGACGGTGGAGGTGGTGATCGGCTCGGGGACGTATGAGCTACGCGCGCCTCTGGTTCTCGGACCGGAGGATAGCGGCACCCCGGATGCGCCGGTGGTGTGGCGCGCGGCGGAGAAGGCGGCCGGGGCGGTGCGCGTGGTCGGCGGCAGAATGGTGACCGGCCTGAAGCCGGTGGCGGACGCGGCGGTCCTGGCGCGGCTGGCGCCGGAGGCGCGGGGCAAGGTTCTGACTCTGGACCTGCGCGCGCAAGGCATCACCGACTACGGCGACCCGCGGGGCGGCTTCGGCAGCGGCGGCGACCCCGGCATGGAGCTGTTCGTGGACGATGTCCCGATGGCGCTCTCCCGCTACCCGAACGAGGGGTTTCTCCGCATCACGGAGGTGCTGGGGCAGACGCCGATTGACGTCCGCGGCACGAAGGGGGTGAAGGAGGGCATCTTCCGCGCGAAGGACCCGCGCTTCGCCTGGTGGACCGAGGAGAAGGACCCGCGCGTCTTCGGCTACTGGTTCTGGGACTGGGCGGACCAGCGGCACCGGGTCGCCTCCATCGACGCTGCGACGGGCACCTTTACCCTGCGCGAGCCCTGGCACCAGTACGGCTACCGCGCCGGGCAGTACTTCTACGCCTTCAACCTGCTCAGCGAGATCGACCGGCCGGGCGAATGGTACCTCGACCGGGAGGAGGGGCGCCTGTATGTCTGGCCCACCAGGCGCGCGGACGGCAAGCCGCCGGCGCGGGTCCTGGTCTCGCTGCTGCCCGCGGTCATGCGCCTGGACGGCGCGAAGCACATCACCCTGCGGGGCCTGACCTTCGAGGGGGCGCGGGGGAACGCGGTAGAGATGGACAGAAGCGAGGCGTGCGCCCTGATCGCCTGTACCCTGCGCAACTCCGGGAAGTGGGCGGTACAGGTGCGCGGCGGGCGCGCCTGCGCAGTCCGCGGCTGCGACGTCACCGGTACGGGCGAGGGCGGGATCGAACTGGAAGGCGGCGACCGGGCGACGCTCACGCCGGGCGGGCACGTCGTAGAGAACAGCCACGTCCACCACTACAGCCGCTGGGTCCGCACGTACCAGCCGGGGATACGCCTGTCGGGCGTCGGCTGCCGTGCTGTCCGCAACCTGATCCATGATGCGCCACACCAGGCGTTCGCCATCGTCGGAAACGACCACCTGGTAGAAGGGAACGAGGTCCACAACGTCTGCGAGGAGTCCAACGACGCCGGGGCGCTCTACGGCTGGAACGACTGGGCGGCGCGCGGGAACGTCATCCAGCATAACTGGTTCCACCACATCTACGGGCACGAAGGGCGCGGCGCGAACGGGGTCTACCTGGACGATAACTTCTCGTCCGCGATCATTCAGGGTAACGTGTTCCAGTCGGTCCAGCGGGCGGTTCACCTCGGCGGCGGCCGGGACCACCAGGTACGAAACAACCTGTTCGTGGACTGCCCCCGGGCACTGCACATCGACGCCCGCGGTCTGGGCTGGCGCGCCTACGGCTTTGAGGAGCTGAAGCGGAAGCTGGAGGCGCTGCCCTACCGGAAGCCGCCGTGGAGCACACGGTATCCGGAGCTACTCACGCTTCTGGAGCAAGAGCCTATGGCGCCCTTCGGCATCCGCGTCGCCCGGAACGTCTTCGTGGGCGAGCGCTGGGACGACATCGAAGGCAAGGCGAAGCCCTACATCGCCATGACCGACAACCTGCTGGGAGTGGATGCGGGCGTCCTCGCCGCGGGAGACCTGGCAGCGCGCCCCCCGCGCCTTAAGTCAGACGCAGCGCAGAAGATCGGCTTCGAGCCCCTCCCCTACGACCGAATCGGCCTCTATGCGAGCCCTGAACGGGCGCGGTGGCCGGTTCCTCACCCCGTGAAGGCGCGAACGGCGGCGGCGACAGCCCGCCTTACCGCTCTCCCGCGTCAGTAGTGATCTGCCCCCGCAGAGGGCAGGGGAAGAATCCAGATGTTCCGGAAGCGCACGGGGTTGCCGTGGTCCTGGAGCAGGAGAGGGCCGGGTTGGGCGTAGTCCTCGTCCAGGGCGCCGCCGGTCTGCCGGGGCACCTCGACGTTGTTGTGGATGACCCGGCCATTCTGGAAGGCCGTTATGCGGGCGCCCTCGACCTTCTCCCCCGCCGCGCCGAAGCGGGGCGCGCGGAACACGATGTCATAGCTCTGCCACACCTCCGGGGGCAGGCAGGCGTTCACCAGGGGGGCCGCGTGGTTGTAGATCGCGCCGCAGTCGCCCTTTCCCGGTGGGTCGCGGGGCGGCTCCTCCGCCGCGCGCCATGAGTCCAGCACCTGAATCTCATAGCGTCCCTGCAGGAACACACCGCTGTTGCCGCGCCCCTGCCCCGTCACGTGGGGCGGCGTATCGTTGCAGGCGAACTCCAGGTGCAGATAGAAGTCCGCGAAGCGCGCGCGGGTCATGATGTCCCCGCCATCCGCCACCATCGCGCCGTCTTCCGTGAGAGGCCAGCGTGCGGGCCCGCCGCCCCGGCGGGCCGTCCACGCGTCGAGGTTCGTCCCGTCGAAGAGAACCACGGCGCCGGGGGGCGGCGCGGCCACGGCGGTAAAAGCCGGATCGGTCACGGCTTCTTCTCCTGCCCGCCGGGGGCGGCCGTGCCGGCGCTCTCCGCGCTGTGCTTCATCCCCTTCATGCGTCCGGGCACGTCCGGTTCATCGGGCCGGAGCAGGGTGCAGCCAAAGGGCTCGGTCACCGCCACGGGCGGCGCCTTGCCCGCCAGGAGCGCGGCCAGCGCGAGACGCAGGTCGCGACGCCGCACCATTTTCTCCTCCTGGTCGTCGTCGATGCGCCCCCGGTAACGGACGGCGCCGGCCCGGTCCAGTACGAAGACCTCCGGGGTAACTTCCGCCCCCAGGAGGTCAGCGAGGCGTGCCTTGAAATCGAACAGCGAGGCGGAGCGCGGCCCGGTCTGGCTAAAGGCGGCGGACTGGCGGCGCATCACGTCGAGGGGGTCGTTCTTCTCGGAGTACACGCGCACGAAGCGCACGGAGGGGTGCTCGCGGGCGAGGGCGGCGACGCGCGCCTCGTAGTCCGCGGAGCAGGGGCACCGGGCGGAAACGAACACCACCACGGTCAGTGCCTGCGTCCCGTCCCCAAGCAGGCTGTCCGCGTCGCCGGTACGGTCGGCGCGCGCAAAGCGCAGCGCGGCCAGGATCGCGGGGTCCGCCTTCGCCGCGGCGGACGTTTTTGCCGGGACGTGCTCCTTGCGGGCCGCCGGCGGCGGGGCCTGCGGTTGCTGTCGGGGCATTGGCCCCGCGGCAGAGCCACTCCCCGTCAGCACCAGAAGGAGCGCCCCGGCAGCGGCGAAGCGCGGGGCAGCAGCAGCAGCAACGGCGGGCGCGGCAAGCTTCATGGCAGGAACTCCTTTGTTTCCGTGTGGCATCGGTTCGCCGCCACGGCCCGGAGTTCCTGCCCCACTGCCCCCGGCGCGGGTTACCCCCGCCTCTGGTTCAACGTAGCGTACTCGGGCGCTTCCGATGAGCCGTATGCCCGCGTGGGCTCTTCCGCCACGATCGGCGGCGCGTCAGCGGAAACGGTGGTGCCTCCGCTGTAGTGCTGGCCGTCCACCCGGTCCATGCGCTCTTCGAGGCGACTGATAGCGGCGTCGAACGACATATCGAAGCGGGTGGTGGTGTCGCGCAGCGTGGCGATCTGCCGCTTTATCTCGTCCAGTTCCGCGCGCAGTCCTTCGCCCACCGTCATCTGCGCCTGCGCCTTAATCCGGGCCATCTTTTCCCGGTGCGACAGGAAGACGGCCAGCGCGCCGGTGGCGATGCCCGCAAGCGGAATCATAAATACGAGTTCGTCAGCTCTCATGGGACCGGTTACTCTCGCTTATCCGCGCGCTACGCCGCCACCCACGAGCGTAGACGCAGCCCGCTGCTGCTGCCCGCTCGCATAGCGCTCGCTCTCCAGTCGGTCGACCCGGTCTTCGATGCGGCACAGAGCGGCGTCGAACGACACGTCGAACTTGCTGGACTGGTCGCGCAGCTGGCGTACCTCGCCGCGAAGCTCCTCGATCATCTGGCGCGTCCCGGGCGCACCCGGTCCGCCGCCCTGCATCCGTATCTGCTCCAGGTGGATCTTGTGCTTATAGTACACCATGATCGGTATCCACCCGAAGATACCGAACACCGCTATCAGCCCCGCCAAATCGCCCATTTTTCGATTCTCCTCCGCGCGACTATCGCTGCCCGACCGTCTGACGCGCCGCTGCTTCCTCGTCCGCCCCGGTGTACACCCGGCCCTGCTGCTGCGGTGGCTGCGACGCTTCCAGCCGCTCCAGGCGCCGTTCCAGGCGCTCCAGTGCGGCGTCGAACGTCATGTCGAACTGCGTGGTGGTGTCCCGCAGGGTGTGGATCTCCTCGGAAAGAGCATCCAGCCGCGCCGCGGCGTCCCGGGTCAGGCCCGCATCGTGCCGCCCGGTGGCGGCCGCACCAGCGCGTATCCGCTCGACCTCAGCGCGCAGGGCGTGTACCTCCGCAGCGAGTTCCCGGACCCGGGAGCCGTTCCCTGCCGCATCGCGCGGCGGGTGCGGGCGCTTGCCCTGCGCCTTGATCGCAGCGGTGAGTACATTGCCCATGGTCGTGATGAAGACGATCACCACGATGAACTCCCAGAATCCCATGTCAGCCCCTCACGCGGGAGAGTTCGTGCCGCCGCCGGCAGCGGCGGCGATCGTCAGAGCATCTGCAACGTTCAGGGCGCCCGAGTAGAGCGCCTTGCCGATTATGACCCCCTCGACGCCTCCTGGTTGCGACACGGCGGCCAGTTTTTCGATGTCCTCTTTACCTGCCACGCCGCCGGACGCCAGAACGGGCACCCCCACCAGGCGGGCGAAGGCCACTGTCGCCTCCACGTTCACACCGTGCGGCGTCCCCTCGCGGGACACATCAGTGAAGAGGAACCGCTTTGCACCCGCTTGCACCATGCGCTTGCCGAACATCTCCATCGATTCGTGTGCGCGTGTAGTCCACGCCTCGGTCGCCACGAAGCCGTCCTTCATGTCCGCGCCGATAATCACCCGGTTGCCATGCTTGTGCAGGATCTCCACGATCAGGGCGTCGTCCCGCGAGGCTGCCGTAGTCCCGATGAGGATGCGCGCCGCACCGAGGTTCAGAACCCGCTCCGCCAGCTCCAGAGTTTTGAAGCCGCCCGCCACCTGCACAGGGATGTCCACCTTGCGCAGGATGTCGCGGATCGCGGGGACGTTCTGCGGGGTCCCGACCCGCACCCCGTCGAGGTCCACGACGTGCAGCCGGGTCGCGCCGTCGGCGGCGAACTGACGGGCGACCTTCACGGGGTCCTCTGCCACGCGCGCCTCGGCGCCGGACTGCCCCTGCTGGATACGGACGGCCTTGCCGCCCCTCAGGTCGATGGCCGGGATAATTTCGAGCGCCATAACCGCGTACCTTCCTTCGCGTCCTGGTGCGTTACCGGAAACTGTTCGTGCCGGGCGCGGGCGCTTCCTGCACGCAAAAGCCCCCTGCCCGCGGCGTGCGCGGGAGGGGGCTCGGAGCGTCGGAGCAGCGCGCGGTCTAACCGGCCAGGCTCTGGAAGTCCATGAAGTCGGCCTGGAAGCCACCGGGGACCCCCTTGCAGATGACGGAAACCGCGTCGTGCGAGTGCAGCGACTCCAGGTGCGCGCAGGCCACCTGGAAGTCCTTAATCCGCTCGTCTCCCGCCAGCTCTTTGTAGACCAGACGGGCGGCATCCTCCACGAACTTGATATACGCGCCGTTCATCTCTGCGAACGCCTGCTCGTCCTCGCGCTTGACGATCACCTGGGTCTCGGTCTTGAGCGCGGCGCGGCAGTGGTGTACCAGGTCCTCCGGCGTCAGGGACGCGCCCTCCGCCAGTTCCACCTTGACCCGCGCCCGGCTGCGCTGCGAGTGCGGGATCGCATAGACCCCGCGCAGGTCACGCGCGTGCTCGGCCAGTTCCGCCGAGCAGGGACACGCGGACGAGTATACAAAGTCCAGTTCCACGAAGCGGCGCACCGGGGCTGCGCCCCCCTGCCCGGTCGCCGCCTCAAACGCCGCCTTATAGAACTGATAGCCCTCGTTGTCGCTGCGCAGCGAGCGCAGCACCATCGGAAACGAGAAGTCAACCCGCACCCGCGCGGCCATTCCGCCGACGTCGCGCTGGTAGCTCTCCAGGATGTCGGCCAGAGTGTCTACCCGGAACGTTTCGCCCTTGAATTCGTAGAAGGAGCGGACAATGCGGCTCATGTTGATGCCCTTGAGGTTCGCCTCCAGGGACACGGAGCCGGTGACGCTGGCCTCCAGGACCAGGGACTCCCCGCCCTCGACGGCGAACTTCAGGGGGAGCTTGAAGCCGGAAACGCCCACCTGCTGGATCGGGACACGCGCTCCTTCGATGGAGTCCACGGTATCGTTCATGTCCGGCAGGGTGTCGCGGTACGCGGGCGAGGCGACGAACGTGTCGTCGTAGCGGCGCGCCAGCGCCGGTTCCCCCCCGTCGAACGTCCGGTGGAGATACATCCGGGTCTCTTTAGCCATTCTCGTTTTTCCTGTTCTGCGGCCAGGCGGTTGGGACGATAACCGTAGGCGCGCACGGCATGGGCGCGCTTAGCTGGCCTGTGTTACCGGGCGGTCTCCGACGCGGGGACCGCCCCGCCGTAGTACTCGAAGTAGTTCCGGTCTGTTTCTCTTACTATCACGCGATACAGGCGCGCGGGGGCGGGTATCTTTCCCTCCAGGCACTCCCAGATTACCCGCGTCAGGTTCTCCGACGTCGGGTTGAGCCCCGCGAACTCGGGAACGTCCAGGTTCAAGTTCTTGTGGTCGAAGCGCCCTTCGACCTCCCGCTCCAGCACCGCATCGAGCGCCGCCAGGTCCACCAGCATGCCCGTCACCGGGTCCGGTTCGCCCACCACCGTCACCTCCACGCCGTAGTTATGACCGTGGCCGTTCGGGTTGTTGCACTTGCCGAAGAGGTCCCGGTTCTCCTCATCGGAGAGGCCCGGTGCGTGCAGGCGGTGTGAGGCAGCGAAGTCGAAGGCGCGCGTCAGCGCGAGCATGGGCGTTTCCCCCTCCAGCGAGAGCGCCGCCCAGAGCGTCGGCGATTCCCAGACGACGACACGGGTCAGGCGCGCCTCCGGATATCGGAAGTCGGCGCGGAAGCGATCCGCGATATAGCGGGTGATGTTTTCGAGGGTAGGCGGGTGCTCCGCGAAGTGCGGCACCTCGTAGGTCAGATGCCTGTCCGCAAGGGTGGCGATGACCTGCTGCTTCAGGACGCGGTCCACGTCCGTGATGTTAATCACCATACCGGTCACCGGGTCGATCTGCCCGGCGACGGTGACCTCCGCCACGTAGTTGTGCCCGTGTCCCCACGGCGAAGCGAACCGCCCGAACAGGGCGCGGTTCTCTTCATCGGTCTTATTTTTCAGCCAGTATGCGTGTCCCGCGGCGAAGGCTACCCGCCGCTTTAGATAGATATGGGCCATCCGATCTCCCGTAAAAGAAGAATGCCCGGACGGCCCATTAAGTTCCTGCTGAGTTTTTTCAGTGCCCTCGCCTAATGCGGCCCCTTCGCCTCGTGCGGGGTGCCGCAGGGGCCGCCGCCGGTGGCGGGCGGGATGGCGACCGGTTCCCCGGCGAAGGTCAGCGCATGGTAGAACTGCGACAGCTCCGCGCTGGCCCGGGGGACGTAGTGGCAGATGAACGCCCGGCGGAACCGGTCCGTGCTGCGGTTCGGGTACGAGCCGTGGATCACGCTGCCATTGAAGAACAGGATGTCTCCCGCCTTCATGTTCGCGGGCACCGGCTTAAGGCCGTCCGGCACCGGCACGTAGGCGTCGGTGAATGAGATCTTCGGGTCCGACTTCTGCGGGCAGACAATGTCCAGGGTATGCGAACCCGGCACCACCATCATCCCGCCGTTCTCCTCGTCCACATCGTCCACCGCGACCCACGCAGCGTAGCAGGTGCCGGGCTTTACACGCAGGTAGAAGTTGTCCTGGTGCAGGTCCTGACCGCGCGCGCCGGCAGGCTTGAAGTAGAACATGCTCTGCGCGGCCACGGGCTCTTCTTCCATGAGCGCCGCCAGCACAGTCTCGATGCGCCGGTCCAGCATGTAGCGCATCGACAGCGGCCCCACCGGCTTGTCCGGGTGGTTGTGCGGGTGCATCATGCGCGGGTAGAAGGCCAGGGGGTCGGATGGGTCGCAGTTCTGCCAGTGGCCATCGGAGAGGCCCGGCACCGGCCCGTTGGCGTTCTGTGCCATGAAGGTCTCACGGATTTCGGCGATCTCCTCCGGCGTGAACAGGCTCCGCGCGATGGCGTAGCCCTCTCGGTCGAACTGTGCCTTCAACTCGGCAAGATACTCCGGGGTCAGCGTCGTCGCGCCCGCTTCGGCGCGCTCGGCAACGGCGGTAGACATAAGGTTCAGCTCCTTGATTCGGCTGCCATTGGGTTGTTCGCGGTGGGCATGTGGGCGTCGGGTTGGTGCCGTCGCCCGTCCGTGTCGTCGGCAGGTCGCCGCATCCCATCCGCGCCGTCGAATGAATTCGCGGCTTACGGTAAGAAGTCGGTTGCCGCCGTGGACTGAAGTCCCGGCTACCGTTAAGAAGTCGGCCTGCGCCGACTCCGGCACACGGTGACGGTTACGGATAAGCCATAACAGCCATCGACAACCGGAGCCCGCACCGACGAAGCGGAGCTTCGCGCGCGCAGGCGGGCTTGAATCACAGAAGCCGGGGTTTCAACCCACGGCGGCCACGGGCGGCGGCAACAAACCCACGGCGACTGGTCCACGGCGAATAACCGGCGGATAATCGCCCTACTCTTGCCCCTAAGAATACGCTGCCTTAACCCCACAGACAACCGTCGCGGCTGCTGAAATACTGCAATATTCTGCTACACTTCGGATATGGAAGCCCCACGTCCTCCCCGCTCCGAAACGCCCCACCCTGCCGTGGCGACCCTGATTACCGGCCGGTTCCGCGAGGGGCCGAACTACGCCACCTGGCGATCGCGCGGCACAACGAACTATCTGCTCATCCTCACGGTGGCCGGGTATGGACGCTTCGGGCACGCAGGCGGCGACCTTCAGGCGGGACCGGGGGACGCGGTGCTGCTCAAGCCGGGCACGCGCCACGACTACGGCACCGCAGCGCGCCCGCCCCGCTCCTGGGAGCTGCTCTGGGTACACTTCCTGCCGCGCCCGCACTGGGAGGCGTGGCTAAACTGGCCGGAGGCGGCGCCCGGTCTGCGCCATCTCGCCCTGGGCACAGAGACGGCTACCCGGACACGCGTAGAGGACGCCCTGACGGCGATGCACCGCTACGCCACCGGCGGTCTGGCCCGCCGCGACGACTTCGCCTTGAACGCGCTGGAGGCGGCGCTGCTCTGGTGCGACGCCGCCAACCCCCAGACCGCGGCGGGTGACGCCCACCTTGACCCGCGCATCCGGCGCGCGAGGACGCTTCTGCGGGAGCGTCTGGGCGAGCCGGTACCCGTGCCGGAGCTGGCGCGGGCGGTCGCGCTGTCGCCCTCGCGTCTGGCGCACCTTTTTAAGGAGCAGACAGGGCAGACACCGCAGCAGTTTGTGGAGCAGGAGCGCATCGCCCGGGCGCAGCAGCTCCTCGCCTTTACCTCGCGCTCGGTCGCCGCCATCGCCGAGGAGGTGGGGTTCGCCAGCCCCTTCTACTTCGCCGCGCGGTTCAAGAAGCACACGGGCCTCACACCCCGCGACTGGCGTCGGGATGAAGCGGCGCGCCGCAGTGCGACCGGCGCGCCGGGGGTCCCCCCCGCCGCCCCGCCCGGCTCGTTAGAAGAAGACGGAGCGTGATGCACGACGACGGGTTCTATCCCTGGTCGAAGGGCTGGCCGAGGGCGGCGGGGGGGCGGACTCGGGCGCCGCGCAGGGCGAGGGCGGCGAGCGTAAGCAGGTACGGCGCGGCGAGGAACACGGGGTAGGGAATCTTCAGGGCACCGGACGCCTGAAGCTGAAGCTGCGCGGTGTCCGCGGCGGCGAACAGGAGCGAAGCGCCCAGTACGCCGACCGGGTTCCAGCGCCCGAAGACGACGACGGCGAGGGCGATAAATCCCCGGCTATTCGTCATGCCCTCGGTAAATGTGTTACTGATGCCGAGGGAGAGCGCCGCGCCCCCCGCACCGCAGAGCGCCCCGGTAGCGAGCGAAACGAGCACGCGCAGGCGGTTGACCGGCGTGCCCGCCGCCGCGACCGCCGCCGGGACCTCGCCCGCGGCGCGCAGGGTCACTCCGAGACGGGTGCGGAACAGGAGCCAGTGAGCCAGCGGCACAAGGAGCAGCGCGAGGACGGTGAGGCCGTTGATGCCGATGGTCCCGCCCTCGAAGAGGCGGGGGAGTGTCGGCGCAGACTGCCCCCCGCCGCCGCTCCACGCACGGTAAAGCACTCCGGTGAGGCCGAGCGCCAGGAAGTTGAGCGTGGTGCCGACGATCACCTGGTCGCGCCGCAGTCCGACGCCGAACAGAGCGAACAGGGCGCCGCCCGCCACACCCGCCGCCACCGCGCCGAGCAGGCCGAGCCACGGCGAGCCGAAGGCAACCGCCGCAACCACTGCGGACAGCGCGCCGAACAGCATCAGCCCTTCCAGGCCGATGTTGATGACGCCCACCCTCTCCGAGAACAGCTCGCCCAGCGATGCCAGCAGCAGCGGCGCGGCGGACGCGAGCGTCTGAAGCAGTAGCGCGAGGAGGAGGGCCGTGGTCATGGCACCTTCTCCGCGGTAAGGGACTGGCCCCCCTCCCCTTCCCCGCCCCCCATTAATGGGGGGAGGGGTGGCGAAGCCGGGGAGGGGGGCATTCCCCCTCCCCTGCGCTCGCGCGCCCAGGCGTAGCCGAGCAGCGCCAGCAGCGTCACTGCCTGGAGCACCTGGATAAACACCGCGGAGACGCCCGCCGACTGGACGTTTGCCGCGCCCGCGGTGAGCGCTCCGAAGAACAGGGCCGAGGGCACCAGGGCCACGGGCGATAGGTTCGCCAGCAACGCCACGGCGATGGCGGTGTAGCCATAACCCGGTGAGTACCGGTCGGACAGGAAGTAGGTCACTCCGGCAATCTGTACCGCGCCCGCCAGCCCGGAGAGCGCGCCCGAGGTGAGGAACGCCGTCATCATGGTGCGCGCCACAGAGATGCCCGCCGCCTCCGCCGCGGGCGCTCCGGCGCCCACCGCGCGCAGAGCAAAGCCTCCCGCGGTCCACCGCAGGAGGAACCACACCAGCACCACCATCACCCCGGCGAGGAACACCCCCGCGTGCAGGCGTGTCCCCGGCTGTCCCATAGCCGCGGGCTGCAGCAGCAAGAGCCGGGCGGGGATGGCAATCTTGTCCGACTGCGGGTAGCGCAGGGCCGCCTCCTGAAGCGGGCCACGAACCACCCACGCGACCGCCTGAAGCGCGACGAAGTTCAGCAGGAGCGTGGACAGTACCTCCTGCACGCCGCGGTACAGGCGCAGCACGCCCGCCACCCCGCTCCACAGCGCCCCCGCCGCCGCCCCGGCCAGCAGCACGCCGGCGAGATGGACGGGGGCCGGGAGGGCGCGGGTGCCGACCCAGGTGGCGGCGATGGCGCCGACCAGGAACTGCCCCTCGGCGCCGATGTTGAATAGGCGGCACCGGAACGAGAGCGCGACGGCAAGCCCCGTTAGCAGCAGCGGAACGGTCTGTATCAGCGTTTCGGCAACGTTATAGCGGGAGCCGAGCGCCCCCTGGTACAGCGCCTTCGCCACCGCCACGGGCGAAGCGCCTGCCAGGCGCACCACCAGCGCCAGCACGGCGAGCGCCCCCGCCAGAAAGAGGAGCAGCACCGGCAGGTCTCGCAAAAAGCGCCGGCTCATGCCCGCACCTCCCCCGTTTCGGTGCCCGTTGCGGTCCGGCCGCCCATAAGCAGGCCGATCTCCTCGCGGGGGGTGTTCGGCGGGACGATACCCGTGAAGCGGCCGTCGAACAGGACCGCAACCCGGTCGGAGAGCGACAGTACCTCGGAAAGCTCTGTGGAGATAAGCACGATGGCAGCGCCCGCCGCCTGCGCGGCACGGAGCGCACCGTGGACGTAGGCGATGGCGCCGACGTCCAGCCCGCGCGTCGGGTTTACGGCGACTACGACCTTCGGGGCGTCCGCCAGCGCCCGCGCGATCACGACCTTCTGCTGGTTCCCGCCCGAGAGCGCCGCTGTGGCCTCGTCCGGTCCGGTGGTGCGGATATCGAAGCGGCGGATCAGGGTCGCAGCGCGGTCGCGCAGCTTCGGCCAGAGCAGCACCGGACCGCGCCGGTACTGCGGATCGTCGTAGACGCCGAGCGCGAGGTTCTCCGTGATCGAGAGCGGCAGCGCGAGGCCGCGCACCTGACGGTCGGCGGGTATGAGCACGACGCCGGCGTGCCGAAACCCGGCCGGCCCGGCGGGCGGTTCGCCGCTGTCCACCAGGATACGGCCCGTCGTCGGGCGCGCGAGGCCCGCCAGGCACTCGGCCAGTTCCGCCTGCCCGTTGCCATCCACGCCCGCCACACCGAAGATCTCACCCGGAGCCACAGTGAAGGCGATGCTGTCTAGCCGGGGCTTCCCCGCGCCGGCCGGGTCGGCGAGCGTCAGCGCCTCCACGGCGAGGCGGGGAACCGGGTGCTGGCCCCCCTCCCCGATAAGGCCCCCCTCCCCTACCCCTCCCCCCATTAATGGGGGG
>CALEKU010000146.1 GCA_937902745.1 uncultured Armatimonadota bacterium
GGCGACCTCTTCGTGGTGGACACGGAGAACCACGCCATCCGGAAGATCGACGGCACGACCGGCATAATCACGACGTTCGCCGGCGGGCGCAAGGGCGGGGGCGGCGACGGCGGCCCCGCCGAGCGCGCCGAGCTGGGGCGCCCGCACGGGGTGGCCGTGGGTCCGGACGGCGCGCTGTACATCGCAGACACGGAAAACCACCGGGTGCGGCGCGTGGCGCTGCGCTAAGGAGAAGGCATAAGGCATGCGGGACGAGGGTGTACCGGGCGGTAGCGAAGAAGAAGCGGCGGAAGTGGGGGGGGAGTCGGCAGCGGCGGGGCAGCCGCACCGGGCACGGTTCCCGCTCTACATGCGGGTTCTCCTGGCAGTTATCCTCGGGATCATCCTCGGGCTGGCCTTCGGGAAGGACCGCCCGTACCTCTTCGGCCTTACCAACGAGACGCTCGGGGCGCTGGGCATGCTGGTCATCAAGCTCCTGCGCACTCTTGCCGTGCCGCTCGTGCTGTTTGCGATCCTCGACGCGTTCGTGAAGACCCGCATCTCCGCGAAGAGTGGGCTGCGCCTGATCGCTATCTGCCTGGTCAACGTTTCCGTGGCCATGGCGATCGGCCTGACCATCATGAACACCCTGCGCCCCGGGGACGCGTGGCGCGACCACATCGAGGAGATCCGTGCCGCCGTAAAGCCGGGGGAGATAACCGCCAAAAAGAGCGCGGACCCCGAGGCGCCGGGCGCGACCCTGGAGGTTCTGCCGAACGTCGCCTACTACATCCCGTCCAGCATCGTACGACCGTTCGTCTACAACAACATCATCTCCGTGGTACTGATCGCGGTGCTCTCCGGCGCGGCCATCCGGGCGGTGCAGGAGAAGCAGGCGCGCGAAGGGCGCAACAGTATTCGCGCGGTGGGCGACTTCATCGAGGGCACCTACGAGGTGTTCATCCAGATGCTGGAATGGGTCGTAGCGTGCGTTCCGTTCGCCGTATTGGGTATCATCGCGCAGGTGGTGGGGGGGGCAGGCATCGACGTCTTCCGCATCCTGTGGGTCTTCCTGCGGGTGGTCCTCCTCGGGATGGCGCTGCACGCGTTGATCTACTACCCGCTGATGGCGTGGCTGGTGGGGCGCAAGTCGCCGCGCGAGTTCCTGGGCAAGGGGGCGGACGCCATCCTGACGGGCCTTTCCACGAACTCCAGCCTGGCGACCGTTCCCCTGACGCTGCGCTCGCTCGACCGCATGGGTGTCCGCCCCGCCTCCGCCCGCCTCGCCGCCTGCGTGGGCACCAACCTGAACAACGACGGCATCACGCTCTATGAGGCGATGGCCGCGCTGTTCCTGTCGCAGGCGATCGGGATGGGGCTGGGCCTGAACCAGCAGTTCACCGTGGTCCTGGCGGCTATCTTCGCCGCTGCGGGTGTGGCCGGCATCCCGGAGGCGGGCCTGATCGTCCTGCCCCTCGTCCTCGGCGCGGCGGGTCTGCCCGAAACCCTCGTGGCGGTTGCCCTGCCGCTCCTGCTCCCGGTGGACGTGATCATCGCCCGTGTCCGCTCCGGCGTGAACGTCATGGCGGACATGCTCGTCGCCATCCTCCTCGACCGCTTCGACGGCCCGAAGTCGCTCCAGGAAGCGCAGGACACTCCGTAACCGCACGGCCATCTCGGCGTCACAGTCTACCGCCGGCTCGTCCCGCGCGATGAGGCGAGCAGGGGGCCGGATCGGTGTACTAGGTTTGCTGCCTCCTCAAAGCCGGTCAGAGGATTCGGAATCCGGAGTCCCAACCGAGGGTTTCTGTCGCTTTGCGGCTGGAGATAGTACCATCTTCTTCCGCAATGTTATACACA
>CALEKU010000147.1 GCA_937902745.1 uncultured Armatimonadota bacterium
ACCGACGTAACCGACGTAACCGACGTAACCGGTGAGGACGCCGCTGCTACCGACACAGATACAGAGGACGAAGCGCCGTTGGCGGTCGGCAGCGCTGCTGCGCCGGTCGAGGACTCCCGTGAAAACGATGATGAGGGGGAGGCGGAGCAGATGATGTCCGAGCAGGACGATCCCGCGCGCCTGGAGCAGGGCGCGCCCGCCTGGGCAGTGGCGGGCGAAGCGGTCGGCGGGGCAGAAACGGCCGACGACGAAGAGGAAGAGGACGACTCGGGCGCGGAGGACGCCGAGAACGAGGAGCCCGCTCCGGCGCGGCCCTTGTTCCTGGCTGACCCGTCCGAATCGGCGGGGCCGACCGGGGAGGGTGTGCGGCGGCGGGCGGTGCCGTCGCTGCACGGACGCCGGATTCCCGACCCGGCGGAGACCGGCGTGATGCAGCGGATTGAGGGGCGCCCGGCCGCTCCGGCCGCGGCGTCGGCGCCGCCACCGCCGCCGCCCGTCTTCCCCGTACACCCGGAGCCCGGCGCCCACGAAGAAGAGAGCGAAGCGGCAGTGGTTGGGGCTTTCGACGGCGACGAGGACGACGAGGCGGAGGCTGTCGCCCCGCTGACGGTCCGGGAGCGGATGTCTGCCGCGAGCGACGATATCGCCTTCGCCGAAGCGTTCGTTGAGGCGTATTCGGCGTTCCCGCCTGAGTCTTCGGGCGAGAACAAGCCGATAAATAGGGAAAGCGAATTGGAGGTCTCGTCACCCGTGACCCTGCCCGTTACCCCCGCAGCCGCTACGGCCGCTGCTACCCCCGCACCAACTGCCGCCACTGCGCCGCTGGCGCCGCCCGCCCCGCGCAAGGCGGAGATGATGCTGGAGATGCTGGCCGGCGCCGAGGGCGCCACTACCCTGCGCGCCACCACCGCGGCGGGAGCCGGCACCACCGGAAGCCCGCGTGTGCTTCTAGAGATTACGACGCGGCGCGGCGAGGGGACCGGCATGCGCGCCGGGACACCCACGGAGTCTGAGGATGGCGTGCCGCCGCCGGATGTGCTGCTGGAGACGACCACACGCGAGGACGCTCCGGACGCCGCGACAATGCGCCTGCTGGTGAGCGACGCAGCGCCCAGCGGAGACGGCGACGCGGCTGGCGCGGAGGAGGTTTCCGGAAGCATCCTGGAGGCGTCCCTGCAGAAGCCCGAGGCCATGATGATTCGCAGCGGCGCGGGGCAGACGGGCGAGGTGGGGGTGCGCTTCGAGGTCAACTCCGACCAGAGCGGGGGGACCCGGTTCCGGGCCACCGTGGCGCGGGCAAACGACCCGGCGGCCTTCCTGGTGGAGATGGAGCGGACCCTGGTGGAGGAGCCCCTGCCGCACGGCACTGCGGATGTGCCGAAGAAGCAGTGGCGCAACCGCGTTTCCCTGCGGTCGGTCCACAAGGAATAGCCGCAAGCATTCCGAAACGGAAACGCGGGGGCGAGGGCAATCACTGCCCCCGCTCCCGCGTTTTGTCTTAACGGGTGAACCGAAACGCCAGGGCGTACGCCAGGGCCACAAGGAGCACGGCGAACGGGGCGAGCGCTGCGCGCACCCCGAGGGTAAGGCCGGCGCGGGTGTGCAGGGCGTACACCCGCGCCGCGAAGGGCAGGGTGGAGGGGCGGCGGGTCTGCTCCATCTGCTCCATGATGGTGCCCACAGCGAAGCCGAGCACCAGGGCGATCAGGAGCGACCAGCGCACGAAGGCGGCGTAGCTGCCCTCTGTCAGGAGGCGTTCGATCATGCCGAGGAGGCCGCCCGCGCCGCGCGTCGCCATCGGCAGCCAGGCGGCGAGCGCCCCCGCGAGACCTGCGACGGTCCACCCGGTCCCCCGGCTTATTCGAGCCGGGTGAACCGTTCGTTGAGCTGTGTGTCCTGGAGGAAGTTCTGGGCGTAGCTGATCTTCTGCTGCGCCTCCACGTTGTCCGGGTCGAGACGTAGCACCTTTTTGAACTGGAACAGGGCGGCCGCATACTGCCGGTCCTGGTACAGGGCGTTCCCCAGGGTCAGCGCCTCGCCAACGCGTGCGCGGCGCAGCAGGTCCGCTGGTTCGGGACCGCTCGCCCCGCGTCCCTGCGCTTCGGCCAGCGCCGCGATCGCCTCGCCGAACGCGCCCGCAGCCAGATGCGCCTTCGCGCGCTCCAGCGCCTCGGTGGCCGCGGCATGGCGGGCGTCGCCCAGCAGCGTCCGCGCCAGAGCGTCCAGTGGGTCCGCCTCGATGGCCTCCAGCAGCTTCGCCTCGGCGGTCTGACCGTCCCCGGCGGCCAGCGCCGCCTGACCGGCGGCGCGCGCCTCCTGGTTCCAGCGGTGGCGTAGCGCGCGGCGCGTTCCCTGAAGTTGGTCGTCCAGGGGAGCGACCTCCAGCGCCTCGGCGAGACGATGATCCGCCCCGGCAAAGTCGCCTACCGCCTCCGCTGTCTGGGCAGCGGCCAGTGTCCTATCCCGCAGGTCGTTCAGTACCTCGGCCAGCATCTCGCACGCCGGCACGTCGCTTGGCACCGCGGCGAGCCGGTTCTTCAGGAGGTCCACCGCGCCCCGCAGGCTCCCCTCACCCGCCCGCGCGGCGCGCGCCTCGGCCAGCACCTGGTCGCTGCCGGCGGAGGCGATCCGGTCGCCGTACTGAAGTTCGTACACCCCGAGCGTACCGTCACGCAGGGTTACCGCGGCGTACTGACCGTTCGCCGCGATTGACAGGCCGGTGGGACGCGTCTCCTCGAAATCGATGTCCCAGGTCGGCAGGCCGTCCGCCGACAGGAACAGGAGGCGTCCGCCGCCGGTGTCCTCGAACTGCGCCAGGACGGCCACCGTCTTCCCGGCCGCGTCCGTGGCTACCTCCCGTATCTCCCCGGTGACCTCGGTAAACCACAATAACTTGCCTTCGGCATCCACCGCGCCCACGCCACCGCCGCCGGCGAAGAAGGCGCGATCTCTCCCGGTCAACGCGACCGCCTCCATCGGCACCTGCTGGCGGTGGTTCAGGAGCGTGTTGCGCGCGGCATCCAGCATCAGGAGGTCGCCGGTCTCGCCTGCCACCAGGATGTGGCTGCCGTCTCGATCCATGGCGACCCGGAGGATGGGGAAGGAGATGTCCTTGGTCCAGAGGAGGCGCCCGGTGGGGTCGCCCAGGGCGAGTGTGTGTCCGGATGCCAGCAGATCGGAGAGGGCCACCGCGAACTTCTGGCCGGTGGCCGCGAAGGAGAGGTCGGTATAGTGCGCCCGCCGGTCGCTCAGAAAGCGGGACTTGCGAGCGCCCTGGAAGATGTAGAGGTCATCGTCGGTGAAGCCGATGTGGTGCTTGCCCCCCTCGCCGATCTCGACGCGGCGCAGGGTCTCAACATTGTAGGTGTCGAGGACCTGACTGCGTCCCTTCTCGTTGAAGCGCGCAAGGTGGAAGGTGCGCACCTCCATCTCGTCGGGAACGGCCACGATCAGCGTCCCGTCGTCCTGCATTGCGTAGCGCGAGAGGGGCATGATGCCGCGCGCCTTGCGGAGAAACAGGAGGTTGACGTTCGTGATATCGGCCATGTCGGTGACGACCCTCGTTCTGGTGTCCGGGCTTCACCCGGAGGTGTGATCCTGCGGGGCGTCCTGGTAGAAAGGAGAACCCACGGCCCGCCGCGCGCGTATATTATAAGGATTGGGAAGACCGCGTCATCGCGCGCCATGGGCGCGATTGCGCGAAAAAAATCGGCTGTGATACACTGTCTCATTGAGCCCGGACGCTCTGTTGGAGCGGAGAACCGGGCCGGTGAATGCGGAGACGCGACGCAATGCAATTTCGCTGGTGGAACTCGTTTAACCTGCTTGCGGTAATACTTCTGGCCATCGGCATCATGGGGCTCGTCACGGGCGGGCGGATGGTGTATGACCCGGGCCGGCCCACCAACGGGTTTGAGTGGCTGGTCTACCTGGTCGCCGGAGGACTGATGCTGGTCAATGGCTTCCTCCCACCGAGCAACCCGGTACCCACCCCGGAAGACGAGGGCGAAACCGGCGCGTCGAAGTCGCGCACGACCAAGACCGCCGGCGAAGAGTAACCCGCTTTCATCAGGAACGACTTGGAACACTATGAGTACGACTGCTGCTGCTACTGCCAACCCTAACGTCGGCGCCGTGGACCCGGATGAGAAGGTCGTCGAAGAGGTACACTGCGCGGAGTGCGGCGTACCGATGACGGCGATCCCCAACTGGTACGCCACGGTGCGCGTCAAGTTCACCTGCGATACGTGCCGGACCAAGTCGCCCCGCGGCGTGGCCAGCGCTCCGGTTCCCGTTGCCCCTGTGGTTGACACCGACTCCGCGGTGGATGTGGACCTGGACACCGAGGAAGAGGACGACGCGGAAGACGCGGACGTCGCTCTTGACATCGAGGACGAGGTCGAGGAGTCGGAAGACTAGCGTCCTGCCCGTCTGCAAAACGACAAGCCGTCCCTCCCTATAGTCGGGAGGGGCGGCTTTTTCGCGCCCGGGGCTTTCAGAGGATTCCGCCGCCGTCTTCGTCCCCGATGCCGGGGAGGGGCGGCATATTCGCCACAGAGACCACACGCCAGCGCGGCTCCCGCAGGAGGAACCAGCGGCGCTGCCATTCGCGGCGCATCACCAGGGTCACCGGCTCCGCCTTCCAGATGTCGTCGCCTGTGGCCTCGTAGAAGACGGCGAACCGGCTGATTACCAGGCGCTCGTCCGGGTTGCCATTCGGAGAGGGCAGTATCCGCGGTTCCGTCACGTGAACGTCGTAGTTCACGCCCCGGCTGTTCCGCATCGCCCGGATGAGTTGGAGGTTCAGGACCTTGCGGTTCAGGGGGCCAGCGCGAAACTCCTCGGAGATCACCTCCATCACACCCCGCGCGTCGCGCCGCTTCGCCGCCTCCTCGGCATCTTTCAGTGACTGCCGTATCAGCATCTCCGGTGTGGGGGGAGTGATTTGGGAGCGGAACGCCAGGAACAGCCCCAGAAGCAGCACCAGGGCGCCGGTAAAGATCCCTATCTTCGACGAGGTCCGCATCGCTTCCACCTTTCGTCCCCGAACTCCACGGGCACGTCCTTGATACCCATTCTACAGTTCCGGCGTTGCGGCCTCGCGCGCCGGGTTCTGTAGGGTAAACGTGGCGCCGGAGGAAAGGTGTCGGCTCGATGCGGAGGGCTCCATCGGGGAAGGCGCGGGGCGGCAGCGCGTGCGAGCGAGGGGCTTCCGGAGGGGACCGTAGCCGGGCGGCTACAGTTTTTTTTTCTGCTTATCCGGATTTTTCGAAACTTTTGGGCCGTTTTAAACGACCTTTAGTATGAGAGTGAGATGTTGCCGATGCACACGGCAATTCTTTCACAAAACGAGACCTGCCCGCGACACGCATGTGGTCGCGGGCTTTTTTTGTCTCGGGGGTGTCGTCAGCGGCTGCTCTTGTCCAGAATGTGGTCGATGACGCCGTACTCCTTCGCCTCCTCGGAGGACATGAAGAAGTCGCGCGCGATGTCCTGCTTGACCCGCTCCAGGGGCTGGCCGGTGCGCTCCGCCAGAAGGCGCGCCATCTCCTCGTTCATCTTCAGAATCTCGCGCGCCTGAATCTCAATGTCGGCGGCGGTGCCCTGGAAGCCCGCGCTCGCCTGGTGGATCATGATGCGCGCATGCGGCAGGGCGTAGCGCTTGCCCTTGGCGCCCGCGGCAAGAAGCCACGCGCCCATGGAGTATGCCGACCCGACGCAGATGGTGGCGACATCCGGTTTGATGGACTGCATGGTGTCCCAGATGGCCATGCCCGCCGTGCCGGAGCCGCCGGGGGAGTTGATATAGAACTCGATGTCGCGGTCCGGGTCTTCCTTCTCCAGGAACAGCAGCTCCGCGACGATCAGGTTGGCGATGGGGTCGGTCACGGGCGTGCCGAGGAAGATAATGCGGTCCTTGAGCAGGCGCGAGTAGAGGTCATACGACCGCTCGCCGCGCGCATCCTGCTCCACGACCATGGGTACCAGGCTCATGGGTTCTATCGGGCTCCTGTGAGGTGTCGGTCCGCAGGGGTACTGCTGTCCCCGCGGCGTGTGGCACGAGTGAAGACGAAACTGCGGCAGCGGCGACCGGGACCGCCCGGCCGCGGGTTGGCCGCTACGGCGAACGAGCACGTGGCCGGCCCGCTGCGCGCCGGAATGACGGCGGGCAAGGTCGGCTCGTGGACCACGCGCAGGCGCGTGCCTCCGCGTTCGGTCGGCGTCAGCGTCCAGCTAACGCGCCCAGCGGGCTGGTCGGGACTGGTTCGCCAGGTGTAGGCGAGGCGGCGGGGCGGCTCCGCCTCCGTGACCTCGCACTCCACCGAGTCGTCCCCCGCGCTGCCGGCGTCCGGGGCGGTGTGGAAGCGGAAGCGGCGCCCAACCTGCGGCGCGAAGTCCGGTGCGGGCAGAAGCCAGTCGGAGAGCGCGGACGGCTCTGTCAGGGCTTCCCACACCCGTTCCGGGGGCTGGGGGTACTCCGCCTCGCGCACCACCGGGCGCGGAGCGTCGGCGCCGCCGGCGGTTTCGGCCGGTGGTTCTCGCCGGTCGGGTGCCCCGCGGGGCGTGGTTGATTCGGGAAAAACGGCGCTCACGGTGTCTTCTGCTCCTGCTCCTGACGCCCCGGCGACGGGTTCGGCGGCGCGGCTTTCTTTTCGAGATACGTGCCGAGGCGGTCCATCCGCTCCGTCCAGAATCGCTCGTAGGTACTGGCCCACTCCGCCACTTCGCGTAGCGGGTCGGCGTTCAGCCGGTACAGGCGCTCCCGTCCCGCCTTGCGCACGGCCACCAGCCCGGCGTCCCGCAGGACCTTCAGGTGCTGGGACACGGCGGACGCGGTCATGGGGAGGGGGAGGTCACGCGACAGGGCGGCTACGGGCAACTCGCGGGCGGAGGCGAGCCGCGATAGGAGCGCTCGCCGCGTCGGATCGGCTATCGCCTGGTAGACGTCGGCGCTGGTGGCGCTTCCCTGCGGCTGCGCTGGTGGCGTCGTCGGCGGTGTCACACTTTGATGATACTTTAGTATTTGCTAAAGTGTCAAGGGGTGTCCGTCGTGCCGGCGCATGATTGCCGCCGTGGCAAGGTTGCACATTCGTGCCGTGGACTGAAGTCCCGGCTTCG
>CALEKU010000148.1 GCA_937902745.1 uncultured Armatimonadota bacterium
CCACTTGCCGTCGGCCTGGATGAGGGCGATGAGTTCGGCCACGCCCTGCTCCTGCGGGACGGTCTTGATCGGCTCGCGCTTGCGGTAGAGCGTGATCTGCCCGCCGCCTTTGCCCACGTAGCCGTAATCGGCGTCCGCCATCTCGCCCGGCCCATTCACGATGCAGTTGTGGACCACGGCGAGCGAACTGACGTAAGTACCCGCTCCGGCGACCTCCAGGTTATGTACGGTTCCGGTATAGGGGGCGGCACCGAGTGACGAGACGGGCAGATACAGGTATCGGTTGTCCAGAGCCAGCCGCGCGGTCCGCTCGCGCTCCTGCTCGGGGACGGCGACCGGCAGGCCGAGGACGGCGGCGAAGCGGCGGAGCGCGTCGGTACTGGTGACCGAGATCGAATAGACCGCCTTACGGTTCGCCCGGGCCGGCTGGCGGCGTGCCAGGGCGGCCGGAATGCCCTGCCGGAGCAGCAGCTGGTGGACCTGGTAGGCGAGCGTTCCCGACACGGTGACATAGGTAGCGCGGGGGTAGCCGCGCACAGCGCCGACGTAACCGTCGCACTGCCACAGAGTGCGCAGCAGCATCGCCTGCCGGTGCTTCGGGAGCGTCAGTATCCAGTGGGGGAGGTGCTTGTTCTCCGCCCCCCGCCCGAAGAGGCGGGCGCACAGGCCGGCGAACGGGGTGCAGTGCGCCATGGCCTCCCACGTGTTGCGCTCCGGGCGGTGGCGGACGCTGGAACTGATGCCCATCCCGCACAGGATCTGGCGCACGCGCTCGGCGAGTTCGCCCTCATCGCCGCCGAAGGTGAAGAACACCTGGGACGCCGCTCCCGCACGGCCCCCGATAGAGCCTTCCGCCGCGAAGCAGGCGGCGAGCGTCAGGAAATCATCGTCCACCGCGATGTCCGGGTCCTCGGGCAGCGCCGTGACGTCCTGCTCACCCTGCACCACCGGGCACAGCAGCACATGGTCGCGGCGAATCTCGCCCGCCGCCACCCAGCGGGCCTCGCGCCCGTCCGGGACATTGGCCATGTTCTCCCACCGGGTACGGTCATGCTTAACGTGACCGGCGCGCTCCAGAGCGAGGACGGGGTGGTTCGGGGTGACCCGCAGCGAGGGCGCGCCGTGCAGGGCGATCTCCACCAGGTCGCCCGCAAACTCGTGCGTTTCCACGGCGGAGACGGGAGCGAAGTCGCCCCGGTCGGTCAGGACGCGCTGGCCGGCCTCCACGCTCTCGATGGGCACGAAACCGGCCTCCGTGAGGACCGTCTCGCCGGGCGGGAAGCATCCCATGACCGCGATGTCGAGGCCGACGAGGTGCCGGGTGGCGTCGCGTACCTGGTTGAGCACGGTGGGCAGGTCGAACTTGGTACGCCCGCAGGAGGGGCAGGCCACATACTCCACCTGCGTCTTGCGCAGGCCGAGCGCCTGCAGAATCTCGTAGCAGACTGGCAACTCGTTTACCGGGTCTTCCGAGAGCGACACGCGGATGGTGTCGCCGATGCCCTCCGCCAGCAGCGTCGCAATGCCCGCTGTGGATTTTACCCGCGCGTACTCGCCGTCGCCCGCCTCGGTCACGCCCAGGTGGAGGGGGTAGTCCATGCCCTCCTCCGCCATGCGCCGCGCCATCAGGCGGTTCGCCGCCACCATGATCGGCACCCGGCTCGCCTTGAGGGAGATGACGAGGTTGCGGTAGTCGTGCTTCTCGCAGATGCGCAGGTACTCCAGGGCCGACTCCACCATGCCCTCGGGCGTGTCGCCGTAGGTAACCAGCATCCGCTCGGCCAGCGAGCCGTGGTTGACCCCGATCCGCATGGCGATGTCGCGCCGCTTGCAGACCTCGATTACCGGCAGCAGGCTCTCCTCGATGGCCGCCTGCTCCTCTGCGATCTCGGCCGCGCTGTACTCCTCGGCGCGCCCGCGCGGCCGGCGGAACACGAACAGGCCCGGGTTCAGGCGCACCTTGTCCACAAACTCCGCCACCACCTGCGCGATCTTCGTGCCCTGGTGATGGACATCCGCGACCAGGGGGACCTCCACCAATCGCTTGCGCAGCTCCGCCTGGATTTCGCCCAGGCAGTGCGCCTCCTCGATGGTAGGGGTGGTCACGCGCACGATCTCGGCGCCGGCGCGATGCATCTTCATGATCTGGCGGACGCACGCCTGGACGTTTCGCGTCTCCTCCGTGATCATGCTCTGCACGACGACGGGGTGCCCCCCGCCGATGGTCACATTGCCGACGCGCACGGCGCGGGTCTTGCGGCGCGGGAAGGCCAGGGGAAGGGTTTCGTAGGGGGTGCTCATGGGTGTTTGGACGACGAACCTCTCTACCTTTGAGTATACCGCCGCTCCGGGCTAGCGCCGGACGCGGGGCTCGATCACCAGGGTTGCGGCGGGAACGCCGTCCCCCGCCGGGTACTCGGCGACCGCAAGCTGTACCCACCCGTTGTGGTTCGGGTAGCGCTCCGTGCCCACCTGCACAGATGCCGCCCCCACCGGGCGGAAGGTCTGCGCCGTCTTGCCGCCGTCCTGGGTGACGCTCACAAGACCCTCCGCGACCGTGATCGCGCTCTTGCGCCTGCCGTCGTCGGCCAGGACCGGCCACACGTACCGGCGCGGGCCGGTGTAGCCCCCCAGCTCCGTGGTCAGCTCCACGCGCCCGGGCGTGACCACGTACCGCTCCTCCACGAAGGACGGGCCGCCCAGATTGCTGCCCTCGTAGCGCACCCGGAACGCCACCCGATTCGGAGCCTCCGCGATATCGCCCACGGTCACGTTCGTGACCGCCGCCGGGTCCAGCTCTCCGAGGTGGCGCCAGGAGCCGTACGGAGTCTGCCACGCGATTCCGACGCCCGTGGTTTGGAGGGCGTGTGGCCCGGGAGCGCGGTACTTCGGCGAGGCGAGCAGGCTGTCGCTGGGACCCAGCTGGGGCGAGACGCCCTTGATATGGACGCGGATCAGGCCGGTGGCGTCGTAGTGGTGGTCGGCGCGGGTGTCGATCTCCACATACGTTCCCCCAGCGTTCGCCACCACCTTATGCAGCGCCTCCAGGTGCAGCACAAACCCACCAAGGTCGGCGGGGGCGGGCTTTTCGGCTACCTTTTCCGTGGTCTCCGCGTGCTCGTAGGCAATCGCCAGCATGGAGAGGGGGAGCAGTCCATACTGCGAGTGGGCGGAGTAGGTCTCGAAGCCGTGGCTCTGCGCCGGGTCCACCCAGTTCTTGAGGATCTGAAGCTCCCCGCTCGGGCGTACCCAGCGCTTCATCGAAGCCAACGCCAGATGCGCCGCCCGCTTGAATGTAGCGGCGAGCGCGGCATCCCCATCCCGCAGGGCGCGGGCGGCATAGATCTCGAACGTGACGCACTGCTCGGCCTCGTTCCACTGATGGTGCGCCGAGCGGCCGCCCGCAGGTAGCTCGCCCCACGGCGACTGGAGGAACAGACTGGTGAGCGCGCCGCGCCGCAGCACTTCGGAGAGCTCCGCGGCGTGCGGTCCGTCGTAGCCGTTCGCCACGAGGTCCGCGGCCCACAGGCGCGGGAAGTGGTCATAGGCCATCGGGCCTTCGATGTACAGGCCATAGGGCGAGCGAAAGTGCCGGCCCTGAGTCGCGAGGCTGGCCGCGACAAACGTATCGTCCGCGGGCCGCAGGCCCGCCTTCTGAAAGAGGTACTCGCCGCTCAGGGCAACGACATTCCAGTTGTTCGAACCGGGCTTCATCCGGTAGGTGGTGAACGGGTCGTAGCGTCGCAGGTCGGCCTCCCACCGTTCGGCGCGCTCCTTCGCCACGTGCGGCTTCAGCAGGCGCAGCGCGTGCGCGAGCATCGGCGGGTAAAAGTCCTCGTGACCGCTGGCCGCGCGCCGCTCGCTCAGCGTCCGCGCCGACCAGTCCATCGCCTTCGCCGCCGCCTCCCGCAGGTCGCGCCGCCGGGCGTAGACCACCAGGAGGGCGGCGGCATGCGCAAAGGCCGGCGTGCTGTACTGGAACTCCGCCTTCCGGTGCGGGTCGATAATCGCCCCGTTTCGGTCCTGGCGCTTCTTCCAGAAGTCCACACCGCCCGCGATAAGCTTGAGGTAGTCGCCGCGCGAAAGCCCGGTCGGTTTGAAGTCCGGGGGCATTGATGCCTGGGCGGCAAAGAAGCGCTTCACATAGTCCGCCGTCGGGTCCGGCCACGAGGCGACCGGCCCCCAGGTGCTCGCGGGCACGGCGCGCGGCGTCTTGAACCGCTGCTGCGTGACGCGGGGGGCGGCTGCCGGCGCGTCCTCCGCAGGCGTGAGTGTCAGGACGTTCACCACCCAGTTGTCACTGGGCGAGCGGAATGTCAGGTCTAGCGGGGAGCCGCCCGCGGCCACGGTGATCACCGCCTCCACCGTGACAAACTCCCCTGCTTCGGGCCGTAGCACGGGCAGGGGCGGTGCCTCCGCGCCGGAGATCGCCACTTCGAGTTCGTGGTCGCTGTAGTCGGCGTCGCCCGCGGTGATCGTGAGGCGGTAGCGCCCCGGCGGCGCGTCGATGCGGAAGACCTGGGGGCGCCGGGCGAAGACGAAGTCCCGCAGGGGCTCCTCGGGTGTACCGCGGTCCCGGATCAGCAGCCGGTCGAGCGCGTCGGCGCCGTCACCTTCCGTGACCCAGCCGTACCCGCTCTCCGGGCGGTATCGGGTGTCCGGGCCGACCGCCACATGCCCCGGCGCGGCGCTTGCCGTGCCGAAGTCGAACCGGCGTGCGGCCTCCGGACGCGTGCCCTCGCCCTCGGCGGGCGACTGCCCGCCTGCCGCGGCCGCGGCAGCGCCGGTCGCCGCGGCAATGACCGCACCCAGAATCATTCGAACGGCGCCGCGCCGTGTGCTGCGTGTGTTCCGATACGTCATGTCATCTCCACCGCGGCGACCGACCGCGGCCCTTTGGCATCATGGTATCGGAAATCGCGCGGCGGCGGAATGCGGAAAAGGCGGGGGAACTGCGGCGCTGCGGTCTGTTCGCGCCTTCACGCCCGCCACGGGCGGCGGGCGTTGACACGGCGGGCGCGGAGCCGGTAAGGTAAGCCCAGCAACACTGTTTACCTCGGGAGAAGCCCCCGCCATGTCCTTTGACCTTTCCGCCGCCACGCCCCCGGTCGCCGAGAAGCGCCCGAAGTCCGACACCATCCACGGGCACACGCGCGTGGACGACTACCACTGGCTGCGCGAGAAGGGGACGGAGGCCGTGACCGCCTACCTGGAGGCCGAGAACGCCTACACCGAGGCGGTGTTCCTGAAGCCAACCGAGGCGCTCCGCCAGAAGCTCTACGACGAGATCCTGTCGCACATTCAGGAGACCGACCTGTCCGTGCCCTACCCGCAGAGCGGATGGCACTACTATATGCGCACCGAAGAGGGCAAGCAGTACCCGATCTACTGCCGCACGAAGGAGGCGCCGAGTGCCCCCTCCCCCGGCTTCGCCGACCCCCTCCCGGGCGAGCAGGTGACGCTGGACCTGAACGTGCTGGCCGAGGGGCAGGAGTTCCTTGCTCTCGGCGCCTACAGCGTCAGCGACGACGGCCGGCTGCTGGCCTACTCGACCGATGTCACCGGCTTTCGGGAGTACACCCTGCACATTAAGAACCTGGAGACCGGCGAAACGCTGCCCGACCGCATCGAGAAGGTGGGGGCGGTGGCGTGGTCAGCGGACGGGCAGTACCTCTTCTACACCACGGAGGACGCCGCCAAGCGCCCGTATCGGGTGTATCGCCACCGGGTAGGGGAGGCGGACAACGCCAACGACGCGCTGGTATACGAAGAGCCGGACGGCCTGTACCGGGCGTTTCTGGCGCGCACGCGCGACCGGCAGCTCCTCTTCCTGGGCTCCGCAGCCTCCACCTCCACCGAGTACCACTACCTGCGCAGCGAGAACCCGCTGGGGAAACCGGCGCTGCTGCGGGCACGCGAGGCGGAGCACGAGTACTACGTGGACCATCGGGACGGCCTGTTCTACATCCGCACCAATAAGGACGCTACGAACTTCCGCCTGGTGGTTGCGCCGGTGGACGCCCCGGCCGAGTGGTCGGAGATCGTGCCGCACGTGCCGGACGTCATGCTGGAGGACCACGACTGCTTCCGGAACCATCTGGTGCTGTCGCTGCGGGTGGACGGCCTGCCCGTGCTGCGCATCCGCGACCTGAGCGACAACTCCGAGCACGACATTACGTTCCCGGAGCCGGCCTACACGGTCTCTGGCGATGTTAACCGCGAGTTCGACACGAACGTCTTCCGGTTCCGCTACGCCTCGCTGGTTACCCCGATGAGCGTGTTCGACTATGATATGGCGACGCGAGAGCGGAAACTGCTCAAGGAGACGCCCGTGCCGGGTGGGTACGACCGTACGCAGTATGCGTCCGAGCGCATATTCGCCACGGCTGAGGACGGCACGCGCATCCCCGTCGCGCTGGTCTATAAGAAGGGGGTGCCGCGCGATGGGAGCGCGCCGTGCCTGCTCTACGGCTACGGCTCTTACGGTATCTCGATCCCGGACGGCTTTAGCGCCAGCCGCCTGCCCCTGCTGGATCGCGGGGTAGTCTACGCCATCGCGCACATCCGCGGCGGCGGGGAGTTGGGCAAGCCCTGGCACGACGCCGGCAAGATGATGCTCAAGAAGAACACCTTCACCGACTTCATCGCCTGTGCCGAGCACCTGATCGCGGAAAAGTATACGTCGTCCAGCCGGCTGGCGATCCTGGGCGGTAGCGCGGGCGGCCTGCTCATGGGCGCCGTAAGCAACCTGCGCCCCGACCTCTTCAAGGCGGTCGTTTCCATCGTGCCGTTCGTGGATGTAATGAACACGATGCGGGACGACACCCTGCCGTTGACCATCGGGGAGTACCTGGAGTGGGGCAACCCCAACGAGGAGCCCGCATACCGCTATATGCTCTCCTACTCGCCCTACGACAATCTGGAGGCGAAGGCGTACCCCACCACTCTGGTGCGTACCAGTCTGAACGACTCGCAGGTGATGTACTGGGAGCCCGCCAAGTACGTCGCGAAGCTGCGCACACTCAAGACCGACGACAACCCGCTGCTGCTCTACATCAACATGGCCGCGGGCCACGGCGGATCGTCCGGACGGTACGACGCCATCCGTGAAACGGCCATCGATCACGCGTTCGTGCTCACGGCACTCGGCGTCCCCACGTAAAAAACGCCCCGGGGTTTTCGGGAACCCCTCCTGGGCAATACCGTCAATATCAGCACGGAGAATGGTAAGGTGGGCAGTTTTTTTTGGTAATTTGTCCCACCTTACAGTTTTCTTCGGCGGGATTGTGTGTTAGAATGCGGGGTGTCGTCCCGGGGCACCCGCTCTCACACCCTCGCCCCATCCCTGTTCGACATCGATTTCCTGCATGGCAGCGTGCCCTGCCCTGTCGCGTCTGTGATGCGTGGGCGCCCCGCCAACAACATTCTTTCCGGGGAAGCGTCGCGGCATCGGCTCTTTGCCTGTGTCCAACTTCAAACGATCGTATAGCTACTAGAGAGATCGTAGAGCGCGGAGCAACCGCGCCGAAAAACACGCGAAGACGTCTCGTCCTCTCACTCTCGACGACGTACTTCTGTTCAAATTAAGGAGCTGTGATGGTGTCCAAACTCACCCACACGCACACCCGCCGCCGCGCGGGCTTCACGCTGATCGAGTTGCTCGTCGTCATCGCGATCATCGCGATCCTCGCGGCCATCCTCTTCCCGGTGTTCGCACAGGCCCGAGAGAAGGCGCGCCAGACCTCCTGCCTCTCCAACCTCAAGCAGGTTGCCACGGCTTTCGTGGTGTACATGCAGGACTACGATGGGGTCGTGCCGCTCTACGAGTCCGGCGCGAAACTGGTCTACAACAACGTGCCGCAGAGCATGAACTCCTACTGGCCTGCCCTCCTGGAGCCGTACACGAAGAACTACACGCTCTTCCACTGCCCCAGTGACGGTGACCACGACAGCATCTGGGGGACCGGGCCGTACGCCTGGCCTGGCAACCAGTCCCGCTTCCCGGAACTCGGCATCAACTGGAACTACCTGTATGTGACCTATGATCCGTCTTCCGATTACTGCGGACTGCCCAGCGCGGCCGAGCACGCGAGCGGCGCGGTGCCGCCGATCTCGGAGTCCATGGTGGCCAGTGCGGCGGGGACCGTGATGCTGGCGGACGGCAAGTACGTCGGTACGGATGCGGGAGCCTACCTCTCCCCGTTCGTGGACAGCCCGTGGGCATATAACTCCGATGACGCCTGCACCTATAGCAATGGTGGCTGGGGAACCGGCACGTTCGGTGACGACCTGAACTGGAGCGGCGGCCGGGCGACGGGCACGGGTACCTTCGCGCCCCGCCACAACGGTGGCGGTAACGTAGCGTTCCTGGACGGTCACGTCAAGTTCTTCACGCCGGGCGCTCTGGCGGCTGGTACGAACTGGACCAAGACCACCCCCAACTCCGGCGTTCAGATGCTGGACCGGAGCCAGTATCTGTGGGACCGCAATTGAGCGCGCGCCACATCACGGGTATCGCCGCGGTCGCGGCGCTGCTCCTGGTCGGCGTGCTGAGCGGCTGTTCCAGTAAGTCCGATCCCACCCTGGAAGCTGCGCCGTCTCCCGCCGCGGGTGCTCAACCCGTTCCGACAAACCCGAACAAGAAGATGCCCGGCGCCGCCGCGCCGATGGGGGCTCAGGATCAGGCCCCCGCCGGCGGCTAATACCGGCAGTCCGGACGACGTGCGATCGTCGTCCAAAAGAAGAGCGACGTGGGGCGGGATGCCTGTGCATCCCGCCCCACGTCGCTCTTGTTGGCTGGTGAATTACAAGAAAAAGGGTTAAGGCGAAAGAAATCTGGTTAAAATATCGCTGGCAGGGGATACAACGCTGTGGCCCGCCTTCCAGAACTTCGCCGCCGAAGAGACTCTCCCGCACCGCCTCCCGTCCCCGTGGGAGGGCCGTCCGCCTCGCCGCGTGCGGCAACTTCCGTTTTGTAGCCCGCCCGCTTTTTCTCCTGTCACGGGTAGTGATGTCGGTGTGTTGCTGGTATCTTTTTGTTCCTTACGCAAAAAATCATTAAAATTGTGTTAAAATTCGGTATCGGTAGGGATCGGAGGCCACTTTGCCTGTGGCCCTGAAACCGCAAGTCACGTGTGTCTCTTCGGTGTTCTGCCCGCAACGATCGGGCGATGTTCGAGATGGTCGGGGCGGTGTTCGGTCGCCCAGGTGCATCTAGGGTGTCCGGGTAAATCGCCGCTCCTGCCCTTTCTGTGCTGCAAGCTTCACCTACGTTGTGACCGGCAGTATCTCACTCTCAAATCCTGTGCAGAAGGAGTGGTCCCGTTGTCCTCTCAAGCCTCATCCATCGCACGTCACCGCTCACGAGCGGCATCGGCGCCCGGTACGCGCGCCGCTTTCACTCTCATCGAGTTGCTCGTTGTTATCGCCATTATCGCCATTCTTGCCTCCATTCTCTTCCCGGTGTTTGCTCAGGCGCGTGAGAAGGCGCGTCAGACCTCCTGCCTGTCTAACCTGAAGCAGATGGGGACGGCGTTCATGGTTTACGCCACGGACTACGATGACACCATGCCGCTGGCCTTCGCCTACCACACGGGCGTCCTTGGCACCGGCTTCATGTGGCAGTACAACCACCAAACCCCGGCTCTGTGGAGGGCGTCACAACCGGAGGGATCCCCCCGAACCGAAGCTGCCCGGCAGCACTGGTCCAACACGCTCCAGCCGTACATCAAGAATTACGGCCTCTACAAGTGTCCGTCAGCGGAGACGGTCGATACCGTTGCGGCTGAAGAGTTCGACACGGCCCTGGCCCAGTGGGCCGATTCTGGTGTGACGTTCAATGGCCTGTTGCACCAGTATCCGCTGGCAGGCATTGAAGCCCCCGCATCTCTCCCCCTGATCTGGGAGGGACGTGGTAAAGCAGCCGTTAGAGGCTTCTCACTCAGTAATCCGACACTCGTCTGTGATGACAACTCTTCGGGTAACCCGGGCGATTGCATCTACAAACCGGCTGGTTCTAGCGGGTGTGCAACCGGAAACGGTGGGACGGGAGCCGTCTTTGGTCTTTCTGGGAGCATGATGATCCACAATGGCGGCGCAAACTTTACGTATGCCGACGGCCATGTCAAATGGCAGCGTTTGGGAACGGGGGATTGGAGAGTCGATCCATACACCGACTACGATGCTGCGGGCTTGCCTGCAAGCTACTGGTGGAATGGTTGCCATGCCTGGCTGTTCCGCCCGGATTACAATTTTCAGTAGATCTGTGTAACGGGATGAAGCCGGCGGCAGGCGCGCTTAGGTCCGCCGCCGGTCAGTGCGAATCGAAGGGACAAGCAGATTGATCCAACGTCTTCACGAGAGGCGAGTGCCTGCGGTACTGATAGCGAGTGTGTTGATCGCCGGAATCATGATGGCCGGGTGTGGGAACAAAGAGGAAGAGGCACAGGCCCTGCCTTCGCCGACTGCCGAGCAGATTCAGAGTGGTCGAGCCCCTGCCGCCGCCCCTGCCGCGGCACCCGTTCAGGCAATACAGTAGTGCCCGCAGTCAGCAGCAATCTCCGATTCCGGCATGCGCGCGGCGGGAGGCTCTCGTAGCCTCCCGCCGCGTTCGTCTGCCGCATAAAGCCCCGTATTATTTCGCGGAGTGAAAAAATTCAGTAAGGTCGAGAGATTACACAATTTTTCGGCCTTTGTTGTGTTATAATCCTTCTCAAATCTGCTGCTAGTGCTCCGACTCGGTAGGTTGCATGTCTTGATCAAGCACGGTATCGGTTGCGCATGCCTGCCCAGAAGAAATATACCGTTGCCCTGTCGCCCGCCGAGCGCCAACAATTGGAGACAGTTACCCGCTCGGGGCGTCGCAGCCCGCGCGAGAAGCGGCGCGCCCGCATCCTGTTGCTCGCCGACGAGAACCGCGAGGGAGGCCGACTGCCGGACGTGCAGATCGCTGCCGCCGTTCACTGCGCGCCGCTGACGGTGGCGAAGGTGAAGCAGCGTGCTATCGAGCGCGGCGAGGTCCTGGCCGCCATCGCGCATGGACGGCAAGAGCGGCGCAAGGCGCGGGCGCTTGACGGGGAGCAGGAAGCGAGGTTGGTAGCGATCTGCTGTTCGGAACCGCCGCAGGGACGCCGCCGCTGGACGTTGAAGATGCTCAGAGACCGCCTCCTGGAGTTGGAGGTGGTGGAGAGCATCGGGTGCGAGACGATTCGAAGGACGCTGAAAAAACGAACTTAAGCCCTGGCAGAAGAAGGGCTGGTGCATCCCGCCGGAACAGAATGCCGCCTTCGTCTGCGCGATGGAGGACGTTCTGCAGGTGTACCAGCGTCCCTACGACCCGAGGTGCCCGCAGGTCTGCCTGGACGAGGGAGCCAAGCAGATCCTCTCAGAGGTGCGTGAACCGATCCCGATGAAGCCGGGACAGGCAGCGGGACAGGCAGAGCGCGTGGACAACGAGTACAAGCGCGAAGGCACCTGCGCGCTGTTCATGCTGTTTGAGCCGCTGGCGGGCAAGCGTCATGTCCTGGTGCGCGAGCGGCGTACAGCAAAGGACTTCGCCGAGGTCGTGCAGCACCTGTGCGACGATCTGTACCCAGAGGCGAAGCGCCTCGTTCTGGTGCTGGACAACCTGAACACGCATGGGGCACACAGCCTGTATGAACGCTTCGACCCGGCGACGGCGCGGCGGTTGGCCGAGAAGATCGAGTGGCACTACACGCCCAAGCACGGTTCTTGGCTCAACATGGCCGAGATCGAGTTGTCGGCGCTGTCGGTGCAGTGCCTCTCGGAGCGCATGGGCAGTCGGGAGCGCTTGGAGAGCGAAGTGGCGGCGTGGCAAGAAGAAAGGAACGCCGCCTCGGTCAAGGCGGATTGGCGCTTCACGATGGACGAGGCGAGGAACAAGCTCAAGCGCCTTTACCCATCCATCCTACCGAGTTAAGGCACTAGGGGTGTGGGTTAGGTAAAGTATCGCTCCGCGCCGCTTCTCCATTTAGAGTCGGAGCGCCTCCCCTTAGCTATATTCTCCCACGCTGCGAAACAACTGAGGAGGGAATCGACAGAAGATCACAGTATCGGCTGTTGTTCTCGCGTTGCCTTGTGTGTGGGGCATCGTGAGGCAATGCTGTCTCATTACGCCAGCACCGCAGTACGCAAGTATGCTGACGGCGCCGCCACCGCTGTGGGAGTATGTAGGTTCACTAGGGATCCGCTGAGTGCCCATCGGGCGCTCGCCGCGGGGATATAGCCCCCTGTGCAAGGAGAGGTCCGCCCGCAGGGGGAGCGAGCACCAGTTTTCTAGAGAACGCACGTAGCACGTGACATCTCGCTCTCACATCACGTGTTGAAGGAGTGGAATCGTTGAACGTAAAGCTGTCTCTCTCTCAGCGTCGCGGACGCCGCCCGATGGCGTTCACCCTGATCGAGCTTCTCGTGGTGATTGCCATCATCGCGATCCTTGCTGCGATCCTCTTCCCCGTGTTCGCCCAGGCGCGTGAGAAGGCGCGTCAGACCTCCTGCCTCTCCAATCAGAAGCAAATCGGCCTCGCGCTCATGCAGTATATGCAGGACTACGACGGGGTCGTGCCCATGTACCGCACCACGGCGGGTTTTGTCTGGACGAATCCCAGCGGTGTAAACGTCTGGTTCGGCGCCTACAACGAGGCGAACCGCTTCACGGGGACCTACTGGACCGCGCTGGTTCAGCCATACATCAAGACCTGGGATGTCCAGGCCTGCCCGTCGGAGCAGAACAGCAGTGTCTTCGACTTCCGCATGACCGGTGGCATTCACTACGGGCCGAACTTCGGCATCAACGCCGAGTATCTGTACAAGACCTATGACGGAACGAGCTGCAAGTTCATCTGGGTCGGCGACGCCACGAGCCCCAACTTCGCCGCGCCTGTGAGCGAGGCCGACATCGCCAGCCCCGGCGCTACCGTTGCCATCGCGGACCTGAAGCAGACCGTTACCGCGACCAGCGCCTCGTCCCTTTCCGCGTACTCTTCCGGAGGCTATCTCCCGGCGCCCGGCACCGCGTCCGCCAGTGCCACCGATGCCTGCAACATGTTCAGCAACGTCGGATGGGGGATTGACGATGTCACCGAGACCGTGGCCCCCGCCAACTTCGGCGCCGGCCGCTTTGCGCCGCGGCATAACTCCGGTGGCAACGTGGGCTTTGTGGATGGCCACGTGAAGTACCACACGCCCGGTCAGCTCGCCGTTGGCACCGACTGGAACAAGACCAAGACGCTCGCCTCGGTCAATATCATCGACCTCAACCAGTACCTCTGGGACCGCCGCTGACATCTGAGAGCCAGGATCGCTTATACATGAGAAGACGCATCACCCTGTTCGTATCGCTGAGTGTGGTGGCACTGTCTCTGGCAGTCGCATCCATGGGATGCCAGGGACAAACGGACAAGGACACGATCGGTGCGGCGCCGCCGCCCTCGGAGAATGCAAAGCCGCCCGTTCCCGTTTCCAATAAACCGGCGCCCCTGGGAGGGGGCGATGGGCCTGCCAGTTCCGGTGGTGGGCAGACTCAGGCGGCCGGTGCGGCCGCCGCGCCGGCCGGAGGCTGATCCGAATACGGGAAGTTCACGTGGCGGGAGGTCCGAATCGGACCTCCCGCCACGCGCTTTTCTGAGGAAATCGGTAACTCCTGCCTGGTAAGGGACTCTAAAAATGCGGTAGAACAGAGAACGTGAGGTCGCGACACGGCCACCACGGAGAAGGAGGCGAGGCTGCCCGCACCGCTCCGGCCTATGCCGGCCGCCGTCCGGGCGCCGTTCGCAACGGATGAAGTCCACACGCCCCGTCACAAAGAACCCCGCGACTGCCGCCTCGGCCCTGTGCCGCTGGCTTCTTCCCGCCGCCGCGCCGGTGGCGGGTGTCCTCCTGTGCGCTGCCGCCGTGCCTGCCGCCAAGGCGCCGCCAAAGGGGAAAGCGGTTTCCCGTCCCACGCCACAGCCGCCCTCCGAGGCCGCGCGCTTCAAGCAGGATGTGAACGCTCTGGTAGATAAATACTGCGTCTCCTGCCACAACGGTAAGGCCGCCTCCGCCGACCTCGCCCTGGACGGCGCCTCCCTCAAGAACCCCAACTCCGTGCTCAAGCAGCGCGCTATCTGGGAAAAGGTGTCCATGGCCGTAGGCGCCGGCCATATGCCCCCGCCTGGCCTGCCCGCACCGACCCGCGCGCAGCGTGACCGCCTGGTTGCCTACATCGACGGTGTACTCACCAAGGCCGACTGCGAACTGAATGATCCGGGCCGCGTGACGATGCGCCGCCTGAACCGCGCCGAGTACAACAATACGGTGCGCGACCTGCTCGGCGTCGGCCTGCGTGCCGCGGACGACTTCCCCTCCGACGATGTCGGCTACGGCTTCGACAATATCGGCGATGTGCTGACCATCTCGCCGCTCCTGATGGAGAAGTACCTGGCTGCCGGGGCGAAGATCGCCCGTGCGGCCATTCGCGCCCCCGAAGACCTGCTCGCCCCCGCCGTCTGGGAGGGACCGAAGCTGGCCGACGCGGGCGGTGGCGATGCCCCCTATGGCAGCGAAGGGCGCGCCCTCTTCAGCAACGGCGAGGTGGGGGTAGAGTACACCTTCCCGGTGCCGGGCACCTACATTCTGCGCGCCCGCGCCTGGGCGCAGCAGGCAGGCCCGGACCCCGCGCGGCTGACTCTGCGCCTGGGGGGGCGCGACATTCGCACCTTCGATATCCGCGCCCGCGAGCCGCGCTCCGCTCAGGCGGTCGAGGTCAAGGTGGAGGTTCAGCCCGCACGCACCGAGCGCTTTGCCGCAGCGTTCATCAACGACTACTTCGACGATACCAACCCCGACAAGCGCCTGCGCGGCGATCGGAACCTCTACATCGAGGGGCTGGAGATCGAGGGACCGGTGGATGTCCCGAAGGAGTCGCTCAAGATTACTGCGCCGCCTACCGAGGCGCAGACGCGGCTCTTCGCCCCGGGCGAGGGCATCGCCGACGAGACGCAGCGAGCCCGTAAGATCCTCGCCGCCTTCGCACGCCGCGCCTACCGCCGCGCGGTCACGCCCGCCGAGGTAGACCGTCTGGTGGGGGTGTGGAACGTCGCCCGCAAGCATGGCGAGTCCTTCGAGCGCGGGATGCAGCTCGCCGTTACGGCCGCCCTGGTCTCGCCGAACTTCCTGTTCCGCGTCGAGGCGGAGACCGGTAAGACGCGCGACCTGAACGACTTCGAACTGGCCAGCCGCCTTTCTTACTTCCTCTGGGGAAGCACGCCCGATGACGAACTGCTGCGCACCGCCGAGCAGGGCAAGCTGAAGAACCCCGTGGTGCTCAAGGCGCAGGCGCGCCGAATGCTCAAGGACCCCCGGTCCCGGGCGTTGACCGATAACTTCGCGGGACAGTGGCTCCAACTGCGCAAACTGGAGCGCGTGACCCCGGACACCGGCACCTTCCCCGGCTTCGACGAGAGCCTGCGCGCCGCTATGCGCCAGGAGACGGAGCTGTTCTTCAACGCCGTGGTGCGGGAGGATCGGCCCATCACCGAGTTCCTCGACTCGAACTGGACCTTCCTGAACGAGCGACTGGCGCGCCACTACGGCAACACCACCGTGCGCGGCGACGGCTTCCGTAAGGTGACCCTCTCCGGCGGGCGGCGCGGCGGCGTGCTGACGCATGCCAGCGTGCTGACCCTGACCTCCAACCCCACCCGCACCTCGCCTGTGAAGCGCGGCAAGTGGGTGCTGGACAATCTGCTGAACACGCCGCCGCCGCCCGCGCCGCCGGGAGTAGCCCAGCTCCCGGACGACGAGGAGAAGAAGGAGGCCCTGTCAGGCACCCTGCGCCAGCGTCTGGAGCAGCACCGGAAGGACCCCGCCTGCGCCTCCTGCCATCAGCGCATGGACCCGATCGGCTTCGGCCTGGAGAACTTTGACGCTGTGGGGGCGTGGCGCCTGAAGGACGGCGACAGCCCTGTGGACGCCAGCGGCACGCTTCCCGACGGCCGCTCGTTCCAGGGGCCGGCGGAGCTGCGCAAGACCCTGCTCGGGATGAAGGGGCAGTTCACCAAGGCCTTCACGGAGAAGCTGCTAACCTACGCCCTCGGCCGCGGGATCGAGTCCACCGACCGCTGCAACATCGACGCCATGGCCGCCCACGTGGCGAAGAGCCAGTACCGGTTCTCCGCCGTGGTCGAGTCCATCGTCACCAGCGAGCCATTCCGCAAGCGGCGCGGGGAGCCGGCGCCCGCGGCGGCTCCCGCCGGGAAGAAGGTGGCGCAAGCGGCAGCGGAGGGGCCGCGCTGATGTCCGCCCGGCCGGCGCCCGCTGCACTCCTGCGCGTGCGCCTGCGCCGCCGGATCGGAATATTCAGTGTGACGGCGCTGCTGGTTGGGGTGGTGCCCGTGTGGCGGGCGCTGCTCCAGCCGCCGTCTCCCGAGGGCGGCAGCAGGGACCGGTTGCCCGAGAACGCCGCCGTGCTGGTATCTCATCTGCGGCCCGGCGGCGGTGCGGCAACGACAGCGGCAGCGGCGGAGGCAGACGTGCTTCTCCCTCTGGAGGAGATGGCCGAGCGGCAGGACGGAGGGCGCCTCTTCGTGTTCCTGGAGGACGCGCCTACCGAGCGCGCCCTGGCTATGGTGCTGACCGCGGCCGGTATCCGGTTCCGCCTCGATGGTGAGGTCACCGGCACGGTGACGCTGCGCCCGGAGAACGGTCCGGTGAAGGCCGCCGATGTGCTTCGGGAGATATTCCACCGGAGCGTCGGCGGGCCGCCGCTCGGGATCGCCCGCGAAGGAGATACCTTCGTGATCCGCCCCGAGAAGGCGGAGGACAGCGGGGAAAAGTCCGCTGCCGCTGCAGCCGTCAAACCGCTTTCGCGGCCGCCCTTCCGCGAGGGCATCCCGGTGGGGCCGGACAAGGTGGCTCGGCGCACCGCGGGGATCGTGGTAGTGGGACGGACGCCGGTGGTAGCGCTGCTGGAGACTGTGGCGCCGGGTGAAGGCACGCCGGCCTATGAGACGGTGCGCCCCCGGGAAACGGTGGCGGCGGGAGCGGCCGGTGCTCCGGCGCTGGTTGCCGACAGCCTGCAGGGGAACGGGATTGTGCTGCGCGGGGATGACATCGGCCTGATGCTGGTGCCTCTGGTCCCGCGGGAAACTCCCACGGTTCCCTTCCAGACGTTGCAACTGGCCAGCCAGGCGAATATCTCCGAGGCCGTGCCCGCGCACCTACTGGAGCGGCGCAACTTCCGCCGGGACGGACGAAGGCGGGCAGGGGATTTCGGGGGCGCCGGCTACGTGCCCTACGACGACGGACAACTGTAGCGCGCGCAGAGGCGGACCATCCTCTGCAGCACGCTGAAAACGATGACGCACCCTCTAAGGAGAGCGAAAGCAACCATGACACCACCAAAGATCGATAGACGCACGCTGCTCAAAGGGGCCGGGGTGACGCTCGCCCTGCCGTTCCTGGAGGCGATGATGCCGCTCTCCGCGCTCGCACAGTCCGGACCGAAGCCGGGCGCTCCGGGCGGCCCGCCCGTGCGGATGGCCTTCCTGTTTGTCCCGAACGGCATGCACATGCCGGACTGGACCCCGAAGGCGGAGGGCACGGACTTCGACATCCCGTACCTCCTGGAGCCGCTTAAGCCGTTTAAAGACTCGATGCTGGTGCTCACCGGCCTGACGCAGTACAACGCCCAGGCCCTCGGGGACGGCGGTGGCGACCACGCGCGCTCCGCCGCCGCCTGGCTCACCGGCACCCACCCGCGCAAGACCAGTGGCGCGAATATCAAGGCCGGCATCTCCGCCGACCAGGTGGCCGCGCAGTTCATCGGGCAGCACACCCGGTTCCCCTCACTCGAACTCGGCTGCGAGCGCGGCGGCCTCGCGGGCGACTGCGACAGCGGCTATTCGTGCGCCTACTCGAACAGCATCTCCTGGCGCTCCGAATCGACCCCCGTCGCCAAGGAGACCGACCCGCGCCTCGTGTTCGATCGCCTCTTCGGCGTGGACAGCGGCGGCAGCGACATCGGCGACACCGCCGACGAGAAGAACCGCTACAAGCGCAGCGTCCTCGACTTTGTGATGGAGGACGCCAAGGCGCTCAACCGGCAGCTCGGCGCGCGCGACCGCCAGAAGCTCGATGAGTACTTCACCGGGGTACGCGAGATCGAGCGCCGCCTCGGCTTTGCCGAGAAGCAGAGCGCCGCCGAGAAGGCGGGCAAGACCGCCGTCGTCGCGGGCATGCCCACCCGGCCGGCCGGGATGCCCGCGGACTACGGTGAGCACGTCCGCCTGATGGGCGACATGATGGTGCTGGCGTTCCAGGCCGACCTGACGCGCATAAGCACGTTCATGTTCGCCAACGAGGGCTCGAACCGCTCGTACCCCATGATCAACATCGCCGAGGGGCACCACGAGCTTTCGCACCACGGCCGGGCGGCGGAGAAGCAGGCCAAGATCCGGCAGATCAACCGCTTCCATCTGGAGCAGCTTGCCTACATCGTCAACAAGATGCAGAACACCCGCGAGGGCAACGGCACCCTGCTGGACAACACCCTGCTCGTCTACGGCGGCGGCATCTCGGACGGCGACCGGCACAACCACAACGACCTGCCGATCGTCGTGCTGGGCAAGGGCGGCGGCGCCGTAAAGAGCGGCCGCCACATCCGCTACCCGGATGGCACGCCCATGACGAACCTGTTCGTCAGCATGTTCGACCGCGTCGGTGTCCCTGTCGAGAAGATCGGCGACAGCACCGGCAAACTCGCCCAGCTGTTCTGACACAGACAAAAACAACGCCGGCCGGGAGCCTCGCTCCCGGCCGGCGTTTGTCGTTTCGTCGCTACTTTTCGATCAGGTAGTAGAGCACGTTGGGCTTAAGCGTGATCGCCTTCGCCCCCCCGGCGACCTTCTCCTTCGGGTAGCCGTTGGCGTCGAGAGCCGTGACCTTCAGGCTCGCGGCGTCCGGGCGCGTGAGGGAGACGGTGCCCGCCAGGTTCTTCACCAGGATCGGGGCGGCGCCGAGGCTTGTGATGGTCCGCTGGCCCGTGGGCGCGTCGGTCTTCCAGCCCCAGTTCTTGTCTTCGCTCATCACCTGCAGCAGCATCTTCGAGGAGGTCTTGAGCGGCTTGCCGTCCAGCGCCACCACCAGCACCGTGCCGTACTCCAGCGGTGACTGGATAGTGACATCCGGCAGCGCCACCCGCCCCGCCTTGTCCAGGAAGCCGGTAACCCCCTGTGCGGCGGGCGCGGTCACCACCATGCGGCCCTGCGCCCAGTTCCAGGCCAGTTCTCCGGTCGCGCTCTTAACCACGCGCCCCTCGCGGTTGATGTAGGGGGCAAGGTTCGCCATCTTCGTCGGCGCGGCCGTCGGCGCGAAGTCGAGATTTACCTTGCCGACCAGGAACGCCAGCGGGTCGATCGTCGCCTCGCCCTCCACCGGGGCAAGCTGCCCGGGCGGGACATCCTTCGCGCGGAACGCCTCCAGGTTCATCGGGGCCGTGACCGGCGCCCCCTCCAGCGCGTAGAGGTTGGAGATGCCCAGCGTCGCCTGCACCACGGGCGGCCCATCCTTCACCAGTCCCTGCCGGTAGAGCAGGGCGGCCGCCGGGAACTGCCCCATGATGACGGGCGTTTGCAGGCCAAACTTACTGTGGGTCTGCGACCACGTCGGCCCGCCGAGCGCAAAGAAGTACAGGCCATCCGTGCCCTGTAGCGCGCCGTACGCCGCGGCGAGCAGGGGGAAGTCCGCCCGGTAGCGGTTGGGCGTCGTCCAGTTGAACTCGCTGATGACCGAGGGGAGCCCGCCGTAGCGCACATCCATGAGCGGCAGGCTGAAGTTCGGCGGATCGCCCTCCTTGCGGGGGGAGAAGAGCAGGGCGCTCTGGTCGCGGTACTTCTGCCCCTGGCGCAGGGAGTAGGACGCCCCCTCGCCCTCATGCGGTGCGTCGAAGTAACCGTGCCGGTCCAGGAAGTCCAGGCCGGGCGCCACGTTGCTCAGCTTGTCCAGCGGCCCCAGGCGCCGGGCGTCCGCCGTGATCCAGTTCGACCCCTGCACCAGCCCTTTGTACCCCAGGTCGCGCTTCAAGTAGTTCGCATGCTGGGTGTGGAAGGTGCTCTGGCTTTCGGTAAGGAACTGCGCGGTGTCCTGCCCGCGCCGGCTCCGATCATTGAAGATCTGGTAGAGCGGGATAAAGCCCGCACGCCCGGCCGCCGGGTCGTCGCCACGCTGCCGCTGGCCGCCCCACGTCGTGAGCGCCTTCTCCACGGAGCCGTACTTCTTCGCTGCCCAGTCCCCGAACTGCTTCTCCAGAATCTCCATCTGCGGGCCGGGGACGTTCTCGTAGGGCGTGAACGTCCAGAAGAAGTACGAATCCTCGTTCACCAACTCGGCAAACGCGACCGCCGGGTCTTCCGCCAGCGACAGGCCCGTTTCCGGGTTCTTCGGCGTCAGGATCGCCTTCCACCAGCCGCGGTAAATCTCCTGAAACTCCGGGTTGAAGTAGAGCAGGGCGAAGGGATGCTTGCCCCCGGTGTAGCCCGCAAAGCCGCTCTTCTCATCGAACGAGAGCCAGAGCGGGAAGTAGATAGAGAGGGAGGTGTAGATCCCCTCCTTCTTGAGCGCGGCCACGAACTGCTGCAGCTTCGCCACCTTATCCGCGTCCGGCTCGCGGAAGTTCTCGTTCTTCCAGAGGCCGCCGTGGACGCGCACCAGGTTGACGCCGTACTTGGCGAGCATACGGGCCATATAGGCCATCTGGGCGGGCGGCAGGTTCAGGATGTCCGTGCCTGTGTTCGCCGCCCAGAAGCGCACAGGCTTGCCGGTCTTCTCGTGGACGAACGCCTCGCCCTTGACCACGATGCGCCCGTTTTCACCGGCAAACTTCTCATTCAGGTGGCGCAGGTCGATGGGGGAGGCGGTGAACCGGTCCAGTTGCGGCTCGAATGCGAACCAACCCGGCTCACTGCGGTTCCAGGACTCGCCCGGCTTGATCTTCCCCCGCGCGACAAACGGCTGCGCGGTCAGCACGAACGCATCGAACGCCGCCGCGCCGTCGTTTTCGGTCAGCTCGATGCGCAGGGTCTGCGGTCCCGGCTTCAGGCCGGCGGCCGTGCCTGCCCAGACCCAGTTCGCCCCCACAAACTGCCGAATGAAGGCATCGTCCAGCAGAGCGACGTCCCGGCTGACCGTCTGCCACGGACCATCGCCGATCTTCCAGCGGAACGGTCCGTGCTTCCAGAACTTCCGGGCGTACAGGTCGTAGGTGCCTGCCGCGGGGACGTTCACGGTGTACTCCAGGAACAGCACCTGGTCACGCTTGCCATCGACCCCGATCCACTTGCCCTCCGAGAGCACGGCTGCCTCCTGCTCGTTCACCGGGGCAAAGGAGTGGGTCGGCGGGAAGTTCGTTTTCGTCGGCTTCTCAGCCTCCCACCACAGCGGCGCTGTGGAGGCGGCGGCGTTGCTCTGTGCCGCCACGGCGACGGCGGGAGCGGTGGTTGTGATCGTGCGTGTGGTCGTCTGAGCCTGAGCGCACCCGGCAGCGATAGTCGCCAGGGCAGCCATGCCTAGAATGCTTCGATGCTTCATAAAACTCCTGTCTCTGAGCGGTTCTGAATCTGTCGGGCGGGAGCCCCGGATTTCGGGACTCCCACCTGGGGGGCTGGCTACTCCAGCCGCGACCGGAACGTATAGCGCCCCGGTTCCAGTTCGTGCACGCCTGCGTCGCCGTCCGCGCCGGGCACATGCGCCACGGCCGTGGTGTTCGGCGGGACGGTGACGTCCCACACCAGTTCCGCCTCGTTCTCGACGCGCCAGGCGCTCTCGACGCGCCCATACGCCGTGTCCAGATAGGCGCTCACGTGGGTCAGGCCGCTGCCCGCGGGCGTCGGCTTCAGCACAAGCCGCTTGTAGCCCGGCGTCGCCTCGTCCGTGTCAATGCCCGCGACGCGCTGGTAGAGCCACTCCCCGATGGCCCCGTAGGCGTAGTGGTTGAACGAGTTCATGCCCACGCTCTGGAAGCCCTTGTCGTGCGTCCAGCCGTCCCAGCGCTCCCAGATGGTGGTGGCGCCCTGCGTCACGGCGTACAGGTAGCTCGGCCAATCCTTCTGGTGGAGCAGGCGGAACGCAACATCCGCGCGCCCGCTCTCCGACAGTACGTGCGGCAGGTAGGGCGACCCCACAAAGCCGGTGGAGAGCTTGTTGCCGCGCCGCTCCACCTCGCGCACCAGATTCTCTGCCGCCGCCGGGCGCAGAGCCTCCGGCAGCAGGTCGAAGTGCAGGGCGAGCACATACGCCGTCTGCGTGCCAGGGAAAACCAGCCCGTCCTCCGTCACGAAGCGCTTCTGGAACGCCGCGCGCACCTCCTCGAAGCGCTTCCGGTAGCGCGTGGCGTCCTCGTCCCGGCCCAGGATCGTCGCGATGCGGGACAGGAGGTTCGCATCGTGGGCGAAGAACGCCGTGCCGATCAGGTCCTTCGGCGTGCCGCCGGTCGTGCGCCCGCTGCCGTCGAGGGCGAGCCAGTCGCCGTAGCAGTGGTAGTTACTGCCCTCCCAGCAGCGGATACCCTCCTTCTGGGTCTCCTCCAGGTAGCCCAGGAACCGACACATACTGTCATACTGCCGCTCCAGAACGGTCGTATCGCCGTAGGCCAGATACAGGGTCCAGGGGCAGATGATCCCGGCGTCGGCCCAGGCCGGGCCGCCGTCCACGCGCCCCCCCAGCACATCCGGGGCGACGCTGGGGTAGCCGCCCTCCGGCCCCTGGGCATCCGCCAGATCCCGCAGCCACTTGGCGAAGAACGGGGCGACGTTGCGGTTGAACGTGGACGTGCGGATAAAGACCTGAGCATCGCCCGTCCAGCCGAGGCGCTCGTCGCGCTGGGGGCAGTCCGTGGGCACATCCACGCTGTTGCCACGCCAGCCCCAGTCGATGTTCTTCTGCAGACGGTTGATGAGCGGGTCGGAGCAGGAGAAGTCGCCCGTGCGCGGGCAGTCCGAGTGCATCACCACGGCCGTGAGCGTTTCCCGCGTCGGCGGCTCGGGCAGGCCCACCGCCTCGACATAGCGGAAGCCGTGGAACGTGAACGCCGGCTCCCACACCTCGCCGTTCGGGTCGCCCTTCAACGTGTACACGTCGGTCTGCTTTGCGGCGCGCAGATTGTCGGTGTAGATGGGACCGTCCGTGGCCGCCGGGCCGTTCTGCAGCACCTCCGCGAAGCGCAGGCGTACGGTCGCGCCCGCCGGGCCCTTCACCTTCAGCCGGGCGCGCCCGACCAGGTTCTGCCCCAGGTCGAAGATCCAGGCGTTGCCGTAGCGTCGGGGCTCCTCGACCGGCGCCACCTCCTCTGTCACCCGGATTGTCGGCCCGTCCTGCCCCACAATCTCCAATCCCTCCGGGTGGTCGAAGAGCGTTGCGGGCACCCACGCGGCGTTGTCCTCGTCGAAGCCCGGTGCGTCCCAGCCCGGCATCTCACGGCGGGCGTCGTACGCCTCACCCATCAGCATGTCGGACTCCAGGATGGGGCCATACGCCACCTTCCATGTCGCGTCGGTTACCAGGGCAGGAGTCTCGCCGCTGGCCTTCAGGCAGGCCAGGAGACGGGGGCGGTCCCCATAGACCTGGCGGTCGCGCGGGCCCACAAAGCCGCAGTACCACCCGTCGCCCAGTCGCGCCGCCAGCACGTTCTCCCCCGGCCGCAGGAGCGCGGTGACATCATACGTCTGGTGCCGCACGTGGGTCCGGTAGTTGGTCCATCCCGGCGTCAACTGGTCCGCGCCCACGCGCTCCCCGTTCAGGAACACGTCGTACACGCCGAGCGCCGTGACATACAGGCGGGCGTTTTCGGGGGGCGCATCCAGCGTGAACACTTTGCGCAGGTAGGGGGCCGGGACCATGGTGCGCGGGCCGCCGACCAGCCCCCCGCCGATCCAGCGGGCGCCCTGCCAGTCGTCCTGGCTCAGCAGGCCGTTCTCCCAGAAGGCCGGGGCCGCAAAGTCGCTCGCCGCGCCGTTCTCGTCCCACGTCCGCACCGTCCAGAAGGCCCGCCGCCCGCTGCCGAGCGTCTCGCCGCCGTAGGGCACATGGACGGACTGATCGGTCTCGACCTTGCCGGAGTTCCAGAGGTCGGCCGTGCCTTCGGAAAGAAGGTCCTCCCGCGTGGCCGCCAGAATCTGGTACGCGGTCTGTCGCAGGCCGCGCCGGTTGGGATCGGCGGGATGGAGTCTCCAGGAGAGACGGGGGCGCTCGACGTCGATGCCGAGCGGATTGTTCAAATACTCGCAGCGCAGGTCAACAGGCTGGTGGTCGCTCATAAAATCATTCGTGGCCCGGAAGGGTGCGTCGTCGCGTCGTCGAAGGCGGCGGCACCGGGCCTTCCTCACTGTTCTGGTAGATTCAGACCGACGCCGGGCGGCAGCGCGCGCGCGCTCTGCTCGCACACCGCCCGGCGTCCGCTCTCCTCTTCAGGATAATCTCCAGGGCGCCCCGAGGTCAAGGCGCGGGCCACACGGGATAGCGCGGGCGCTATCTGGCGGCTTATTTGGGCTTATTCTGCTCGCCGGATGCCTGCGCCTGACGCTTGGCGTTCTCCAGCCCCGCGATCATAGACTGCTTCGCTGCTGGCGGCAGGTTCGGGTTGGCCTGTATCTCGGCGATCTGCTTGTCAATCTGCTGGGTCACTTCCTGCGGCGTGTTTCCCGCCGGGTCCTGTCCGCGTTTGGTCCCGCATCCCGCAGCCATCAAGCCGACAATCAGCAAAAGGGCGGTGGAGGAAAGCCACGCAGGGCGGGCGTCCGGCTGTGACCGTCTCCGATACGGATGAAACGAAAGCACGATATGTGTTCTTCCTTCCGGTTTCGGGCAGTCGGGGCGCACCTCCGCGCGTCGCCCGGCACATACCCGTTCCTTCAGGATAGGCCGACCGGCCCCTATCGTCAAATGCTACGGCGCGCCGCCAGAGCCGGCGGCGCGCCCATTTACCCTCGCCCTCAGCGCGGCTTTCGGCGCTGCGACACCGCGCGGTCGTGATTCGGCTGGGGAGCAGACATAGGAATGTCATTGTCGTCTTTGACCAAGATGCGTACGAATGACTGCTCATCCCGGTTTGCGTATGCCCCTACCCAGCCCGAGATGTTAGCTTGAACCTTGCCGGCATCTACGTCCGCTGCGATGGGCGCTAGACTAATGACTTGATTGGCGATACCTCTTGAGCCCGTAGTTAGAACAGGCTGCTTCCTCGATTGCGTGGCCCTAAGTCCGATGATGTCGGGTAGGGGCCTGACGTGCCGTACGCCACAGTGACGGGCAAGTCGTAACCGGGGGATGGAAACCATCCGGTTAGTCCCGACTCCGCGTCGCCGTTGACAACCAGATTAACTCCGTACATCGTCTGCGCATTCGCGCAGTGTGTAGTTGCCAGTACAAGCATGGACATGAGGGCTATTAGCGTGAGCCACTTCATACTCCGCTTTCCCCGGATGCCAGGCTGACGTGCCTGCCTCATGACAGCCCCGTTAATCTGGAGATTGACTGACCGATGCCATCCCTGAAATGAATCCCGCCTACTTTGGCGCGCTCGGAGTAGGACTGCTACCCTGTGATGCTGCACGCGCGCTAGCAGGGTTGCTATTTCCCCGTAATGCTGCTTCCATTCCCTTTCGGGCTTCCGGTGGCATGCTGTTCCAGTCGAAGTCCTTCTTGTTTTCGAAGGACGCCTTTAGTTGCTTCTCTGTTGCTTGCTCCGATTTGTTACATCCTGTAACCGCAGCAGTGATACCAGCAGAGAGCAGCGCTGCTATAGCTAGGTACGCTGTCTTTTTCATTCCAAATTACACTCCTGTGAACTCAATGGGGTTCCGTTGAGCTGAGGTAGGAGACTGGACCGCCAGTTCCCCACCTCAGCTCAGGCTGTTTCTCAGAGTCGTTTGGAATTCCACTTGTTCTCGCGGGGCCGGTTTGTCGGGTCCGGGTTCGTAGCCTCGGGCTTCATTGCCTTAACGTGGCCGTCGGCAAAGGAGAAGTTGCTCACCCCGCTGTGCTTGGTAGCGCAGGCGCCTGCCCGGTTGAACGGATATGGCTTTACGTTGGGACGAACTCCGTTCGGGATGCCGGCGCCGGCATCGCCATAGAACCAGGTGCTACCTGTATCGTCGTCTGTGTTGCTGTCCCACAGGAACACATGGGATGGCCAGAAGGCTGCCGGGTTGTTGCTCATCCAAGCGTAGGCGGGCACCTTCTGTACTTCGTCCGCATGCTTCTCCGCCAGCATAATCGTATCCGCGGGTTGCGTCACGTCGGCAAGGTTGATGCCTTCATAGTTCTTACAGGGGTACCAGCTATCACAGGCGGGATAGTTGGCCCAGCCATTGTTAGTGATGGCAAATATCCCAGTAGCCAGATTGTCCTGTAACCCGGGGCCTCCCATGAGGGAATTGCTTGCGTAGCTGATGCGGGGGGCACCGAAACAGTCAAAATCGGTGCACCAATCGGAGGTAGAGCCACCATCTGAGGGGCACCAGAATACCTGAACGCTTTTCACATAGGGCTGGATACGATAGGGCCAATGCCAGTCTAGGGCATCCCCGTTGCCGATCTGGTCGAACAGAGCGGTCGTAGGGTAGGTTTCGTCGTAGTCCTGCGTGTACTGGATAACTGCGAGGCTGAGCTGCTTCATGTTGGAGAGGCAGGACGCCTGGCGAGCCTTTTCGCGGGCCTGGGCGAAGACAGGGAACAGGATCGCGGCCAGGATGGCGATAATCGCGATGACGACGAGGAGCTCGATCAGGGTGAAGGCTCTACGGATTCGATGAGAAGAGGCAGAGACAACGGCGGTCATTGCGTCAGCTTTCCTTTCTTTAGGAACGCGCCCCCGTCTTGGCGGCGCTTACGCTTGAGTTCTGGTCGCGTCACCATCGTGGAGATACGCGACTGAGACACACAGTACCGACCTGATACCAAACCGAACAGATACCGAGCTACCGACGAACGCTTAAGACGTACACAAAACAATCCTGTGGCCGATGGCTGGGATCGGCTACGATGCCGGCGGGTGAACGCGCGGCAGCACCTCCATAATCCGCTCCGGTGGCGTTTCTCCTTCCATCAGGCTCTCCAGCGTGTCGAACATCTTCTGTACGATCTCCGCCGGGTCCACCTCCAGCAACGTCAGGCTGTCCTCCCAACCCAGGAGGGCGGGGGAACCCGCGTTGGCGTGCGTCGCGATGCGCACATCCTTGCCCACCCGGATTCCGGCGCGGCCCAGCGCCGTGAGCGCGCCCTGGGTCATCATGTCATCGCTGGAAACGATCCCATCCGGCCACTGCGACGGGTCCGTCTTGGGGCCGAACACCTCCAGGGCGGTCCGGTAGCCCTGCTCCTGGTGCGTCTCCGTGTGGTAGCGCCCGGGCTGTTGCAGGTGCAGGTTTTCGCGCACCAGCGACGGGTCGAAGGGCAGGCCATGCCGGGCCAACTCGTCCGCAAAGGCGGCCCGCACCGCTGTGGGATCGGGCGGCGGCCCGCCCGCCTTGCGGTAGGGGGAGACCACCCCCCACATACCAATGCGGCGGCACCCCTGGCTCACAAGCTGGCGCACCCCCTGGCGCAGAATCTCCGCGCTGTCCAGGCCGACGAAGTAGGGGGCGGGGCCAGCAAACGCCACGAAGGGCACCTGCTGCTCCACAATCCAGTCCGCGATCGACTGCAGCACCCCGACGCCCAGGATGCCGTGAACACGCCCGGCGGCGACATCGGAGGCGAACCCCTCCTGCAAAAGCTCTACGGCCGGGGCGTCCTTCGGCATGTGCAGTGCGTCCGCCGTGAAGTGGAACGAAAACGCCTCGTGGTACTCGTCGGCGCGCTGGCGAATGTGCTCGACCAGCAGACTCCAGAACGGCGATGCGCCCGAAACGCGGAAGAACGACGGATCGCACAGCAGAACCAGGTTGTGCTGCTGGATGCGCGGCGATACGTAGATGCCCACCCCGTGCTTGCGCCGGATCAAGCGCTGCGCCTCCAGTTCGCTCAGGGCAGAGTTCAGGGTGGCCACACTCACGCCAAGGCGGGTCCGAAGCTCCACAACCGTGGGGAGCTTCGCCTCGGGACCGAGTTCCTGCGCCAGTTGCGCCAGTCGCCCGCAGGTCTCCTGCAGCTTCGTCTGACGCCCCATGCGTTTCCGGTAAAGAGTGGTGGAAGTGCGGGTCACCGTCTTCTGCTTCGTCCGCTCTGCGCGCGCGGTGGGGTGCTCGTCGGTCATATACGACAGTATATCCGTACCGCGTCGCCGCGGAGGTGCCTGAACAGAGCCAGGTATACCGGTGTTTTAGAACACTGGTATTATACGCTATGATTTCCGGTCTCATGCACTTTTTTTCGAGGAAGGGGGGCGGCCTCCGCTAAACCGTTCTGTGGCGCACGAAGCGGGCGCCGGAAGCGGAGGCCGCGCTGCGGATGCGGCGGCGACGCTGCTGCTCCAGCACCACCGTCGTGCCCTCGGCGCCCGTGAGCAGGCAGACGCGGTCGCACAGGCACGCCTGCAGGCGGAGGCCCTGCCCCAGCGAGCCCACGGTGGAGCAGCCCTCCTCGGCTGCCACCGCCCGGCGCAGGACATCCGGGGGAATGCCCCGGCCCCGGTCCGTGATCCAGACCTGGACGATCCCCGGGCCGGGCGCAAGACGGACCTCCGCGACGCCGCCATCTCCGTGGACCACGGCATTCATGGCCGCCTCGGAGCTCGCAGCCGCAAGCTCCTCCGCATCATCCGGAGAAAGGCGCGCGAGCGCCGCCGCCTCGCGCACGCGCTGCCGGAGCGACCAGAGCGCGTCCGACACCAGAGGCGCCACCCCGGGGGCTGCGCCGGATGCCGCAGCGGCCTCGTCGCTCCCCGTGAACTGCACGGGCAGGGGAGCGGGTAACTCGTCCCGGCTGGCGCACAGCCGCAGGCGCCCGTCGGTCTGGAAGAGCAACAGGTCGCGTAGGTAGGAGCGGTTCTCGGCGTCGAGGCGCCGATTCTCCTGGAGCAGACGGTGGCATTCGGCCTGAGCGGCGATCTCGGGGGTGATGTCGCGCACGCTCACCGCGAGCCCTTCCGGCATCGGGGCCAGGTCAAAGGCGAACCAGCCCCCCATCGGCGCCAGGTACTCCACGAACTGCCGGGGCTCGCCGGTGCGCAGCGCCTCGCGGTAGTGCCATGGGACGCTGGTGCGGGCTAGAAAAGGGAACTCCTCCCAGCACACACGGCCCAGCACCTCCTCCGGCTGCCGGCGGAGCCGCCCGGCCAGGCAGGCATTCAGGTAGGTCACGCGCCCTTCGGCGTCCACCACGTGGTAGCCCAGGGGAAGGGCATCCAGCGCCGCCGCGGTCTCCGGAGAGGGCGCGGCCGTCTCCGGCAGCGCCGCACCCGCCGTAGCGGCTTTCGTATCGGTGAAGCGTCTACGGCGTCCGTCGCCTGTCGGGCGGTCCGCGCCGGAAGGAGCGGCGTCGGGATGATCTGCGTTTGGTAAATGATGTGCCGGATTGGTCACGTGTCCCTCGGTTCCCTACCCTCATCGGTATCCTGTTGTATTGATTCGGTTGTTGTTCCGGTTGTGCTGCCCACACGCACTCAGGCACTCGGAGCCTGCGCGGGCTTTCCGCTGTTGGACGCCTCTACCGCCCGCTTTGTGCCCGTACCGGACGAATTTCTGCTGTGAAATAGCTCACAATACAGCCGCTGTCCCTCCAGTCAGGCGGTGAATGCGCCATAATACGCCCCGCCTTTACGGGGGCGGGGCGGCCGGGGGAACGCTTCGCGGCGCCGGCCTGTTTAACCAGTGGGAATAATCGGAACACCGGCGAGAAATGCGAAAGGAGCGCGACCATGGCGCATAACGATACGAAGAGGGAAGTGGAGAAGACGGACCAGGAGTGGCGCGAAGCGCTGACCCCCGAGCGGTACTATGTGCTGCGGCAGGCGGGCACCGAGCCCGCGTTTACCGGAGAGTTCTGGAACCACCACGAGGACGGGCGTTACACCTGCGCGGGGTGCGGCCAGGAGCTGTTCGACGCCGCCGCCAAGTTCGACTCCCGCTGCGGCTGGCCCAGCTTCTTTGAGGCGATGGACCCCGAGCGTGTGGAGATGCGCGACGACTACAGCTTCGGGATGCACCGGATAGAGGTGGTGTGCCGCCGCTGCGGTGGACACCTCGGGCACGTCTTCGACGACGCGCCGCAGACCCCCACAGGGCAGCGCTTCTGCATCAACTCCGCCAGCCTGGAGTTTCGCAAGCGGGAGGAGGCGGCGCAGTAGCGGAGAGGGACGTGGCAGGCCCGCTGGAAGAGTCGCCGCGCTACCGGCGGGCCACGCTTGCTGCCTGCGCCGCTCTTGCGGCGCAGGTTTTTTTTCGGCCTCGTGACAAAACTCCGTGACCCCGCGTCCAACACGACGGAGACACGGAATCGACCATGCTTTCTACTTCGGCGATCATTCAAAAACCGTTCGGCCTGCCGGCCGCTTTCGCGAAACGTATGACCACGGGCCCGAAGCCAGGGGACGCGCCGCGCGCCGTCGAGGATGCTAGCGACTCCGCCGGAGAGCAGGCGTGGCTGCCGGCCGCGCGGCGCGGTGAGCGCTGGGCGCTGGCCCACTTCTACGAGACCTACTACCCGATGGTGTGGGGGCTGTGCCGCCGTCTGCTGCGCACCGAGGCGGACGCCGAGGACGTGCTGCAGTCCACGTTCGTGAAGGCGTTCGCCGCGCTCCCTCGCTTCCGGGGCGAGAGCCGCAACGGGCAGGGCGGAGCCACGCTGAAGACCTGGCTCTACCGCATCGCGGTGAACGAGGCGACCTCGCTGCTGCGCCGCCACGCCGCCGCGCCGCTCACGATGTCGCTGGACGACGACCGGGACCAGGGAGGCTATGCGCTCGCCGCCGCGGCCGCCGCGAGCCCCGGCGGGCGCCCCGAAGGCGATGGCGCCCGGGTCGCGGAGCAGGTGGCGGTGCGGGAGCTGGTCTCGCTCCTGAAGCCGGACCACCGCGCGGTCCTGGTCCTGCGCTTCTGGGAGGACCTGGCGTATGAGGAGATCGCTGCGGTGCTGGAACTGCCGCTGGCGACCGTGAAGATGCGCCTGCACCGGGCCAAGGAGGAGTTCCGCCGTCTGTATAGCGGCAGCGGTGACGGAAACGACGCCCTGTTCGCGGGGGAGGAGGTTGCACGATGAGCCCTGACGCACGCAAGCCGTCGCGCCTGCTGAGCGATGCGGACCTGGAAGATATGCTGCGCGGCAGCGCCCGCTCCGCGGCGGAACAGCCCGCCCCCCTGGACCCCGAGCGCGCCCGCGCCATCTTTGAGCGCGCCCTTGCCCTCTCGGGGGTAGAGGAGGCCGAGGCGGGGGCGCCGGTCGCCCCCGCCCCGGGCAACTGGCGGGAGCACCTGCGGGCGGTACTCGCCGGCTGGACCGCCAGTCCGGCATCCGGGCCGCGCCACCGCCCGCAGGCGCCGTCTGCGGTGCGCTGGGGAGCCTTTTCCGCCGCTGCCGTCGCGGGCGTCCTTCTGGTGGCCGTCGCCGTGACGCCGCCCGACCGGAAGGACGGGGGCGCGGACCTCGCCGCCCGCGCGGGCGCCGGTACCGACTTCACGCCGGGTGGCGCGGCGCGCCTGACCGAGGTGGCTGCCGCGGCTGCGGACGGGCAGCCGCAGGCGGCGAAGCCGGTCGCGGCGCGGCTCGTGGCCGTCTGGCCCGACTGGCCGGGGCTCGCCGCCGCGCCGGCGGTCCCTGCGGAGAGTGGCAACACCAGGCCGCGTCCGGTGCGGAACCGGCGTGAGCAGCGCAGCCGCCGCGGAGCGGCAGAGCGGTCCGTGACGCTGCCGAAGAAGTGGGAACTGGCCCCGAAGGACGCAAAGCCGTTCCTGCTCCCGGACGACGAACCGGTGCTGATGGTCGCCTCGAACCTGCCCGGGGGCGAGGATGCCGAGCGCCTGGTGGTCAGTGTCCGCGAAAACGCGCCGGCTGACCTTCCCGGCTTCGCTGCGGCGTCCGCCCTCCGCGAGGTGCCGATCGGGCCGGCGGGCCCCGCGGGCCTGCCGGGGACCGAAGGCCCCGCCCGCCCGGAAGCGTTGTCCGACCCCGAGTCGATCACCATCGTCTGGGCCGAGTGCGTGGTGGCGACGGGGGAGCCCCCCCGTGTCGCCGTCACCCCGGTCTTCCTTCCCGAGCCTTTACCGGAGCCGCTACCCGATGAGATCACCGGGCCGGAGGAGATCACCGAATTCGAGAACGAGTAAGAACACGCTTTACGGAAGATTCATGATGAAAGACATTCGTAACCATCGTAACCATACGTCCCGTCCCGCTGTCGCCGGTGTCGCCCTGACTGCCGTCTCCGCTCTGCTTCTCGGCAGCGCCGGACTCGCCCCGGCCTGGGCGCAGGAACCCGTGAGTGCCGCCGCTGCCGCAGAGGGCTATTACCGCACCGCGGTCGCAGGACAGGCGACCGCCGTCGCCAGCCAGGGGGGGGCGGTCGCCGTGGCCGGCCAGCAGGCCGGAAACACCTACAGCTTCACCACCAACTTCCCATTTGGGCAGGAGCAGGACGAGGCCACCTACTACCAGGGCCGCATCAAGAAACTGGAGGAGTACCTGGCGGCGGCGCGCAAGAAGCGCGCCGATGCGAAGGACGAGGCCGAGCGCACCCGCCTGGACCAGTACATCGAGCGGACCGAGGCGGACCTGAAGCGCAGCCAGGAGCGGCTGAAGATCGCCGAAAAGCGCGCCCCGCTCTATAAGCTGGTGGATGTCAAGTTCACTGATGCCAGTGTCCAGCAGGCTGCCCGCGCCCTGTCCGAAGCCTCCGGTGTGTCGATCGAAGTGGGAGAGGGGGTGCCGGAGAGCACCCGCCTGACCGTCGAAGCCCGCCGCGTAAAGCTGGCGACGGTGCTGGAGAGCGTTGCCGAGCAGGCGAGCCTCATCATCGAGCCGACGGACAAGGGCGGCAAGGTCGGAGTGCGCCTCATCTCCCCGCCCATGCTGAAGGTCAACAACAAGGAGATCCGCGCTCCCCGGTCCCGCTCCCCGTGGAGCGCCGAGTGGGGGACCCCGCCGACCGGGCGTTTCTTCTTCAGCGACCTGAGCAGTCTGGAGAGCTATGGGTCGTTGGCTGTGCTGTCCCCTTCGCTCATGGGGGATATCGACCAGACGGTGCGCGAGGCGCTGGAGAGGGCGCGCGTTACCGCCCCCTCTGCGGGGAACTCGACTTCCCGATCCACCACCGTGGTCCGGACCGGGGACGGTAAGTCCGTGTCGTTGTCCGTGAACGGGGACACGGTAGTGGTCACCGAGTCGGGGAAGAACGATAAGGGCGAGGCCGGTATCTGGATGACCGTCTACCAGTTCGACAAGAACAAGAAGGAGATGGTCAAGACCAGCGCCACCTTCCACAAGACTCCTATCAAGGAAGAAAAGAAGTAGCCGCGGCGGCGGCGCCGCCGCCCAGAGTACTGCAGCGCCCGCGGCCCTCAGCCGAGGGGGGCGGGCGCTGCGGTCGCATCCGGCCGGGCGAGAGTGGTACAATGCCCGTGTCGCGCCGATGTTCCGACGAGACACGCTGACCTCCCTCGCCTTCGTCTGCCGCGCCCTTCTCGCGGCTTCCCTCCTGCTTCGGCTCTGCACCGCCTGCACGGGCGTTGCTCGGGCCGAGCCGCTCTCCGGACGCGTCGCCGCCGTGCCCGCCGGGGACACGCTGGATGTCCAGTTCGTGAACCAGCCGGGAACTCGTCTCGTGCGGCTGCACGGCGTGGAGTGTCCCGCCTCGCCCCGCGCTCTCAAGGAGACCGCTGCCCGTTTCACCGCCCGCTTGGCGCTGGGGACCGAGGTGCAAGTCGGGGCGCGTGGCGCCGGGCCGGACGGCGCCCTCTGGGCCGAAGTCACGCTCGCCGCGCCGCCTCCCCCGGCGGGAACGCCCCGCAGCCTGAACGTCGCTCTGGTGGAGGCGGGCCTGGCGCGCTGGTCCCGTACCTACGCCCCGGAGCGGTTGGATCTGCGCGATGCTCAGGCGCGGGCGTCCGCCGCTCGCCGCGGCCTGTGGGGCGCGCCGGATGGCTCCAACGTTACCCTGCCGCCGCCGCGCGTCTCCCCACCGCCCGCGGCGCGTCCAGCGTCGTCCGCTGCCCCTTCTCCCGCGCCGGTGGGCACGCTCTCAACTCAGGTTTCGACTGTCTCGCTCCCCCGGACGCCCTTTTCCCTCATGCGCGCCGCGGCACCGTTCCTGGCCGTGGGGCTGATCGGCTTTGCTGTCACGCTCGGAGCGTTTGTGCTGGGGGACCTGCGGCGGGGTGGGGCAGTAGGAGCGTACCGGGTAAGCCCCGGCCGGCGCCTCGTCGCCCGCATCGGGGTTGCGGCGGCCGGGGGCGTCGCCTCGGCGCTTCTGGCCGCCCTGCCGCGCGCCCTGCTGCTGCCGGGCGGGAGCGGTTCCATAGCGCCCCCCCCCGTGGCTGCCGCCGCCGTTGCCTTCGCCGCAGGGGCGCTCGCGCTGCTGGCCGGTGTGCCCGCTGCGCGCGGGTTGGCGGACCTCGCGGCCGCGCGCCGCTGGG
>CALEKU010000149.1 GCA_937902745.1 uncultured Armatimonadota bacterium
GTACATCCGCTGCATCGCGTCCCGCCGCGCCTGCCTCTGCTCCGGCGTCAGCGGCCTCTTCGCCCTCGTCTCTTCTGCCATGCGCGCGTCACTCCTCACGTCACAAGCGCCCCGGAAAAGTCGATATACGCGTCGCGTCCGTAGGCTTCAAGCGCCTGTTCGCGCGGCGACGGCAGACGGTAAACGCGCAGGCTGTCCTCCCTCGCGTCGATAACGTCCAGCAGGCGCTTCATCATCCGCTCGCGCTGCGCCTCGTTCACCGACACTTCGAACACGGACTCCTGCACCCGCTGACCGAAGTTCGTGCAGACCTTCGCTACGCGGCGTAGGCGGCCACGCCCCTCTTTCGTCAGCGTGTTCACGTCGTAGGTCACCAGCAGGTCCATAACGTCCTCCTTTTACGGGGCCGGGAAGGGCAGGTAGGTATCCAGATCGCCGCGCAGGTGGCGCGCGAGCAGACGCGCCTGCAGGTGCGGCAGCAGGCCCAGCGGCGCCCGGTCCTTGAGCAGCGGGTGAACAGCCTCCTCCCGTTTCCTGTCGTGGTAGCCAGCCAGGACCACCTTTCGCCCCTCGTCGGTGAGGGTGACGCTCTCGCCGCCGGTCCCCGCGACGCGCTCCTCGAAATGCTCGCGGCGGATCTGGCGGCGGTTGACGAGCGTCAGCGCCAGACGGTCGGCCAGGACGGGGCGGAACTCCTCCATCAGGTCCAGAGCGAGGGCAGGGCGTCCCGGCCGCAGGCAGTGCAGGAAACCGAACTGCGGGTCCAGCCCCACTCCCTCGCAGGCGGCCACACAGTCCGCCGTGAGCAGGGCGTACAGGAACGACAACAGGGCGTTCATGCGGTCGCGTGGGGGCCTGCGGCTGCGCCCCCGAAAGGCGAACTCCTGCGGGGGAACGGTCAGCATCTCACCGAACACAGCAAAGTACAATGCCGCGCCCTGCCCCTCCACCCCGCGCACGGCGTCCACATCTTTCTGCCCCGGCAGTGCGAGCAGCAGTTCCGCCATCGCCTGCGTGGCGTCCTGCAGCCGCTCGCGCCCCTCCTCTGCGCGGACGTCTCGCGCCGCCCGGCCGGTCACGGCGCGCAGGTTGCGTATCTTCCCGGCGACGATCGCCCGCGCGATCTCACACGCCCGGCGGTCGTCCCGATGCGCCTCATACTGCGCCTGCCGCAGCAGCACGTTCCCGGAGGTCGGCCCGACCACACGTGCCAGGAACCGGCCCGTTCGGCTAAACCAGGCCACCGCCCGCCCTTCGGCGGCGCAGCGCGCTATCGCGGGGGCGGTGATCGTCGCCGTCCCGAACAGATGGATGGCGCCCAGATGGTGTAGCGGCACCTGGAGGCGCTTCTCGCCCTCCACCTCCACCCGCGCCGTCTCCCCGTCCAGGCGCACCAGCGCATTCTCTGTCTGCACATACAGCGTGTTCAGCAGTTCCCGTGTCATCGGGCGGCACTCTCCCTTCCTTCCCTACAGCCTCTCCAGGAGAATGGGCACGAACAGGGCGGCCTTCAGCCGGGCGGCACGGGCAGCTACTACCGTAGCCGGCATGCAAGCGTCGATCAGCGAGCAGTTGGGACAGCGTGCATCGTTCACCGCCTCGGGAAGCCGCCCCGGCCCGCCCCCCCTCTGTAACATCCGCCGTACACTTGCAATAATTGCAATGGCCTCCTCACGCAGCGCCTCCGTAAACGGGACCGTCTGCCGGCGCCGGGCGCTCAGCGAGTAGATCGCCCCCGCCGGCACCGTCACACCGAACATCTCCTCCAGACAAAGCGCCTGGGCGCAGAGTTGAATCGCCTCGTGCCGCCCCGCCTTTCCCCGGCGGATTCCGCCGTGCTTGTACTCCACCGGCACCGGAGGCAGCCCGCCCGGGGGAAACTCCACTACGTCCGCCTTGCCGTTCAGCCCGTATCGCTCCGACCAGAGCGGCAGCCCGCGCTCCACACGCACGCCCCGTTCGGCGGTCGTGCTCGGCAGATCGGCGCGTTCGTGCCCGTGCCTGCCACGCAGGGTAAAGACGTTCTCCTGAAATATCTGCTCCAGATGGATGAGAGCGCACTGTCGGGGGCAGTACGAGTAGTGTTCGAGGGCGGAGATCATCACGATCTCTTCGTCCGCCCATTCGCGGAGCGGCGTACCCTGCGCGCGGTCGTCCTCCTCGCTATCATGGTGCTTCATCGCGTCTCCTTGTCTGTCGGCGCTTTTGTCTCCTCGGTGTCGGTCCCCTGTCAGATGCTCTAATATATTGTACGTTTCAATCCCCACCCGGCCCGAGGGCCGGGTGCTACCTGCGGTACCCAGTCGCGCGACTTCGGATTGCGCAGGTTTCAATCCCCACCCGGCCCGAGGGCCGGGTGCTACGCGGAGCGGGTAGAGGCTGTAGCCGACGCCGAAGTGGTTTCAATCCCCACCCGGCCCGAGGGCCGGGTGCTACGTGGCAGTCCTCGCCTTCATCGCCGCCGACCCGTCCGTGTTTCAATCCCCACCCGGCCCGAGGGCCGGGTGCTACCCGGACTGAGGCAAGCACGCGACTCAATCGATACCCGGTTTCAATCCCCACCCGGCCCGAGGGCCGGGTGCTACAAGTCCGGGCGATGGTAAAAGACCGGACAACCGGTGTTTCAATCCCCACCCGGCCCGAGGGCCGGGTGCTACGTACGCCGCCCGTCAAGGCCCTGCGGGAAATATTCGTTTCAATCCCCACCCGGCCCGAGGGCCGGGTGCTACCCGGTTTCCTTCGTTCGTTCACCGGCTCCGCCGTAGTGTTTCAATCCCCACCCGGCCCGAGGGCCGGGTGCTACTTCCTACATCTGCTTTGAGGAGATTTGGTAATACACGTTTCAATCCCCACCCGGCCCGAGGGCCGGGTGCTACGCCAACCGGGTACGCTCGGGCGATCTGTCCGGTCTGTTTCAATCCCCACCCGGCCCGAGGGCCGGGTGCTACAACTGTGGTGTGAGACGGCTGCTGGCCGTGAATCGTTTCAATCCCCACCCGGCCCGAGGGCCGGGTGCTACGTGCTGGTCTGAGTGCCGCGGGTAGCGGTCACGACGTTTCAATCCCCACCCGGCCCGAGGGCCGGGTGCTACGTGGTACCTGCCGGAGATCAAGTAAACACTGCGGCGGGTTTCAATCCCCACCCGGCCCGAGGGCCGGGTGCTACAAGGCGTACAGCAGCGACTAGGATCGGGGACCTCGTGTTTCAATCCCCACCCGGCCCGAGGGCCGGGTGCTACGATTCGTTTCGTGAGAATGGGTATCGCGTGTACGGGTTTCAATCCCCACCCGGCCCGAGGGCCGGGTGCTACCAGGTGAAGAGGTGGCTCTACAAGTCATTCAACGTGTTTCAATCCCCACCCGGCCCGAGGGCCGGGTGCTACGGGTCCGTGCAGGCCGCTACTCTACCGCCTACTAATCGTTTCAATCCCCACCCGGCCCGAGGGCCGGGTGCTACATTCAATTTGAAGCGGAAAACCGGGGCCTTAACCAGGTTTCAATCCCCACCCGGCCCGAGGGCCGGGTGCTACTATCACGCTGTACACCGCCCGTCAATACCCGCGCGAGTTTCAATCCCCACCCGGCCCGAGGGCCGGGTGCTACAGGATCAGCGCCGGGCCGAGGCCGAGCGGCGCAGGCAGTTTCAATCCCCACCCGGCCCGAGGGCCGGGTGCTACCCGACGGGAACTCGACAAATTCACGGTGGACAACGGTGTTTCAATCCCCACCCGGCCCGAGGGCCGGGTGCTACGGACGCCTTCCTGGTCGGCCCCCCGGACGTGATGGAGTTTCAATCCCCACCCGGCCCGAGGGCCGGGTGCTACCAGCCGGGCACCCACAGGCCCGAGCCGTTCACCCCCGTTTCAATCCCCACCCGGCCCGAGGGCCGGGTGCTACACCCACGCGCCCGCGCTCTCCGCCACGGGCGGTACGGTGTTTCAATCCCCACCCGGCCCGAGGGCCGGGTGCTACGTCGCAACGGTGCCCGTCCCCCAGCCAGAGGCCAAGTTTCAATCCCCACCCGGCCCGAGGGCCGGGTGCTACGACCTTGTCGATGGTCGGCCCCACCACGTTGACGGTGTTTCAATCCCCACCCGGCCCGAGGGCCGGGTGCTACGATGGGGGTGACCGAAAAGTGGGCGGTGGACACCGGTTTCAATCCCCACCCGGCCCGAGGGCCGGGTGCTACGGGCGGTCAGCCCGACCGAGTCGATCGACGGGTCGTTTCAATCCCCACCCGGCCCGAGGGCCGGGTGCTACGCGCCACAACCCGCCAAACGTTCGATCTGTCGAGGTTTCAATCCCCACCCGGCCCGAGGGCCGGGTGCTACCCCGGCTGAACGACCACGACGTGTGGGACTACCCCAGGTTTCAATCCCCACCCGGCCCGAGGGCCGGGTGCTACCCCCCACGACCCGATAGGGTCGCCGGTCTCGGCGTCGTTTCAATCCCCACCCGGCCCGAGGGCCGGGTGCTACGTCCTCGCCGCCGCCCTCTGCCTCCCGCAGAGTGGCGGTGTTTCAATCCCCACCCGGCCCGAGGGCCGGGTGCTACTCGGGGTCCGGGTCCGGGTCGCCCCCCTCCTGTGTGTTTCAATCCCCACCCGGCCCGAGGGCCGGGTGCTACGCGTCTACGCCGCCGCTGCCGGCCGCGCCGCCGGAAACGTTGTTTCAATCCCCACCCGGCCCGAGGGCCGGGTGCTACCAGCAGGACCGGCGGCAGAGGCACCCGCGCCGACCCGGTTTCAATCCCCACCCGGCCCGAGGGCCGGGTGCTACGTCACGGCCCTGCCGTGACAGTTTTGGAGTCGCCATGGTTTCAATCCCCACCCGGCCCGAGGGCCGGGTGCTACGTCCCCGGCAGCGCTCAATGCTCCGCTCCTGCTCCTCCAGTTTCAATCCCCACCCGGCCCGAGGGCCGGGTGCTACGCCCGCCAGTGTTCGCATCGCCCCCGGGCACTCCCAGTTTCAATCCCCACCCGGCCCGAGGGCCGGGTGCTACGGGCGGTTTCGTTTGTACCGCCCGAGCGGGGAGGTCGTGTTTCAATCCCCACCCGGCCCGAGGGCCGGGTGCTACGGTACGCGCAGCAGGCGGCGTACCTGGTCGAGCAGGGTTTCAATCCCCACCCGGCCCGAGGGCCGGGTGCTACAGCGCGCCACCAGCGCGCAACTGATCGTGTAGCAAGTTTCAATCCCCACCCGGCCCGAGGGCCGGGTGCTACAGGTAGAAAGCTGACACTAAAATAGCTAAAATAGCGGTTTCAATCCCCACCCGGCCCGAGGGCCGGGTGCTACTTCTCGGGCTCGGGGCGGACGTGCTCGACCTCGCGTTTCAATCCCCACCCGGCCCGAGGGCCGGGTGCTACTCCTCCCGGGTCGGCATCCCGGCCGGGAGGGACAGTTTCAATCCCCACCCGGCCCGAGGGCCGGGTGCTACTTCTCCAGCGTGGTGTAGATGATCCCCACGCTCACGTTTCAATCCCCACCCGGCCCGAGGGCCGGGTGCTACGGTCAATTTTCACTCTACGGGGACGCCCTGCGACACAGGCAGATGCCCGAGTCGCGGCGGGAGCGCACACCCGTAGAGAGAAAACCAGGCGCGAACCTCTCTCGTCAATCGCCATCACTTCCGGTTCGCGCCCTCGTGATCCCCTTACTATCAAGGAAACGCTACCCCTCCACCAGAGAGGTAAGTGTCACGCCCGAAATGGAATCCGGAACGCGCGGCGTGGGCACTACGTAGTCTGCAAAGCGACGCGGTGATTCCACACCGTCCTTGCGCCGAACGCTCTCGATAAACGGCTCGAAGAGGCGGTGGGAGGCGGCGTTACCCAGAGGGTTCTCGTGGGTGAAGACGTGCAGGCCCCGGCACGATAGCATGCCCCGCGCCGCCGAACGATCCTGGTCCCACATCCGCTCCAGCGACTCCCAGAACAGCACCAGGTCATCCCGGGTTACCCCCGTTTGCTCCGCGAACGCAGGAGAGAAGAACCCCTTTGCGATGTACAGGGCGTAGGGCAGCAGCGCCTTGCGCCCGATCTCCGTCACCTTACCACTGCGCTGCTCCTTCTCATCCTCCCCGGCGACGACGGTCACGTCTTCCGGCTTCGTGATGGCAACACGGGTGATGGCGACCTCCAGAGATGCGATGGGGTCCACGGAGCGTGCGAACGTTAACTGTACCGGCCCGCGCACCTGCCCCGCGTTCACCCCGGTGGTCATGACCGCGCCGAACATTCGAATGTCGAAGTACTCACGGCACATGCGGTCGCGCACCTTCAGAACGTCGTCGCGCTTCTGCTTCGAGCCGGTGGACTTGATGCCCTCCGCCTGGTACGCTTCCGCGTGCGCCTCGTTCAGCGCGCGGCCGGTTGCCTGCGTATTCTGGACGTAGATGCGGTAGGGAGACTCCTCCTTCTTGTACAGGCCCACGAAGTCGCGGACCTTGCGCTTGATGCAAACGTCCGTGACCAGTCCCTGAGCCGTCTCCGGATCAATACGCGGCATATTCCCGGCGTCCGGATCGCCGTTCGGGTTGCCGTCCGTCACGTCGAAGACCAGCAGAAAGTCGTGGCGGCGGGTCGGGTCGCCGCAAACCTCATAACGGTCGCTCATAGTCGTCTCCTCTTTACTTCTCGTTCTCTGCCGCGGCAGTAGAGTCCGTGCTGTCGGGGGTGATATTGCCCGCCTGCCGCTTGGCAGCGGCGCGCTCGGCAATGTCCCGGCGCTTGGCGGCCTTGTGGTGATAGTAACCCAGAGAAAAAAGCGCCTGGTCGCGCAGCGTCAGCGTGCGCGGGAAGTCGTCTATCTCCGCCATAATCTCTTCCAGACGCCGCGACGCCGCGGCATGCACGGCCCCACGCTCCCGCCGCAGTTTCCCCAGGTGATCCTGCACGCCGTCGAGCAGGATGCCGAAAACGCTGGCCGGGGCCGAGGAGGCCGCGCCGAAAAACCGGTCGTTGATCGTCGCGTTTATCCCGGGTAATGCCGTGCGCTGGATGTCTTCCAGTTCGGCGAAGAGCCGTCCGCAGTGATAGGCAAGTCGCTCCGCGCGCTTCTCGAAGGGCAGCGCGTCGGAGGTCGCGATCTCGGTAGTCATAGTGCTGGCTTTCTCCAGGGGCAGGTGTTGAGTCACGATGTACTTCATCAGAGCGGCGCGCGGGTAGGTCACCCGGTTTTCCGCGTCGAGGCGGCAGCGCATTACTACCGCCGTCAGCAGGGACGGCGGCAGCGGATCGCCGGTCAGCGCCGCGCGCACCAGGGCGTCCTCGACACCGGGAGCGATGTCCTTGAACTCCCGGTAGGGGGAAACGGCGAGCGTGCGCAGGGGAAGCGGCTTTCCATCCGCGCCGTCAAAGCCGAGGATGTCAAGGCGGCGGAACCACTCCTCCTGCCGCGCCGCGACATACCCGATGGTGGTGTCTATCGCGGAGCGGACCACCACCCGGGCGGCGTTGGCCGACAGCCCAAAGATGTGGAACCGCGCCTCGTCCGGCAGGTCCTTGCGCCATTCCCCGGTGTGCAGGCGCGATAGCAGTTCGCGCACCGTCTTGGCATCGGGGTCGGGTTGGAAGGCGAAGAGTTTCACGATGCCCGACCGCGCCCAAAATACATAGGTCACGGCCCCGAGCTGAGATCGGTGGTATTCCGAAGCGAGCAGGGCGTTAAGCGCTTTGCCGAAACGCTCCCCCGCATCGCGGGAGATGGGCGAAGTGCGGGCGCGACGCAGGCCATAGGACTCGAATGCCGCCGCGTTCGCAGAAACGATCTGCATACCGGACGCCTGCCCGCCGGGGATGCCCTTTACGGAAACAGGCATCATCTCCTCGACCGGTCCGACCACCCCCGAAACAAGGCACTGCATATCTTCCCCGGAACCGCTGTCCTCCCCCGCGTCCCGGCCCCGCGCCGCCCAGAACCGCTGCACGGCAGGGTCCTCTATCGGGAGCCGTCCGTCCACGCGAAACGTGAAGAGGTCGTCCCGGGTCACATCCGGGGGCAGGGGGACGGGTGGCTTCTCCGGGTCCCACGCCTCCAGAAATCGGGCGACCACAGCCACATCTGCGCTCCCGGTGGCCTCGGCGCATTCGCGGGTCAGCGCCCGGAACGCCTCGAACTCCTGTCGAGTGCGCTCCCGGTCCCGTGCCTCGTCGCGCCCCGCATCCTTTTTAGGGTCTGGGATACGGACACCTACCGCGTAAGAGGTCTTGTCCGCGAGAAGCAAGGGGCGCACTCCCGAAGACCGTTTCATATCCGGGACGAGCCTTTCAATGCCCCGCTCCCCCTGCTTGCCCTCTCCCCGAAGCGGCGAAAACTGCACGGGAACGCCTTCTGAAGCTGATAACTCCACGATCCACCGGACGCGCTTGGGGCTGTACATAGACGGCGGCAGCGCGCCTCGCCCTGTTTGCTTCAGGATCGGGTCGGCGTCGGCATAGAGTTGCTGAAGGATCACGACGCCATCACCCCCTCCCGCTGGGCATACAGGCTGTCTGGGACGTGCAGGACGCCCGCCTCCAGTCGCGCCGGGAAGAAGATCGGCGTTGCAGGGTCTTTTTCCCCTTTGCCAAACGCCAGGTCGAAGAGCATCAACCCCAGGTCGCGGGAATCCGCGATCGGTTGCTCGTTGCCGTCCGGCTCGCCGAAATCGCACGCGAACTCGCGGCATCCAAGATAAGGGTGATGGTAGTATTGCCCGCGCGCCACACGGCGCCGGAACTGGTCGCGGTACTTGGCCGGATCGTGCTCCACTCCCGGCCTCACCGCCACATCGGCGCGGATAATGTAGGCCACATCGCGCAGGGCCAGCGTGTGCCGCTGCGAGCGTTCGTCCGTGATCGAGATATTCTGGCGCTCGCCGCTCGCCTTGACGTTGACCTCGTTACGCAGGAATCCGACGTAGCGAATAGGCTTGAGAACGGCGATATCGCGAATCCGGTACTCGAACTCCGGCTTCCAGAAGATCGCCTCCAGCACTCCGCGCGCCGCCGATGGCGTCGGCAGCGGGTACGACACCCGTTCGACGCGATGTTCGGGACGCACAAATGCCGCCATAGGTGCCCATACCTTAACCTCTAAGGGAGGGGCATTCATCATTGCTGCTCTCCTTTTAAATAGAACTTGTTAAGGGAATCAAGGGGTATGGCGGCGGCGGACAAAGGTTGTCCGCCGCCGCAGTCTGCTTCAGAACGTCCAGAACAGGATGTTCTGAGCACTGCCAATAGTTTGCTGGAGAAGGGTACGCGCCGCGGCTTCATCAGTCTTCGCGGCAACGACGATGAACCAGCCGCCTACGTGCGAGATGTGATTGTGGAAGGCACGCCACTGCGCCGCTGTATGGGCCTGGGTGAATCCTGCGGCAGATTCACATTCAGCGATGCAGAGACTCCCGTTAAAGCGTGCCGTAGCGTCGGGGATAAAGTTGCCGATGATTTCCGGCTGAAGGAAGCCGGCGATATGATCGGCGCGGATATGGGTCATGCCCTGCCGCTGCATCTCAGCAACGGTACATTCTACAAGGGCATCGTGCCCCAGCGACGAAACAGAGCGATGCATTGCTGCGCATCTCCCTTCTGTCCAGAGGTCGTTGGGGACGTCAGATGATACAATGATGGTGCTGATCAGAGTAAGACTGACGCCCCTAAGGCGGTAAGTTAGCTCTTGGCAAGGCGGGTTGCAGTTGGCGCTGCACCCGCCTTTGTCATTTTTGTCATTCCTCAGGTAGAAGCTATGACTCTGTTTAAACTCCCACCCACCCTGAATATGCCAGGGTAGATGCTATTGCCAAGAGCGGCATACCAATACTATGACACTGAAGCTGCCGTTTGTCAAGTTCATAGTAATAGCCTTTACAAATCACTGAATCAAATATTTAGGGGCGTAGACCACACCGTCGCCCGGGTCGCGGTGGAGGGGGATGCCGAGACGAGCATCGTAGGTGCCGCGCCAGACCACGAGGCCCGGCTTGTCGTCGCGAACGAAGTAGTACTGTACAGGGGCACGGTCCTTTTCAATGTCCGTGCGGTACAGATTTACGGACAGAGGCTGCGCTCGTCGCCACAGGCGACGGGTCATGCCGCCGATGCGCTCCGCTGTCGCGAGGATGTCCGCTGCTTCCTCCTCCGCTCCCGGACAGTTCATCACCAGCACGCTGACCGTGTCCTCTCTGATAAGGCGCACCTTTTGCGCGACCTCCGGATAGCGCAGCATGTGGCGGTCCGGCTGAACCCTCGGTTGATCCACCTCCCCCTGAATGTCTGTGAAGAGGCGGGCGAAGTACGCGGTGACGAACTCCGGATCATCAAAGGGAATCTCTTCTCCGCGCGCCGCTGCCGCGGCGAGGAGGTTGTGCGTGTAATCGAGAGCCATCTTGTAGATACCACGAGGAGACGCAGCCTCCGCCGGAGTGAAGACCACCATAGGGGACTCTTGCCACGGCCGCAGTCCTTCGCGGTTGCAGCGCCCGGCGGCCTGTATTACCCGGTCCAGAGGACCGATTGCCCGCAATACTGCTGGTGCATTTAGGTCGATTCCCGCTTCAATGACCTGAGTGCTTGCCAGGAGAATCGGGTCGCCCTTCTTCAGACGCTCCCGGACCACCTTCAGCACCTGCCGGCGGTGCCAGCCGCAGAGCAATGTGGAAAGGTGCAGGACGGAAGGGTCTGTGCCCTCCGGGTCCAGCGCCTCCAGAAGGTCCAGCGCCTGACGGCGCGTGTTCACCACGCACAGCGCGGACGGTCCGAGGCGGCGCATCTCCTCCGCCACGCGCGGCCAGTCCCACGGTTCGGTCTCTACGCGCCAGGAGACTCGCCGCAGGGCGGCAAAGTGCGGCGCCGGGTCGGGCACGATGGGAGTGACCCTCTCAAACCCCTCCAGGAGGCCCGAGCGCCCCGTCAAAGCGGGCTGTGTCGCCGTGCAGAGGACGACCGTCACGCCGAAGTACTGCACCAGGGTGCGCAGCATGGCGAGGATAGGCTGCAGCAGCGTTGTGGGAAGCGTCTGCACTTCATCCAGCACGATCACACTCCGGGCAATGTGGTGCAGTTTCCGGCAGGCGGCGGGGCGGTTCGAGAACAACGACTCGAAAAGCTGTACCGTCGTGGTCACGATAAGCGGCGCGCTCCAGTTTTCCGCCGCCAGACGCCGCCACCGCTCCTCCTCCTCGCCCTCGTCATCTCCCTTCACCGGCGGGTCTACTGCCGAGTGATGCTCCAGCACCACGGCCGGCAAATCCTTGAATACCTTGCGGAATACCTCTGTCGTCTGGTCGATGATGCTCGTGTACGGAATCGCGTAGATCACCCGTTGCTGGCAATGCCGGACCGCGTGTTCCAGTGCAAACGCCAGGGAAGATCGCGTCTTCCCGCCCCCGGTCGGTACCGTGAGTGTGAACACGCCCGGTGGCAGATCCGCCGCCCGCTGGCAGTCAGCGTACACAGCGCGCCGCACCCGGTTGACTGCTGTGTCATCCGCGTTGGCGAAATCGTCCTCCTGACGCTTCCGCAGCGTATCGCGCAGCGCCGCGAGTGGGACATCGGGAGCCGCGGACCGCAACGCCGAGGTAGCCGGGTCTTTGTGCGCCTCGGTATCCAGCCCATCAGCATCCACGAGGCAGGAGTAAAGCAAGCGCAGGAAGACTTCCATCCCTTCCACATCCTGCGCAAAGGGCGCGTTGATCAGCGCCTGCGGATCGGGCGAGACCGGGTCCAGCAGGGGGTGTACCGAGCGGGCGCGGGCACGCAGCGCGGCCACCGCCTCCTCGGTCACGCGCTCGTCCACCTTGCCCTGGGTCGTTTCAGGCGACAGCATGCCCCCGTGATGGCCGTGCAGGGGTAACGCCAGGTAGACACCTAACTCTCCCAGTGCCTGCCGTGCCGCCTTCGCCCCCGCCTGCTTGTGCGGCGCGGAGCCCGCCGGCGGCGGGGACGTGCCGCGCCGTTCGGCCTCATAACACGCCGCAAGGTAGTTCTGAAACTCGTCGCTGAACTTTCCCAGGTCGTGGATCAGCCCGAGGTAGCGCCCCCATGTGGCAAGATCCTCGCCGAAAGCCTCCCTGGCGAACCGTTCGGCCATCTCTGCCACACACAGCGCGTGCTCCTGGAGCGGATGCCAGTGATCGGGGCGCGCCTTCGAAGGCGTGTGCGCCACAAAGTACGGCAGCCCCGCCGGTGGCTTCGGCGCCGCGTCGTCCGCAGAAGTCTGCGACATATACAGTGATCCCCTTCCCTCTTTGAAAGTGAGCATAACGCACGCCACTGCCCTATTCGGGCAGTGACGGCCCCGGCGCGGAAAAAACCGAAAAATCCGGGGCGTCCGCCGCGTACAGGGCGCCGAGCCGCCGCCCCTCCGCCGCCAGACGCTCCCGCAGGGTCGGCGGCGCCAGCACCTCCACCTCCGCCCCAAACGACAGCGCCCACCGGCGCACATCCTCCAGTCCCGTCACCGTCAGGCGCAGGAGCAGTCCCCCGTCTGGCAAATCCTCCGTGCGCTGGGTTGGGTGATAGCGCCGCTCTCGCATCCAGCGCGCCTGCCGCGGCGAGAACCGCAGCACCACCTCCACCGGGTCGCCCCCGCCGTGCATCAGGTGGAAACCGCGCCCGATCAGCGCCTCCGCGTCGAAGTCGGCCGGAATCTGATACGCTGCCTCTTCGCCCGCCCAGCGCCACTCCCGCACCCGCCCCAGCAGAAACGTCCGCACATCCTCGCGCAATTCGCAGTGAGCGATCAGGTACCACTCCCCGCGGTCGTTGTGCAGGTGGTACGGCCGCACCACCCGCTCCGTTTCCTGGTCCCGGTGCGCCCCGTAATACAGAAAACGGAGTTTGTGACGCCGCTCAATGGCGTGCGTGCAGGCGTCCAGAAGATTCGCTATCTCCGTGCCGCCCGCCGTCGTCGCCGGGTGCAGCGGGCGCAGCGCCCCGCCCGCCGACTCGCGGGGCGACGGAAGAACCTGGGGAACGTGGCACGCCAGCCGCTCCAGCACTCGCCCGAGCGGTGCGACCTCCGCATCGGTCAGGTACGCCCGCGCCACCGTCAGCGCGTGTCGCAGCGCCACCGCTTCCGACCGGGTCAGGTACAGAAGCGGAAGCGCGGCAAACTCGTCGGCGTAGCGCCACCCGCCGCACTGCTCATCGAACTCCACCGGCGCGCCCAATTCGTCGCGCAGGTGCCGGAAGTCCTTCCAGGCGGTGCGCGGCGCGATGCCGAGTTCGGTAGCCATACTGTGGGCGTTCGGGCAGTTCCCCGCGCGAATCTCCCGATCCAGCCACTGTAGCCGCGCCTCACGCTTCGGCCGCGACGCCGCTCTGCGGCCCGCCTTCGAGGCGTCTCCTCTTCCTTCTCTCTTCATTCGGATCTCCCACCTTCCTGTGCCTGCTTCCTTGCGTCATTATGGCTAACGGGCACATGGATAGGAGGAAGACATAAAAATTCTGTCGTGGACAAGCAGAGCGCGAACCCCTGGTGCTTGTCTTTGACCTCTACGGTTCGCGGATGGGTTACTCTGAAAACTGCGCGTCTCCAAACGCGACACCGGTGTTACAATGGTCCTGGTCGCTCTCCCCATAGAGAGAAAATCGACCGTAGCACCGGCCCTTCGGGGCCGGTGAGGATTGAAACTGGATACGCGCACGGCGGCGGTTACCTCGGCCGTGTAGCACCGGCCCTTCGGGGCCGGTGAGGATTGAAACAGGAGGAAGTCCGCGTACTCGCCGTCCTCCTGCCACGTAGCACCGGCCCTTCGGGGCCGGTGAGGATTGAAACGATGACGTGACCCTCGCCGAAGCCCCGACCGCCTAGTAGCACCGGCCCTTCGGGGCCGGTGAGGATTGAAACTGGAGGTCGCGGGCGCAGCCGGGGCATAGGAGGGCGGGTAGCACCGGCCCTTCGGGGCCGGTGAGGATTGAAACAGCGCCCGAGGGCGCCACCTGTCCGTCGGCCTGACCCTGTAGCACCGGCCCTTCGGGGCCGGTGAGGATTGAAACCTCTTCCACGGTCACGGACACGGGCCGGGAGCCCTGCCCGTAGCACCGGCCCTTCGGGGCCGGTGAGGATTGAAACAGGCACACCCACCGGCAGAGATACCCGGTCGTGGTGGTAGCACCGGCCCTTCGGGGCCGGTGAGGATTGAAACCCGAAGCCGCGGCCGGAGAGGATGAGCCAGACGAGTAGCACCGGCCCTTCGGGGCCGGTGAGGATTGAAACTCTGACCGGCAGGCGGAGGCCGTGGTGGACGTGTAGCACCGGCCCTTCGGGGCCGGTGAGGATTGAAACCGTTTCCCTCCGCCCTGGGCGGCCTGGCCGTCACCAGTAGCACCGGCCCTTCGGGGCCGGTGAGGATTGAAACAGAACCAGGCGGAGCGGGGGCGGCGCTCCCTGTCCGGTAGCACCGGCCCTTCGGGGCCGGTGAGGATTGAAACTGGACGAACGCCACGGCGCAGTCCGGGGAGCCCGAGTAGCACCGGCCCTTCGGGGCCGGTGAGGATTGAAACTCCTCGGTGCCGCAGGGCACGATCAGAACAGTATAGTGTAGCACCGGCCCTTCGGGGCCGGTGAGGATTGAAACACGATCGGGACGGCGCAGACGGTCTACGCCATCCGTAGCACCGGCCCTTCGGGGCCGGTGAGGATTGAAACCTCTCGGGTCCGGCACGGTTGATCCGGTCCGGTCGTAGCACCGGCCCTTCGGGGCCGGTGAGGATTGAAACTCCTTGCACGAGTCGTACAGGCGTGACACCAGGAGGTAGCACCGGCCCTTCGGGGCCGGTGAGGATTGAAACCATGGAAGCGCGGGCAGCAAATTGGCCGTTGTGACCGTAGCACCGGCCCTTCGGGGCCGGTGAGGATTGAAACCCGGTTCGCGAGGTTGATCTTCCGCTCGACGCTCGTAGCACCGGCCCTTCGGGGCCGGTGAGGATTGAAACACGTGCGGGGCGCTGTCGGGCGTCCGCAGGTAGTCGTAGCACCGGCCCTTCGGGGCCGGTGAGGATTGAAACCTCTACCGGTTCGGCCCGCCGCCACAGCACCCTATGGGTAGCACCGGCCCTTCGGGGCCGGTGAGGATTGAAACGACGGCGACGCGGAGGACGCGCCGCTGCTGTACCGGTAGCACCGGCCCTTCGGGGCCGGTGAGGATTGAAACGGCTAAGCTGCTGCTCTTCGCTACGCTATGCTCTGCGTAGCACCGGCCCTTCGGGGCCGGTGAGGATTGAAACGCCCGTGCAACCGATTAGACGGGAACGGTTCTTGCGGTAGCACCGGCCCTTCGGGGCCGGTGAGGATTGAAACATGGACGCGACGTTCTCCACCAGGAAGTATTTCGGGTAGCACCGGCCCTTCGGGGCCGGTGAGGATTGAAACCATTACAGCTCCTCCGCGACAGCGCGCATGGCCTGCGTAGCACCGGCCCTTCGGGGCCGGTGAGGATTGAAACTCCCTGGTGTCGGACGACGGCACCCTGCGCGCTCGCGTAGCACCGGCCCTTCGGGGCCGGTGAGGATTGAAACCTGCGCGGCATCGGGGCGATCACCGACACGCCTGACGTAGCACCGGCCCTTCGGGGCCGGTGAGGATTGAAACACGAAGAACTGGAACGGGGCGCCGATGTCCTGGCTGTAGCACCGGCCCTTCGGGGCCGGTGAGGATTGAAACAGTACGCGCTACGTGTCCGCCATCAAGGCGGACGAGTAGCACCGGCCCTTCGGGGCCGGTGAGGATTGAAACGTCGTCAGCTACTACGGCAACGGCGAGTGTGCCCGTAGCACCGGCCCTTCGGGGCCGGTGAGGATTGAAACACGCGGACCACGTGGCCTACATGCGGAGCCTGGCAGGTAGCACCGGCCCTTCGGGGCCGGTGAGGATTGAAACAGGAAGGAGCCCCCCAATGCAGGCAAGAAAGCAGACGGAGCCAACCCCGAGAACGC
>CALEKU010000150.1 GCA_937902745.1 uncultured Armatimonadota bacterium
GCTTGAATCACGGAAGCCGGGGTTTCAACCCACGGCGGGCATGGAGAGACACCCAGTTTCCCAGTAACCTCTATGCAAACCATCCCCAACGTTAACGACCTGACCCTGGAAGAGAAGATCGGGCAGATGCTCTGCTTCGGATGGGGCGGCCCCGACTCCCTCGAAAATGTGAACGCCCAGGCCATCGCCTGCGTCCGCGACCTCAAAGCGGGCTCCATGATCGTCATGGGGCGCAACGTCCAGGCGCAGACCGATCCGATGCCCCCGGTCAACATCCCGGCTGTGCGCGCCATGACGGAGGAGTTGAACGGGCTGGCGGCGATCCCCCTCCTTCTGCCCACCGACCAGGAGGGCGGGCGTGTGGCCCGCTTTGGGACGCCGTTCACGCCGATGCCTGCCGCGGGCGTTGTCGGGCGGGCAGGGGACACGGACCTGGCGCGCGCGGCCGCGCGCATCACCGGGGCGGAGTTGCGGCAGGCGGGCGTCAACTGGAACTTCGCACCAGTCGCGGATATCAACTCCAACCCGCTCAACCCGGTGATTGGAGAGCGCGCCTTCGCTGACACGCCGGAGGCGACCGCGCGCATGGTCGCCGCGCAGGTGGAGGGCTACCGGGAGGGCGGCGTCCTCGCCTGCGTCAAGCACTTCCCGGGGCACGGTGACACGCACCTTGATTCGCACCTCGCCTTGCCGTCGCTGCCGTTCGACCTGGACGCCATGGAGGCGCGGGAACTGGTGCCATTCCGCGCGGCCATCGCCGCCGGCGTGCCCAGCGTCATGACCGCCCACATCGTCTTCCCCGCGGTGGACCCGGAGGTACCCGCCACGCTCAGCCCCCCCATCCTCACCGGAATTCTGCGGGAGCGGCTGGGTTTCACCGGCCTGATAGTGACGGACTGTCTGGAGATGAAGGCCGTCTCGACCAAATGGGGGACGCCGCGGGCCGCGGTGATGGCGGCAAAGGCCGGGGCGGATGTCCTGCTGGTCTGCCACACCGCGGAGCGTCAGCGCGCGGCGCACGCGGCGCTGCTGGAGGCCGCGCGCTCCGGGGAACTGCCTGCCGCGCGCATCGACGAGGCGGTGAGCAGGGTTCTTGCAGCCAAGCGGCTCGCATGGTCGCTGCCGGAGACCACTGAGACGGTGCCAGGCGCGCCGGAGTCCCTTGCGGTCGTGCGGGCGATCTGCGCGAAAGCCGGCGTTCCGTTCGCGGAGCCCACCGGCCCCACCACGCTGGGAGCCGAAGCGCCGGTCTAGCCCCCCTTCCGCGTCTTCTTCGGGGTGGGGGCGGGCGCCGGGCGCGGGATGTCTCCCCCGTGGATTACCGACTCCACGCTGCCCTCAAGCGCACTCGGGTCCGGCGGCCTCCGCTTGGCGTAGAACTCGTCGAAGAGCACCTTGACGATGATCGCCACGGGTACGGCCAGTAGCGCGCCGACGATGCCCAGGACCGCGCCGAGCGACAGGACGAAGAACAGGATCGAGACCGGGTGCAGGTTCAGGTTGCGGGACATAATCCACGGCACCAGCACGTTGTTCTCGACCTGCTGGATCACCAGGAACAGCCCCGCCACCCAGAGCGCCTTGGTCGGCTCGTGCGCGAGCGCCACGAGCATCGGGGGCACGGCCGTAAGGATGGGCCCGATGGTCGGGATCGCCTCGCCCAGCCCGGCGAGCACGGCAAACAGCAGAGCGTTCGGCACGCGGAGGAACGCCAGCCCGATGCCCGTCAGGACGCCGACGATCAGCATCAGGACCAGGGTACTGACCGCCCACGCCTCTAACTGAGCGACGATGCGCGCCAGAGCTCGGCGCGAGGTCTCCCGGTAGGCGGGCGGGACGGCCGTCAGGAGGCCGCGCACCAGCGGGCGCGGGTTGGCGAGCGTGTACAGCGCGGTCACCAGCGCGAAGAGAGTGGTCGCTATCCCCCCGAAAACCCCCAGGGTGTAGCGACCGATGCGGGGCAGAAGGCCGGTCGCCCGCTCCAGAAGCTGTTCCGTCTTCAGCGCATCCCCGTCCAGGTAGCGGCCAAGCGCGGGCACCTGGGCGGTCCACCGGTCCGCCTGCCGGCGCAGGCTCTCGAAGAACTCGGGAGCGTTCGCCGCCATCGCCTCCGCCTCCCGCACGAGCGGCGGGCCTACCAGTCGACCCAGCAGGACCAGGACACCGGCGAGGAGGACCAGGACCCCGAAGACGGACACGGTGCGTGATACGCCCCGGGCTTCCAGGCGGCGCACGGGCGCGTTCAAAGCGATCGCCATCAGGAACGCGAACAGGAACAGCAGAAGCGCCTTCGCGATTGCATCAAAGAAGAGCAGGAAGAGGTACGCCCCGACGCCGAACAGAATGATGCGGGGGTAGTTGGAAAGGACGACGCGCGCGGGCGCTTCGGAGGCGGCAGCCTCCGCCCCGTCGGACTTATCCACAATCTCCAGCCCGGTTGCCATACGCGCATACGTTACCCGCGCGCTGTCGCGCTGCAAACGGGCCACGGGCCCGCGAAAGGGACGCCGATGCTGCACCTCTCGTTCCGTCGCCGGGCGCTTCCCGCCCTGGTCCTGACCCTGACCGCCCTGGCCGGGGCGCCCGCCTACGTGTCTTCACAGGGGACCCCCGAGGCCGGGAAAGGGACGTGGCAGGCAGAGGGCACGCTCCTGGAGTCCTGCACCTGCGCGGTTCCGTGTACCTGCAACTTCGGGCAGGGGCCGTCGCCCAACCACTTCTGCCACGCGATCTTCGCCTACCGCCTGGAGAAGGCACACTGGGACGGCACAGACCTGTCCGGACTCGGGTTCGGTGGGGCGGATGGCCCGGATGGCGTGGTGGGCTTCGTGGACGAGCGCGCATCGCCGGAGCAGCGCGCCCTGCTGGAGAAGATCGGCCGCGCCATCTTTGCGAAGGGCGGGCCGGTCGGGGGCGCGCGGCCGTTTGTGCCGGTGCCCATCACGCATGAGGCGAACGACCGGAATCTGAGCCTGAAGCTGGGCGCCTATGGAGGCTTTACGGCCCGCATCCTGATGGGCCGGGACGGCAGACGTCCGATTGTGGTCGAGAACAACACGACCTGGCCGATTGAGCGCGCGATCAAGGGCAAGGCTTCCTCGCTGACACTCGCGGACCCGGGCCGGGCGGGGAAGATTAACGCCTCGGGAGTGAATGCGAACTACGGCACGTTCCGCCTGTCCGGTCGGACAGAAAGCCCGGGTGCGGTCGCCGCCGCCGCTTCCACCCCGGCGCGGCCTGCGGCCGACGAGAGCCCGTCCTGCTGCGGCAAGTCGTAGCAGGACGGCGCGGGTATAATCCAAGCGGGGGTTTCTTACCGCATGACGCATCTTCGCCGCCGCTTCGCGCCCGCCGATGTCGCGGGTGCGCCTGCTCCGACCGACACCACCGACACCGCCGCCGAGTCCTCCGGGTACAAACTGCCTCCTTCCGACATTGTGACGATTCTGGACGCGAAGCCGACGCCGTCCGGCATTCTGTCACCGGACCGGAAGACGCTGCTGCTCGCCGACTATGAGCCGTACCCCTCGATTGCGTTCCTGTCCCGGCCGTTCGAGCGGCTGGCGGGCATTCGAATCGACGGGCAGTACCAGGCGACGCGGCGGACATCGCAGTACACGGGCATCACCCTGCTGGATGTCGAGGATGGCTCCCGCCGGCCGCTCCAGGGACTGCCGGAGGGCTCCCGCATCGGCTCGATCAGCTGGGCGATCGACAGCTCCCGGTTCGCCTTTACCCGGGATACCGAGCTCGGGGTGGAACTCTGGGTCGCGGACGCCGCGTCGGCCTCCTGTCGCCCTCTTTCGGGAGTACACGTCACGGACATTCTGGCCGGACCGTACCTGTGGCGCGATGACAGCACGACCCTGATGGCCGTCACGGTCCCGCCGGACCGGGGCCCTGCGCCGCGCCGCCCGAACGTCCCGGGCGGGCCGGTGATCGAGGAGACGGCCGGTAAGTTTACCCAGGCCGCCACCTACCAGGACCTCCTCCAGAACCCGTTCGATGCGCGCCTGTTCGAGCACTACGCCACCACGCAGCTTGCGCAGGTGGACATCGTGACGGGGAAAGTGACGCCGCTCGGCAAGCCCGATCTGTTCCTCGGGGCCGCGCTCTCGCCCGATGAGAACTACCTGCTGGTCAGTCGGCTGAAGCGCCCCTTCTCCTACCGGGTGCCGTACTTCTACTTTGCGCGCACCGTCGAGGTGTGGGAGATGGCGACCGGACGGGCCGTGTACACGGTTGCTGACCTGCCGGTTTCGGACGAAGTGCCGCGCCAGGGGGTTCCCACGGGGCCGCGCGCCGTGCTGTGGCAGGCGAAGAAGCCCGCAACGCTGCTCTGGGCGGAGGCGCTGGACAACGGCGACCCCATAGCGAAGGTGCCGCACCGCGACCGTATCATGACCCTGAGCGCACCGTTCGACGCGGAGCCTCGCGAGGTGCTGCGTCTGCAGCACCGCTACGCGGGTTGGGACTGGACGGACCGTGAGGATGAAGTGCTCCTTGCGGAGTACGACCGGGACCGCCGCTGGCATACCACGTACTTCATCGACCTGAAGGACCCGGATGTCTCGAAGCGGACGCTGTTTGACCTGTCCGTGAACGACGCCTACAACGATCCCGGCTCTCCCGTCTACACGGTCAAGCCGGACGGCGAGCGCGTGATGCTCCAGGACGGCGACTTCGTTTACTTCTCGGGGCGCGGCGCAACGCCGGAGGGGGACCGGCCGTTCCTGGACCGGAGGAACCTGCGGACGGGCGAGACGGAGCGGCTGTTCCGTTGCGGTGACGAGGGCTATGAGACGTTCCTCGCCTTCCCCTACGCCGACCGCCGGGACATCATCCTGACCACCTACCAGGACACCAAACAGCCGGGTAACTTCTACCGGCACGACCTCACGACCAGGCAGCGCACCGCGCTTACCAACTTCCCGGACCCGCACCCGCAGATCACGGGACTGACGAAAGAGCTCATTACCTATACGCGCGAGGCGGATGGCGTCCCGCTCTCAGGTACGCTCTACCTGCCGCCGGGCTACGACCCGGCGTCCGGCGAGAAGCTGCCGCTGGTCATCTGGGCCTACCCCCTGGAGTACAGCGATGCCAGCACGGCAGGGCAGGTGCGCGGCTCCGTCAAGACCTTCACCCGCCTGGCGGGCACATCCCCGCTCTGGTTTGTGACACAGGGCTATGCTGTGCTCTACGACGCTACCATGCCCGTGGTCGGGGACCCGGAGACCATGAACGACACGTTCGTGGAGCAGATTGTCGGCGCGGCGAAGGCCGCCATCGACGTTCTGGACGCGCGCGGCATCATCGACCGGAACCGCGTCCTCGTCTCCGGCCACTCCTACGGCGCGTTTATGACCGCGAACCTCCTGGCCCACTCGGATCTGTTCGCGGCCGGCATCGCCCGCTCCGGGGCGTACAACCGCACTCTGACCCCCTTCGGCTTCCAGTCTGAGCGGCGCTCCTACTGGGAGGCGCGCGACATCTACCACAACGTCTCGCCCTTCACCTACGCCAACCAGATCAAGAAGCCGATTCTGCTCATCCACGGGCAGGCAGACAACAACCCGGGCACCTACACCGTGCAGTCCGAGCGCTTCTTCCAGGCGCTCCAGGCGAACGGCGCCACCGCCCGCCTGGTCCTGCTGCCCTACGAGAGCCACGGCTACCAGGCGCGCGAGTCCGTCCTGCACGTCCTCGCCGAGATGTTCGAATGGGCCGACAAGTATGTCAAGAACCGGCCGGTTTCGGGGGAGTGATATACTCGGGGCACGCACCTCTGAGCGACTGTGAGGCCGACGAATGCCATTGACGGATTCCGAAATTCTGGCCGCATTGTACAACAACTGCGACCCTGCAAAGCCCGCCAACGCGCGGTTCTACGTAGACTGTGCGGACGTTCGCGGCGGGGCGGTATTCGCCCAGAAGTTCTGCAATGAACTGTCGCAGACAAACGGACGCCTCAAGGCGCTGTTCACCGGGCACATCGGGTGCGGCAAGTCGTCGGAATTACAGCACCTTGCGGACAAGATGAGCCACCACGCTCCGCTGCCGGGGCAGAAGCGCTTCTTCCCTGTCATCGTCAACATGTCCGAGTACCTGGACGAGTACGATGTGACGACGACCGATATCCTCCTCGCCATCGTCGCCGAACTGGCTGATGCGTTGCGAAAGCAGGTAGGCATTACGCTGTCTGACTCGTACCTCAGAAAGCGCTGGGACGAGGTAAAGGGCTACCTCCTGAGTGACGCGGAGATCAACGAGGGCGAGGTGTCCTTGGGATGGGGCAAGGCGAAAGTACAGCGGATGCGTACCGACCCGGCTGCCCGCAGGCAGGTCCGTGAAAAGCTCCTCCCGCAGACGAGGACTCTCTTAGATGAGATCAATCTCGCGTTTGTTGAGGCACGTACGGCGCTCAAAAAGGCGCTGCTGCAAGATAACGGCGAGACGTACACCGACTTCGTTCTGATTCTGGATAACCTGGAGAAGATTGAACGTCTGGCGGATAACGCTCAGGGGTTTCCGTCGCAGCGTGCCCTCTTTGTGGAAGGGGCAGCCCAATTTACTGCGCTCGACGCCCACATCGTCTTTACCGTGCCGCTGGCTCTGGTACGCAGCGAAGGCGGCGTTCTGGCGCAGATGTACCGCAAAGAACCCTTCATCCTGCCGATGGTGAAGACAGAGCATCGCGGTCCGGATCATCGTCCGTTCGAGAAGGGGAGAGATAAGCTGACTGAACTTCTAAACAAGCGAGTGCCACCCGGAACCTCTCTAGCGAACGTTTTTGCACCGGACGCGCTCGACTTCCTGATCGAGTATTCGGCCGGGCACGTTCGTAACCTGATGATGTACGCCCGCGAGGCCACGAACTTCGCGAACGGCAAACTGCCGATCCAGCGCATCCACGTTCAGCGGGCGATGGCGCAGACGGTGCAGGTGCTCGTTCCGTCCCTGGCACGAGAGGATTGGGAACTGCTGGCAATGCTCGAACTCTCGGAAAACCAGGAGTGGGAGAACAACTCGCCGGCGCAGCGCCGCCTGCTTGAAAACCTCTGCGTGATGGAGTACATCAACGGCGACGACGCAGGCAACCCCCTGGCAGATGTTGCACCCTGGTACGCCGTCAACCCGATCCTGCGCGTCCAGCGCGGTTTTACTACCGCGGTAAAAGCACTGCAGCAGGTGCCAACGGAGGCGTAAGGATGGCGAATGCGGCGCGGGTGGAGGCTTCCCCGTTTGACCTGCCGCCCGACCCGGAAGAGCAGAAGCAACTGCTGACAAACGCCCTCCGGATGGTGGAAGGGTTCGCGCTTTACTTTGTCGTCTCCGAACCGTCGCGTGTTCGCCCGCAACTGATGGACGAGATCGAGGCGCGTCTAGCCGGGAAGACCGTGCAGCGGGTCGCTGTCCCGAAGGGCACTCCGAACCTCTTGCATCTGCTGGAGGAGCAACTGACTGACCCGCTCTCAGATGTGGTCTTTGTGTACGGGTTAGAAAACAGTATCTCCGGTTCAGCCGAGCCGCGCTCCCATCCTCTCCTGCTCAATCTCAACGCGACCCGGAATAACCTCTTCGCTCTGTTGCCGCGTCCCCTCGTCCTATGGGTGCCTGCTTTTGTAATGACCGCCATCTTGCAGGCCGCGCCAGATTTTATATCGGTGCGAAGCGGCGTCTATACCTTTACGCTTACTCCTGAAGAGCGCCGGGAAATGACGGAAGCATTCCTGACTATTGGGCAGTCCAGGATACTGGGAATGGCCCAAACAGAGCGGGATGCGCGCATTGCTGAGATGAAGCACCTGCTGTCTGAAATTCGAGCGTTGCCGGAGGATGAGCGGAATCCCGTAGACGAGGCAAGCGTTCTAAATCAATTGGCCCTGGCGCACCATTCGCTAGGAGAGTATGCCGAGGCCGAGCCGCTCTACAAGCAGGCGCTGGAGATGCGCCAGGCCGCCCTGCCCGAGGGGCACCCCGATATCGCCGCTAGCCTCAACAACCTGGCAGCGTTGTACAAGAGCCAGGGACGCTACGAGGAGGCCGAGCCGCTCTACAAGCAGGCGCTGGAGATAGACCAGAAATCTCTGCCCCCCAACCACCCCAATCTAGCAATTGACTTCAACAACCTGGCAGAGTTGTACCGGAGCCAGGGACGCTACGAGGAGGCCGAGCCGCTCTACAAGCAGGCGCTGGAGATGCGCCAGGCCGCCCTGCCCGAGGGGCACTCCGATATCGCCATCAGCCTCAACAACCTGGCAGCGTTGTACGACAGCCAGGGACGCTACGAGGAGGCCGAGCCGCTCTACAAGCAGGCGCTGGAGATCTTGATACGCAGCCTCGGCGAGAACCATCCGAATACGCGGATCGTCGCGCAAAACTGGCATCTCTTCCGAAGTAAATAAGAATGCTCACGAAAAGCAGGTCATGAGTACGAATGCACTCTTGAGAAAACGACCGCTGGCGCCGCAAAGCGACCGTCCGTGACTTTCAGAACTAGGAGGCGGATGGCGTCTTCGGTAGCGCCAGGACGCATAATAAGGAGGCGGGTACAAAGCGACTACGCCTGCACCATTGACCTTAATACCGTTGCTCAGCAAAGAAGCCGACTATTCGCGACATCACTGACCAGGAGAAACATGCCATGCCTGCCGCCCCGCCCCGGGCGTTCGTCGTAGATACCTCGCGTAGCCCGCACGCGCGTCTGCGGCCGGTTGCGATTACGGACGTTACCTTGCGCGATACGTTCTGGCAGCCGCGCCGCGAGGTGAACCGGACCGCCACGCTGCCGTCGCAGTTTCGGCACATCGAGGAGACGGGCCGACTGGACAACTTCCGGCGCGTTTCCGGGCGCAAGGCCGTCGAGAAGTTCGTGGGGCAGTTCCCGTTCAACGACTCGGATGTGTATAAGTGGCTGGAGGCCGCCGCGTCTGCGCTGGCGGAGGGGGACGACCCTGCACTGGCGGAGATGGTCCAGACGGCGGCGGATGAGGTGGAGGCCGCGCAGCGACCGGACGGCTACCTGAACACGTTCTACGCGGTGGAGCGCGCCGATCAGCGCTGGACTAACCTGCGCGACCAGCACGAACTGTACTGCGCGGGGCACTTCTTCCAGGGGGCGCTCGCGCACTACCGCGCCACGGGCGCCGAGCAGATGCTGAACGTCGCGCGCCGCTTCGCGGACCACATCGTTGCGATGTTCGGCCCGGAGGGGCGGGACGGCTCCTGCGGACACGAAGAGGTCGAGCTGGCGCTGGTCGAACTGTATCGCGCGACCGGCGAGCGCCGCTATCTGGAGCAGGCACAGCGCTTCATCGACCTGCGGGGACGCACCCCGAGCGCCCTGTACCCCGCGAACCCCGGAAGCGCCTACCACCAGGACCGCGAGCCTTACCGCGAGTTGAAGGAAGTCATCGGCCATGCGGTGCGGATGATGTACCTGGCCTGCGGCGCGGCGGACGTGTACCTGGAGACGGGCGAGGCGGCCCTGCTGGACGCCATGCGGCGGCAGTGGGACAACATGACGGGCCGCCGCATGTATGTCAGCGGCGGCCTGGGTGCCCGCTACGAGGGCGAGGCGTTCGGCAAGGACTACGAACTGCCGAACGAGCGGGCATACGCCGAGACCTGCGCCGCCATCGGGTCGGTGATGTGGAACCACCGGCTGCTCCTCGCCACCGGCGAGGCGAAGTACGCCGACCTGCTGGAGCACACGCTCTATAACGCCGTGCTGCCGGGCGTGTCGCTGGACGGTCAGGCGTACTTCTACGAGAACCCGCTGGAGGACGACGGGACGCACCGGCGCCAGCCCTGGTTCGGCTGCGCCTGCTGCCCGCCGAACGTCGCGCGGCTCCTGGCCCAACTCCCCGGCTACTTTTACGGCGTTTCCGACGATGCGGTATTTGTTCACCTCTACGCCGCCGGGGATGCCCGCTTGACCCTGGAAGACGGCCGCACGGTGGAACTCTCGGTCGAGACCGCCTACCCGTGGAACGGAGATATCCGGCTCACCGTCCAGACCCCCGGCGACTTCGCGCTGCGCCTGCGTGTTCCCGCCTGGGCGGAAGGGGCGACCCTGACCGTCAACGACGCCCCCGCCGAAGCGGCCCCGGCGCCCGGCGACTACGCCGAAGTCCGGTGCGACTGGAATGCGGGGGATTCCGTTCGCCTGCACCTGCCGATGCCCGTACGCTACGTCGAGGCGCACCCCTACGTGACGGAGGATCGGGGACGGATCGCCGTATTGCGCGGCCCGCTGCTCTACTGCGCGGAGGCGGCCGACCACCCGGGCGCGGACGTTCGCCACCTTGTCCTGCCCGAGGTTGCCTCCTCTCTCGTGTCCGAAGAGCGCCCGGACCTCCTGGGGGGCATCGTGACGCTCTCCGGCCCGGCCCGGGTCCTGCCGCCGGATACCGGTTGGCAGGACGGCCGGCTGTACCGGACGGTCGGGAGCGGCGCCTGTCCCGAACCGCCGGAGGGCGCGCCCGTAACTGTCACTCTGATACCGTACTACGCCTGGGCGAACCGGGAACCGGGGCGCATGGCCGTCTGGCTCCGGCGCGACGGGTAACCCGAGGAGAACTGCGTGACCGAGCCGAGCCGACCGAACGTGGTCTGGATTAACGCCGACCACTACGCCTACGCCCACCACTTCGCACGGAACCGCGGGCTGATTCGCACGCCCGCGTTCGACCGATTGTGCGCCGAGGGCGTGCGCTTCACCAATGCCTATACCGTCTGCCCGCTCTGCACCCCGGCGCGGGCGTCCCTGGTCACCGGCCAGTTTCCGCACCGGCACGGCATTCTGAACAACGACGGCGAGCGCCTGCGCTCGCGCGAGGCGTTCCTGCCCGACGCTCCGATCTACGCCCGGGCTCTGCGCGCCGCGGGTGTCCGCCCAGCTTTCTTCGGAAAGTGGCACGCCGTGGGGGGCGGGCCGGGGACCGCCCAGGACCACGGCTTCGAGGGCTGGACGGCGCCCGGCTACGGCCACCCGTACGGCACGGAAACGTACCGCGAGTATCTGCGGGAGTTGGGGCTGCCCGAGGAGCCGACGGTGGATGTGGAGTGGCATCTGCGCGACGCCTCCAAACGAGGGCGGGTTCGGCTGGAGGATACGGGCGGGCAGGTCGCGGGGGTGAGCTATCACCCCGCCGCCGGGGTGATTGACGGGCCGAAGGAGGTCCACGAGGCGTACTTCGTGACGCACCTCGCGAACCGCTACCTGGAGGAGCGCGCCCGCGACGGCGAGCCGTTCTGCCTCCGCGTGGACCCCTGGGGGCCACACCAGCCTTACTTCGTCGCCGCCCCGTTCGCCGGCACGGTGGACCCGCGGGCGATCCCGGAGTACCCCAGCTTCTCTCAGGAGCTTGCGGACCGGCCCGCGCACCACCGCGAGTTCCTCGACCTGTTCCGGAACAACGTCCTGACGCGCACCTGGGAGGAGTGGCAACCGGTCCTCGCGCGGGCCTATGAGCACATCGCGCTGGTAGATGACGCCATCGGGACGGTTCTCGCCACCCTCGACCGGCTGGGGCTGACCGAGAACACCGTGGTGATTCACTCGGCCGATCATGGGGACATCATCGGGGCGCACGGCGGGCTGTTCGACAAGGGATGGCTGCTGGTTGAGGAGACGGTCCGGATTCCCGTTGCCATTCGGTGGGCGGGCGTGGGCGCGTCCGGCGCGATCAGTGACGCCCTCATCTCCAACCTGGATTTCGTAGCGACGGTACGTGACCTGGCCGGCGCGCCACCCGCCGACGCCCCACAGGACGGGGTAAGCCTCACGCCGCTCGTCCGCGCCCCCAATACGGCGGATTGGGCCGACGATCTGATGATACAGAGCCACGGCCACTACGGGAAGTGGTACTTCCAGCGCGCCTTGCGCTTCCGCCATGCGGGGGCGGACTGGAAGTACGTCGCGAACCTGGACGACCGGGACGAACTGTACGACCTGAGCGCGGACCCCTACGAACTCACTAACCGCCTCGATGACCCCACAGCAGCGGACGCACTCGCGGACGCCCGGTGCCGCCTCGCCGCCCGCATGGAGCGCCACGA
>CALEKU010000151.1 GCA_937902745.1 uncultured Armatimonadota bacterium
GGGGAGGGGTCGCGCGAAGCGCGGGGGAGGGGGGCCTAACTCGGGGAGGGGGGCCACTCCCGCAAGGTGTGCCAGAACCGGCGGTGACCCCGCGCGGCACGGTGGCGCGCTACGCGCGCGGGCAGGACTACCACGATGTCATCCGCGGGATGCTCAACGAACTGGGCGCGTGGCTGGAGTCCGAATGGCCCGGGGAGCGGGCGCGGGGATTCGTGGACAGCGGGCCGATCCGCGAGCGGGACTTAGCGGCGCGGGCGGGACTGGGCTGGCAGGGCAAGCACACCAACCTGATCTCGCTCGACCTCGGAAACTTCTTCTTCCTGGGTGCGCTGCTGACGACCCTCCCCCTCGAACCGGACCCGCCCCTGCCCGCCGGGCACTGTGGCACCTGTACGCGCTGCCTGGCCGCCTGTCCGACCGGAGCCATCGTCGCGCCGCGGACACTGGATGCCCGCCGGTGCATCTCCTACCTGACCATTGAACTCCGCGGGCCGATCCCACGCGAACTGCGCCCGCTCATGGGCGACCGCATCTTCGGGTGCGATGACTGCCTGGCGGCCTGCCCGTGGAACGAGCGGGCGCGGGCGGGCCGTAACGCCCGTCTCTCGGCTTTCGACGGCGCCCCGGGGGCGGACGGGCACCCGGATCTGGTGGCGCTGCTCGGCGTGTTGGCAACGGAGGAGGGGTTCCGTGAGCGGTTTCGCGGGACGCCGCTCCTGCGGCCGAAGCGCGAGGGGCTGCGGCGCAACGTCTGCGTGGCGCTGGGGAACGTCGGCGGGCCGGAGTGTGTCGCGCCGCTGGCAGAGGCTCTGGCGAGCGATCCCTCTCCCCTGGTGCGCGGCCACGCAGCGTGGGCGCTTGGCGAGATTGCCCGTCGCCACCCCGGGTGCGCCGGCACCTGCCGGCAGGCGCTGGCAGCCTGCCTGGCACAGGAGGAGGACGCCGGGGTGCGGGAAGAGGCGGGCGGGGTCTAGAACCCCGCCCCCAGACTGAACTCCGCGCGGGCGTTCTTGTCCTCGCCGACACCGGGGAAGGTGGTGCGGACGTAATCGAAGCGGAAGCCCAGGAAGACGTCGCGCCGCAGGTCGTAGGTGGCGAACAGGGAAAGGCGGTCCTGCTCGGGCGACGGTACGCTGTCATCCTTACGGCGGCGAACAAAGCCCTCCGCCGCTGCCTTTACTCGCTCGCTCAACACCGCGTCGAAGCGCCCGAAGAAGACGTTAGCATTGGGGCCTGTCGGGTACCCCAGAGGGAAGTTGTTCTGCGACCAGGCGACCGGAGCGGAGGCGTTGGCGTAGGTGCCCCTGTCCACTGTCGCGGCCTCCAGTCGCAGACCGTAGCGCCCGCGCCCGTCCAGATCCGGCAGGTAAACGCCGCCCTGCAGCCCGATCTTGCGCGGTGTCCGGTTCCCCGTCCCGATTCCCTTCGGCGCCTGCAGGTCATCCAGCAGCAGGTCCGTATAGACAAATCCCCCGCGGTCGTCGACCCGGTAGGTCACGTTGATGTCGGCGAGGTAGTTGAACCAGGCGGTGTTCGGGTAGGTGCCGGACGGCAGCCCTCCGAGCAGGGGGCGGTCCTCGCCCGGTCCTCGCGTCCAGGTATCCTGGTAAGCGTAGTACGGTAGCGTGAACGACCAGAAGGCATCCGGGAGGCGCGTGGATTTGAACGCCTCGGAGATGGCGAACTGCCACGGGCCGGTACCGGCCGTCTCCAGGCGCCGCCCGTGGACGAACCGGCGTGTGCCGGTGGCGTTCGGATCGGCGCCGGGCACCTCATCCTCGCGGAACTCCCCTGCGAACTGGGTGAAGTAGAGCGGGCCGAGTTGGCGCCCCAGCCAGCCGGGGAGGGCGAACCCCTTCTCCACCTGCACCATCGGGATGGAGGGCGCGTCATCGGAGAAGAGCATACCGCCGACATAGCCCGGCCCCCAGCGGAAGGGCATCCGCCCCACGGTGACGTCCAGCACCCGCGTATTGATGCGGGCGACGGCCGTTTCCACGGTCGGATAGCCGCCACGCGCGGAGCCGTCCTCGGAGTACCACTCATCGCGGTAGTTACCGAGGGAGACCGCCGCGTAACCGTCCCGTCCCAGGGCGGTTGTGGCCGAAACACGGGCAATCAGGTCTCCGGAAACCGGCGACGCGCCGCCCCGAACCTTCAGCGCGCCGGTGAGCGCGCCCGCCTGCTCCGAGCCATTGGTCAAGCGCGCCGGGGCCCCGAGCCGCTTCAACTCTGGCCCGAACTTAATCTCCAGCGCCTGAAGCTGGGCACGCTGCTCCGGCGTGAGCTGATCCACGCCCTCGCGAACGGTCAGGACGAAGCGGGCCATCTCCTGCCGGGTATACAGGCGGTCCCCCCGGAAGAAGTCACGCAGGCTCGCGCGGGGAACTCGCCCGGCCGCGGCCAGGCTGCCGAGCAGGTCATAAGCGAGGTCACCGCGCGGCACGATATCCGTTGGGCCAGCGAAGGCAGTGGCGGAAACAGCAAGGAGCGAACAGACCGACGCGAGCGGGCGGGCGAAGCGGCGAAACGTCACGAAAAAGGCACCCCCTCCGACGCGGGCATATTGACCTCTGTGGCGACTCTCGGGGTGGAGCAGAAGCCGTTGTGCGCCACGCGCATGATCTCGTCACGCAGACGGTCGCCCGTCTCCCCCTCCTGCGCCAGCCGGATGAGCCGGTCCACACTCTTCATGAGGGATTCATGGTCTACGCCGTTGCACTTGGAGACGAAAATCTTTTCGTGCGCGGTGCGCTCCTTGCCCTCCTCGGTATAGAGAAGCTCCTCATGCAGCTTCTCGCCCGGACGGATGCCGGAGTACTCGATCTTGATGTCGATCTCGGGGCGGAAGCCGGACAGGCGAATCAGGTCGCGCGCCAGGTCCAGGATGCGCACCGGGTCGCCCATGTCGAGAATGAAGATCTCGCCGCGCCGCCCGAGCGTCCCCGCCTGGAGGATGAGCTGGACCGCCTCCGGAATCGTCATAAAGTAGCGGGTCATCTGCGGATGCGTGACCGTGACCGGCCCGCCCCGGGCGATCTGCTTGCGCATGACCGGGATCACCGAACCGCGCGAGCCGAGCACGTTCCCGAACCGCACGGCGGCGAACTCGGTAGAGCTGGTGCCCGCCATACTCTGGACGATCATCTCGCCGATGCGCTTGGTCGCGCCCATCACCGAGGTCGGGTTCACCGCCTTGTCGGTGGAGACGAGGATGAACTTCTTTACCCCACACTGCGCGGCCAACTCGGCGACGTTGCGCGTCCCGAGCACGTTGTTCTTGACCGCCTCCTGCGGATTCGCCTCCATCAGCGGCACATGCTTGTGCGCGGCGGCGTGGAAGACGACAGTGGGCCGCTCGTGCAGGAAGATCTCCTCCAGTCGGTTGCGGTCCTTCACATCGCCGATAAGGGCGGTGGACGCATAGCCGAACTCGCGGATAAGCTCCTGCTCGATCTCGAAGACACTGTTCTCGCCCTGGCCGAGCAGGAGGAGACGGGCCGGGTTCAGCGCGCAGATCTGGCGGCACAGCTCCGACCCGATGGAGCCGCCCGCGCCGGTGACCAGCACACGCTGACCGCTGATGTACTTCGCGATGCCGTCCATGTCGGTGCGTACCGGCTCGCGCCGCAGCAGGTCCTCAATGTTGATGTCGCGGATGGGCGGGCGGGTGCTCTGGCCCGTTTCCAGCATCTCGGGGACGCTGGGCAGGATGCAGAGCCGCGCTGTGGTCTTCTCGCAGCGGGAGACGATGTCACGCAGAACGCGGCCGTCCGCGCTGGCGATAGCGACCAGGATGATATCCGCCTCGTGCTTGGCGGCCAGTGTGGGAATATCCGGCGTAGTGCCCAGCACCGGCAGGCCGTGGATGCGGATGCGCCGCTTGAGCGGGTCGTCGTCCACGAAGCCGATGGGCATGATGCCATCCTGCGGACAGCGCTTCAGGTGCCGCGCGATGGCCTCGCCCGTGTCGCCCGCGCCCACGATCAGCGCGCGCTGCCGCAGGCGCACCTCGTCGCCCCCGCCCAGGCGCAGCAGGTCCGCGTCGGAGATCTGCCGGTACAGGATGCGCACCCCGGAGAGCAGGAACAGGTTCACAAACCAGTCGATGACCTGCATGCCCCAGGAGTAGTCGCCCTGTCCCCCCATTCCGAGCGCCGCCAAGAAGACGTAGAACGCCACCGAAGAGAGGGTTGCCGCACCCAGCAGCAGACGCAGGTCGTGAATCGACAGATAGCGCCAGTGGATGCGGTAGAGGTGGAACACGTGCAGCGCTGAGATGCGGAAGAGCACCAGCACCGGCAGTGTCATCAGCACCACCCGCTGCTGCATCAGGAATGTCGGGTCGGCCCGATCGTATTTGAGTGCGAAGGCGGTCACGGTCGCGAGGACTACCAGTATTGCGTCCACGAGCACCTGCACCACGATTCGCCGACTGATCTGGTTAACGCGCATGGTTTCCTTTGAAATGAAAGGCCTTGGGCCGCGCTTCAGCGGTTGCCTTTCCCGGTCAGGACCGGCAGGAAGGTGTACAGCAGGATCTTGATGTCCAGGGCGAGCGAGCGGTTGCGCGCGTAGTAGGCATCGCAGGCGACCTTCTCAGCATCCGACAGGTCGTCCCGCCCGTTGATCTGCGCCCAGCCCGTGATCCCCGGCCGCAGCAGGTCCACTCCCGCCGCCCGCCGCGCCGCATTAAGCTCGGTCTGTGACGGCAGCGCGGGGCGCGGCCCCACGAGACTCATCTCACCCCGTACGACATTCAGAAGTTGCGGGAGTTCGTCCAGACTGTAGCGGCGCAGAAACGCCCCTACCCGCGTCACCGGGCACCGCGCCTGCTTCGCCATCTCAGCGGTCGGGATGTCAGGCGTGCCCCAGGCCATAGTGCGGAACTTGAGCAGGGTGAACGGTACACCGAAGCGCCCCACGCGCGTCTGACGGAACAGGGCGGGTCCTGGCGAGTCGAGCCGGACGGCCACGGCGACCAGAGCCAGCAGGGGCAATGCGAAAATCAGCGCGGGTACCGCGATGAGAAGGTCGAGGACGCGAGTGGAAACCTCGATCCGGGGGTCGTGAAAAGGGGCGATGTCTTCCTTTTGCGCCGTTTGTACTGTCATACGTACGATTCGCCCGTAATCAGGCGCTCCGGGTGGTATTCCCCCCGGCATCTAAACATTTAGCGGCGGCGCTGCCGTTCCGTTGCGTCCCGTTCCCAGGATACCGCACGGGCCATACCCTCAGACAACGGAATACAGTCGGATACTTCAATAATTTCGCGCATTCGCCGGGATAAGTAGACGTTATTCGCTGCCAGACGCCGAACCTGCGCACGCGTCAAGGGTGCGCGCCGTCCCGATACCCGCGCAATAACCTCACCCAATCCACCCGCCGCCAGCAGCAGCGGCAGCGGCAATGCCCGCCCCGCGGAACCGCTCCCGAGCGCGCTTGCCATCGCCGCCGCCAGATCGCACAGGCGGTACGGCCCTTCCGGATCGGCGACCACCACCGCGCCCTCGGGCACCCCACCCGGGGGCATTGTGGCCGCCGCCCGCGCGCAGCGGGCAACCGTCTCCGCGGCGACACAAGTCTTCCTGTTGTACCCGCCGTCGGGCAAAAAAAACCGTCCCGCCGCCACCGCTTTCAGCATCCGCGCCATGTTTCCTCGGTCGCGCGGTCCGTAAACCGTTGCCACCCGCAATATTACAGGCACCACTCCTCGCCGCGCCGCCCACTCCCGGACGTTCTCCTCGGCGCGGACCTTGGATGCTGCGTAGGGCGTGGCGGGGGCGACCGGCGCCTCTTCCGGAATTCCCTCCGGCGGCGTCTCCTCGCCGTACACGGCAACGGTGCTGAAGAACACGACCCGCGGCGCCACCCCCGCGGCGTCGCACGCGTCCAGGAGACGGCGCGTCCCGCCCACGTTGACCGCATCGAAGCGCTCCGGAGCGCCGTGCGGGTCGTGGACATGCGCGGCGGCGTGGTATAGCACGTCGATACCCCGCACGGCCGCGCGCAGCGCCTCTGGCTCCGCCTCCAGCGTTCCGGTGACTACCTCCACCCCGGACGCGAGCGCAGAGAGGTCGCCCCCGGGCCGCACCAGCGCCCGCACCACGTCTCCCCGGTCGCGCAGGTGCGCCACCAGCGCCGATCCCAGGCACCCGGTCGCCCCGGTGACGAGAGCGGTCATCGGGCGGTCTCCGAAGGGGCGCCGGGAGCGATGGACATGCCCTTTCGCGCCAGCAGCGTGCGGTAGACATCGAGCCACTGCGCTACGCACGCCGGGCGGTCGTACAGGCGCAACATCTTCTCGCGCCCCGCGCGCCCCATTGCCCGGCGCTGCTCCGGCGTCAGGGATACGAGTTCCAGCACGGATGCGGCAAAGGCAGCGGTATCCCCCAGGGGCACCAGACGGCCGCAAGAGCCGTCAATCAGGTCGGCGTTTCCGCGCACGTCCGTGGCCACCACCGGAACCTCCATCGCGAGCGCCTCCTGCACCGAACACGGAAGCCCCTCCTGCTGCGACGGAAACAGGAACAGGTCAGAGCCTGAGAGAATGCGCTTCACGTCCCGCCGGAACCCGAGGAAGCGGCACCCCGGCAGGACGCCCAGACGCGCCGCCTCGTCCTCCAGCACATCCATCAGCGCCCCGTCGCCCGCGAACACCAGGAGGGCATCCGGGCGGGTCTTGCGCACCTCCACGAAGGCTCGCAGGGCGTCGCGATGCCGCTTGCGGGAGATAAGTTCGCCCACCACCGTCAGCACCGGCACCGACTCGTCCTCCGCCCCCACCTCGCGCCGGAAGGCGCGGCGCTCCTCCGCAGGGACGGTCGCCGGATTGAAGTCATCGCGGGCGGAGATGCCAACACCACCGGTCAGGAACAGCCGCTCTTCCGGCACCACACGCCCGTGCAGCGCGGCGTCGTAGTCCTCGCGGTTGATCACCAGCACGCCATCCGACAGGCGATTCCCTGCGAAACGCTCTACCGTGCGGTACAGGGCGTTCGACACGCGCCCGCCGTGTCGGTGGAAGTGGAAGCCGTGCGCGGTGTAGGCGCGCACACAGCCCGTGCCGCTCAGCGTCCCTGCCAGCCGCCCGACGAATCCCCCCGTGGGGTTGTGGGCGTGAACCAGCACGTAGCGCCGTTCGCGGATGAGGCGCGTGAGCTGCGACAGCGCGGCAACGTTCGCCGGGTGCAGCGGGAACCGGCGCATCGGCAGATCGTGCAGGGCGTCCGCGTGGGCCAGAGTGTCGTCCCGGAAGCGGGTCACCTTGCAGGCCACCTCCACCTCAAAGCCCGCCTCCCGGCAGGCGTCCAGATGTGGCAGCATCACCCGGATGATGTGGTCCAGGGTCGAAACGTACAGCAGGCGGGGCTTCCGGCCGGTGGCCGGGGTCTCGTTCTCACTCATGACGCAGGAGGAAGGCTCCCGTACGCAGACTTGCGCGGGCCGCGCGCGCCATCGCCAGGTGCCGGACGGTGTAGTCGTCGCCAGGCTTGCGCAGCAGGTTCAGGCGCAGGAGCAGAATCTTCACTTCCATCCCCAGGCGGCTGACGAGGCGCACCGTCCCGACCGCGCGCGGGTGATGCTTCCGGAAGTAGAGTACCGCGCTCGCGTGCGTGTTCGCGTAGGTGGCGATAGGGTCCTGACGCCAGGACTGGCCTCCCAGGTGCGTGATGCGGGCGCCCGGCCAGAACACGGCGCGAAAGCCCGCGTCCCGCAGACGCTTGCACCAGTCCACGTCCTCGTACATCAGGAAGAACTGTTCGTCCAGCCCGCCCACCGCCTCCAGCGCGCGGCGGCGGATCAGCATGAAGGCCCCCAGCAGACACTCCACCTTGCGGGTGTCCGCCCGGTCCCAGCCGACTACCGGCTCGCGGTTGAACAGGTCACTGCGCTTGAAAACGCGGTCGAGCAGAAGCGCGCGGCAGCACTCGCTCCACGGGGTAATGAGGCGGCGGGAGCACTCCCACTGCAACGAGCCGTCCGTAGACTCGACGCGACAGGTCATCGCGCCAACGTCCTCCGGCTGCGCATCCAGGAACGCGACGCAGGCGGCAAGCGCCCCATCCGGCACGAGCGTATCCGGGTTCAGCAGCAGGACGTTCCGCCCGGTAGCGAGGTCCAGCCCCGCGTTGTTCCCCGCTGAGAACCCCCGGTTTTCCGGCAGCGCGAGGAGGCGCACCTGCGGAAAGTCGGCGCGCACCATCTCCGGCGTGCCGTCCCCGCTGGCGTTGTCCACCACGATCACTTCGGGCGTGGTGAGGCCGCGCAGGCCGCCCTCCTGGTAGAGCGACCGGAGGCAGCCGCGCAGCACCTCGCGCACGCGGTACGAAACGATGATTATGGAGAGGTCCGGTACATCCATCGACTTTATGGCCGGTTACGGTCTACCCGCTTACGAGCTACGGGCTGCCCGCTCCAGGGCCTCGACCCGGCGGGCGAAGAAGAACCCGGCCAGCGCCCAGGTCAACACCGGGATGTAGTAAAAGTCAGCAGCGTTCGACCCGACGTTCTGCGCGAGTTGCCCGATGAGCGACGCCACCACGGTCAGGCCCAGGATGCGGTCAATTCCCTCGGCGTCTCGCAGCAGACGCACCGTGAGTGCGAGCACCCCGATGAAGCCGATGGCCCAGGTCACAATGCCCGGCACCCCCTGCTCCACCAGCACCTTGAAGTACTGCCCGTCGGTCACCACCGCGCCGCCGCCGTGGTTGATGGCCGCGTGCCCCGCTGTGCCCAACCCGATACCGGATGGCTGCTGCTGGAACGCCTCAATCGCCGACACCCACATGTCCACCCGGTCGTAGGCGACCTGCGAGGACGTGTCCCCCACCGATGTGAAGCGGTCTATAGCCCCTTTGATGCGCGGGTGGGAGGACAGGAAGTACAGACCAATGCCCCCGGCCAGGATCAGGGTCAGCCCCAGCGCGACCACCCGCCCCCGGTACTGCTTCGCCAGGAAGAGGATGGCCGCAAAGCCAACGATGTAGCAGGCCAGCGCGCCGCGCGAAAGGGATAGCACCAGACAGCCGGTGGCCAGGAAGAAGAGCGGCACCGCCGCCCGTACTGCCGGAGCCGCCCGCCCCCCGAGGCGCGGCAGGGGCGCAACCAGCGCCGCCATCGCCAGGAAGGCGACGTTCGCGCACAGGGCGCCCCACAGGTTCTCGTCGAACAGGAGCGACTGCATGCGCGGGTAGACGCGCCAGAAGACATTGGGGTCCCATGGGCCGGAGATGTTGGCCCGCAACTCCGTGGAGATGCGGACCGAGAAGTCCGGCCGGAGCGCGAAGTCAGCCAGCGACGGCAGCGCCAGCAAAACGAACGAGCCGACAAACACCCCGAGCACCCGGCGCAGGTCGCGCTCATCCGCCCGCGCCCAGCGCGCCGCGAAGTAAAAGAGCATCGCCGTGAGCGAGTAGTGGATGCCGTAGACCGAGGCGGCGATCTGCCGCTGCACCAGCGCAAGGACCACGCCGTATACCGACCCGATCACGAGGGCGACCACCGGGAAGTCCAGCCAGGTCAGGCGCAAACGCTCCCCTGTCAGGCAGCAGCGCACCACCACCGAGACCAGCATCACGGTCAAAACAAGTTCCGGCCACATTCCAGCGGGTCCAAGCGGGATCGGCAGCCCCGTCACGCGGATGTAGCCACGCAGCAGCGGGTAGAAGGGGTAGAACGCCAGCGCAATCAGGAAGGCGTTGACCGGCTTTCGTACCGCCCAGGTCGCCAGGAGCAGGAAGACCACCAGGAACAGGAGCGCAAAGCCGATCTTCGGCACCGCCGCGGCCGCGCCCACAGCCAGCGCCAGCACGACGGCGCCGGCCCAGACAAGCCGCACCCGCCGCCGGGCATCGGCGGACTCTTCCGGCAGCGTGTTCGGGCCGGAAGCGGGGGGCGGTGGAAGGGCGAGCAGAGGCCGCGTGGTCGGGAGACTCATGGGCGGGCGTGTCCGCCCCGATTGTACCATGCGCCCCCTCTGCGCCCCTTCCGCCTAACGCTACGGCGGCAATCCGAGCGCGGCGTCCAGGCGAGCGTCCACCCGCTGGCGCACAGGCCGCGGCAGGAGCGCCCCGGCCGCCGGCCGGAGCCACCGCCGCCGCTGCCAGCAGCGCGCCTGCTCCGCCTCGAACTCCGCCCCGCGCGCCTCGAACGGTCCGCCCAGGCCGGCCCGGCCGTCCGCGTCGCCGAGGCGCAGGGCGGCGGCACGTGCCACCGCCGCGTCGCCATTTTCGCGCCGGGCGAGCAGTGCCAGCGTGAGCAGACGCAGGCGCGCAGCGGCGCGGCGGGCAAACGCCGACTGCTCCGCCACCGAGCCGTGCCGCCGGACGACAACCCGGGCGTTGCGCGTCGTGTAGTAGAGTTGCCGGGGGGACATCCCCGTGGCCGCGCTGCCCCCGCCGCCGACGTGCCATGCGGAGGCCGATGGGACCACGCCGCACCGCTGCCCGGAGGCGCGCACCTTCAGAGACAGATCCACATCCTCGTGATAGGCGAACAGCCCCTCGTCGAAGCCCCCCAGGTCGAAGAACGCCTCTGTCCGCATCATCAGGGCACAGCCGCAGGCCCAATCTGTCGGGGCGTCGGCGCGGCCCGGCGCCGGCGTGGGCAGTTCGGCGTGGAGCGTCACCACGGCGGGATGGTCCAGGTGCGCCGCCCCCCGCCCGAACCACAGGTCGCGACCGTCGCCGCGGGCGTGATAGATAGCGGGCGAGACCGCCCCGAGGCCGGGGTCGGCCCGCAGCGCCGCCGCCAGTTTCTCTGCGGCGTCCGGCGCAAGCGTGGCGTCGTTGTTGAGGAACAGAAGCAGATCGGCCCCGGCGGCCCGCGCCGCCTCCGCGCCGCGGTTGTTCCCCCCGGAGAAGCCCAGGTTCGCCTGGTTCTCCACCAGCAGGACGCCAGGCATCTTCCGCAGGGCGTCGACCTCCCCGGGCGCGCTGCTACCGTTGTCGGCGACGACGCAGAGGACGCCGGGAAGTGTCTGCGCCTGCACCGAGGCAACGGCCTCGCGCGTGTAGGCGAGGCCGTTCCAGTTGAGGAGTATAACGGCGACCATAGGAGGCTATTATACGGCCGGGGGGCACTCCCCCGCCTTGCTTGACAGGGCGTCCGCGGTCGCCTATCATACCTAATGGCCCGGGATGGCCCGTCTGTATCACGCCTCCCGCCGGCAACTAAACGCCCGCATGTCCCGTCTACGCACCCTCACCACCGCCCTCTTACGCGCCCTGCGCCAGCCCGGCAGGTGGCCGTCGCTACTGGTCTCCGTGGCGCGAGTGGTCCGCGCGAAGGGCCTGCGGGGCCTGCGCGAGGGCATAAGCTGGTGGGGCGCGCAGGCGGCGATCGCACCGGCCCCGGCATCGCCCCCGGATGCCCCCAACGCTACCCCAACGGTTCCCTGGTTCCTTCGGGCGGACGGCCCGTACCGCGATTGGGTCCGCGACCATGTGGACGTTTCGCCCGCGCGCCGCGCCGCTCTGGAGAAGGCGCTGGCCCGGCTCCCCCACCCGCTGCCGCAGTTCGTCGTTGGCGTTCTGCCCGCGTGCGGCAGCGACGAGCGAATGGCGGAATCCCTGGATTCGGTGCGGACGCAGGTTTATGACTCCTCCCGCGTCCATTCTCTGCCTCTGCCCGGCGCCGACGCCTCGGCAGCCACGTTGCTGCTCCGGAACGCAGCGGCGGACTGGGTAGTCTTCCTGCGCGAAGGGGACCGGCTCGCGCCCGCCGCCCTCGCGGAGGCCGCCCTGTTCGCGGCGGAGCACCCGGACGCGGACCTGCTCTACTCGGACGAAGACTGTTTGACCCCGGAGGGTATCGCGTTCGCTCCCGCCTTCAAGCCGGAGTTCTCGCCCGACCTGCTCGACGCGGCCGATTTCACCGCGCGCTTGTTGCTGGTGCGCCGGGACGCGTTCGAGCGTCTGGGCGGCCTGCGCCCGGGGTTCGAGCCGGCGGCGGAGTACGACCTGTCGCTCCGGGCCGCGGAGGCGGGGCTGCGCTTCGCCCGCATCCCGAAAGTGCTGTACCGGCGGCGCACCGAAAACCTGACGGCGCCCGCCGCCCCCACCCTCGCCTCCTCGGACGCTGACACGCGGCGGCATCACGCGGCGCGGTTGGCGCTGGCAGAGAGCCTGGCGCGCCGGGGCGCTTCCCGCGCCGTGATTCGCGACGGCGCGGCGGCGGGTACGTTCCGCGTCGTGTACCCGCTTCCGGAGCCGCACCCGCTGGTCAGCATCATCATCCCCTTCCGCGACCGGCCGGAGCTGCTACGGACCTGCGTGGAGAGCATCCTCACGCGAACGGCGTACGCGCCGTATGAGATCATCCTGGCCGATAATGGCAGCACGGAGACGGAGACGCACCGCCTTCTGGCTCGCCTGGCGACGTTCCCCGCGGTCCGTGTGGTACGCCTGGAGATGCCGTTCAACTTCTCCGCCATCAACAACGCGGCGGCGCGGGAGGCGCGCGGGGAGTATCTGCTGCTCCTAAACAACGATACCCAGGTGATCTCCGAAGACTGGCTGGATTCCCTGCTGCGGCAGTGCGCCCGCCCCGGCGTCGGGGCGGTCGGGGCGACCCTGCTCTTCCCGGACGGCACGCTCCAGCACGCGGGCGTGGCGCTGGGGGTGACCGGGCTCGCCGGGCATCCATGGGCGGGTCTGCGCGAGGACGAGGTCCCGGGTGGCGGCTGGCATCGGCACGCGCGCGAGGTGACCGCCGTGACCGCCGCCTGCCTGATGACGCCGCGCACCGTATGGGAGACGCTGGGCGGGCTGGATGAACGGTTTGTGGTCTGCGGCAACGACGTAGACTACTGCCTGCGGGCGCGCCGCGCTCTGGGCCTGCGTGTGCTGCACGCGCCGGACGCCCGTTTGTACCATTATGAAACGCAGTCGCGGGATGCCTCAAAGGTGCTGCAACAGGACCTGGATATGTCGGCCGTCTCCTACGGCCCGCACCTGGGCAAGACCGACCCGCACTTCAATCCGAACCTGACCGTGGTTACCACGCGCGCGACCCTGCGAACGCCGGGAGAGCCGGGAGAGCCGGAGCCGCCCGCGCCGGTAGGGCCGCTGCCGCCGCCCGCACACCCGGCGCACCCGCACTACACGGTCAAGGAGGCACTGTCCCTGCCGTGAGCGCCCCTTCCTCATCTTCGTCTTCGACCCGCGGAGTCCTCTACCGTATCAGCCGCGGCCTCCAGTCGTCGCCCGCCGGGCGCGCCCTGAAGCGCGGCGCAAAGGCGCTATTCCCGGCGTTCTACTACCGGCTCTATGAGGAGACGGGCGCCCACAACCCGCCCGCCGCCCCACCGCCCGCCGCGGAGGTCGCCGCGCTTCAGGGGGACGACCCGCAGCGCTGGACGGAGCGGCTGACGGACGCCGAGCGGGACGACCTGTTCGTGGTACGGACGTTCGATGCGTCGCCGGAGGTCATCCGCCGCAACATCGCCCGGAACGAGGCGTTCCTCAAGAGCGGTGAGCCGGTGCGCTCGATCAACTGGTTCATCCCCGGCCCCGAACACGCCCTGTTCGCGGGGGTGCGCACCATCCTGCGCTTCGCGGAGCGGTTGCAGACGGCGCACAACATCGACACCCGCGTTGTGATCTACAACCTGCCGAACATCCCGCCGGAGAAGGTGCGCGGTATCGAGGAGGCTATCCCGGCACTCAAGGGCCGCATCCTCGTTTACTCCGGCTCGGGCGACCTGGAGGGCGAGATTCCCGCCGCAGATGTCGCGGTGGCAACGCTCTGGACGTCGGTCTATTATGTGGCGCCGCTGAAGAACGTGCGCGCGACGTACTACTTTATCCAGGACTACGAGCCACTGTTCTACCCGGGCGGCTCAACATCCGGCGTCTGCGAAGCCAGCTACCGAATGGGCCTGCGGCGCATCGCGAACACGCCCGGCCTGCTGGAGCATGTCATCGCGGAGCACGGGGGCGACGGGACCGCGTTCGTCCCGACCATCGACCGGGACGTGTACTACCCGCCTGCCGAGGCGGACGACCTGCGCTTCGGGAAGGACCCGAACCGCCCCGTGCGCGTCTTCTTCTACGGACGACCGAAAGAGGCGCGGAACGGCTTCCTGCTGGGTCTGGAGGCGCTGCGGCGCATCAAGGCGCGCTACGGCGACCGCGTGGAGATAGTCACCGCAGGTGGCGTATGGAACGAAAAGGACTACGGCGTTGAAAAGGTGCTGAAGAACGCCGGACGGCTCGGGTCGCTGGAAGAGGTCGCGGACCTGTACCGCTCGTGCGACATCGGGCTGGTGTTCATGTTCACCAAGCACCCGTCCTACCAGCCGTTTGAGTTCATGGCGTGCGGCTGCTGCGTGGTGACCAACGTCAACGGCGCAACAACCTGGCTTCTCAAAGACGGCGAGAACGCCCTGATTACAGAAACCACGGTCGCCTCGATCGCGGATACCGTAGGCCGCCTGATCGACGACCCGGCGCTCCGCCGCCGCCTGGCGGAGAACGGCTACCGCACCCTGCCCAAGGAGGACTGGGGCGTCGTGATCGACCGCGCCTGCCGCGAGGCGGGCCTGCTCCCACCCGCCGCCCCATGACCCCGCCGCCGCCGTTTCTCCTGGTGCGCTCCGCCGGGGACGACGACCTGGCCCTGCTGTCGGGCCTCCAGCCCGCCGCCGTTTTGACCCGACCGACCGCCGAGGATCTGCGCCATGCCCTGCTCACCCGCCCGGTCGATTCGGTGGTCGTGGTCGGCTGGGAGGCGCTGCGGCGCGGCCTGCCCCTTGCAGCGCGACAGGCCGGCGCGGCCTCCGTCCTGGCTCTCCTGAATGATGGGAGCGGCGCGCGTGCGGGAGCAGCGGCGGCGGCGGTACCGGACGCCGAACGGCTCGCCATCTCAGAGTCGCTGCTCTTCGCGGATCGCATCCTCCTCGATGCCGATAACGCCGCCCTGGAAGAGACACTCCGGGCACAGTTCCCCCACACGGCGGGCCGCCTCCTCGCCGTGCGGGAAGTTCCCCCACCGCCCGACACCTTCGGCCCCTATCCGGTCCGCGACGCCTCCCTGCTCTCTGCGACCGCCGCTCGCCTGCGCCCACCCGCCGGGTGGGGAGACGCCGCGGCGACCGCCGTGGACGCCTCGCGCGCGCCACTGCCCCTGCGCGTGCTCCGGGTCCTGCGGCGACGCGGACTGCGACACGTTTTGCACACGGTATGGCAGCGGTTACATGGCGGGGGGCGGCGGCCTTGACGCGGGTCCACCTCATCCACCTAGCCTCTACACTAGCGAGCGGCCTCGCTTCGGAGGCTGCCGCCTGCGCGCCGGAGATCGCGGCATCGTTCCAGGAAGGGCCGGAAGCTTCCCCGTCGCCCGGCGCGCAGGCGGCAGACCTGGTGGTCCTGCTGGTGCCACCGTACGGGTCGCCCGGCACGTATGACCCGTACGCCCTGGCCTACCAGATCCGGGAGCGCTTTCCCGGCGCTCCCGTGGCAGCCTGGGTAACGGACGACCCGGAGCGGTTTGATGACCACTACCCGCTGCCTGCCCTGTTCGACCACGTCTTCACCAACGACGCGAACGCGCGCCGGTACTACCACGCGGAGAACGTCCACGAACTGCCGCCCGCCGCCATCGCCACAGGGAACACCACCGCCGCCGCTCCCCCGCCGCCGGAGTGGGACCTGCTGCTCTGCGGACGCGGGGCCGCCCCCGGAGACGACTCGCTGGAGCGGGCCGTGCGCGCTGCCCTCCCCCCCGGCAACCGCCTCCACGTCGTGGAGCGTGACGCGGACGCCCCGCACCACCTGTGCCGACGCGCGAAGGTCGTTGTGCGGTACCCGTCCCGGCCCGTGGGCGGTCCCGGCAACGAGTTGCTCGGCCCCGCCCCTTCAACGCCGGACGCGCGGACGTTCCAGATGGCCGAGGAGGGCGTCTTCCAGATCGTCTTCCTGCGCCAGCCCGAACTGCTCGATTTCTTCGCGGAAGATGAGATTCCGACGTTCAGCCGGGCGGCGGAATTGCCTGGTCTGCTCTCGCGGTACCTGACGAGCGACGAGGACCGCGCGGCCGCCACCGCGCGGGCGCAGGCGCGCGTCCGCCGGGAGCATCTGTGGCGGCATCGCCTCCAGACACTGGTTCGCACAGTCACAGGAAACCCGGAGGTCCCGGCGTGACGCGCCTTCTGCTCTACAACACGCGCCTGCCGAACACCAACTTTCATCTGATGGCGTCGCTGTGGAACGGCTGCCGCCAGATGCCGGAGGTTGCCGCGGAGGTCGCCCAGCCGCACACGCTGCCCCTGCTGCTGCGGGCGCACCGACCGGATGTGGTGCTTGCCTTCGGGGGCGAGGCGCTGACGGCGGAGGGTGTGCGCTCCCTGCGCCACGCCTCCTTCGCGCCTGCGGGCGCCCGCTGGGTGCTCTGGACCACGGAGGACCCGTTCGAACTGGAGGTCAATCTCGAGGTCGCCCCGGCGTTCGACGCCGTGTTCACGTCCGACTTCGGAAGCATGCGCGCGTACGAGGAGCGGGGCGTACGCGCCCACTGGCTGCCGCTGGCGGGCGACGAGGCATTCTCGTTCCACCCGGTCGTAGAAGAGCCGGAGCGCCTGCTCTACGACCTGATATTCGTGGGCACCGCCTGGCCGAACCGGGTGGCGTTCTTCCAGGAGCTGCTCGCCGCCTGCCGGGACGCCAATCTGCGCACCCGCTTCATCCTGCCCACGAACGAGCACCTATCCTCCGACACACTGGAAGCCCTGGGCCTGCCCGCCTTTGAGCGTGCTTACCGCATCTCCCTGAGCGACCTGGCACGCCTCCAGAACCGCTCCCTCTTTGCTCTGGTTCTGTTTCGAGACTTCTCCCGCTTCAGCGATCGGCCCCGCCCGCAGACATCGCCCACCAACCGCTTCTATGAAACGGCGCTCGCGGGGACGGCGCAGATTCTGGTCTCACACGAAATGGATATCGCCCGCTTCTACCCGGAGCTTCAGGGGGCCGTCTTCGCGGAAACGCAGGTGGAGGCGATTGTGGAGCGGGTACTGGCCGCCCGCCGGGACCCGTCGGAGCGCAGTGCGGCGGCGCGTCGGGCGCAGGAGTTCGTCCGGGCGGGGCACCTGTACCGCCACCGCCTCGCGGAACTTCTCGCCACGGTCGTCGGCTAAGACCGCCCGCCGTCGCCGCTCGCCGCACGGCGCCACTCGTGCTCCAGAAGGGCGTAGCGCAGCCAATCGTGCCACCGCCCCTTGAAAAAGGCGGCCTCGCGCTCGTGCCCCTCGCGGCGCATCCCGATCTTCTCCATGACCCGCCACGATCCCACGTTCTCCGGCGTACACCAGGAGACAATCCGGTGCAGGCGCAGGTCTTCGAACCCCAGGCGCAAAAGGGCGGCGGCGGCCTCGGTGGTGTAGCCCTGATTCCAGAACCGGGAGGCGAGCGTGTAGCCGATCATAGCTTCACGCAGAACCGGGTCCGTAATGCGCAGGGTGCAGCCGCCAATGAGAGAACCGCCGCCCACGCCGCGTAGGACGATGGCGAAGTGGTAGGCGACCCGCTCGGGCTGGGCGTTCTCCCGGAGGGCCTGCCGCACGAAGTGACGCGTCTCCTCCTCTGTGTTTGGCCCCCAGGCCTGGAACCGCGTCACCTCGGGGTCAGAGGCATAACCGTGGACCGCTTCCCAGTCGTCCTCCCAGTACGGGCGCAGCAGCAGGCGCTCGGTAGTCAGGCGGTTCGCTTCCGGGCGTACCATGCCTTCAGTATACGTCCGCAGATTCTTAATCCGGGTTTAGCGGCCTTCCTTGAAAGGAAAATACCGTGTATAGGCAGGGGCGACGGAGCCCCGCTGAAAGGAGAATCGCCGTGAATTGGGACAGAGTCGAGGGCAACTGGAAGCAACTCAAGGGGAAGGTCCGCGAGCAGTGGGGCGAACTGACGGACGATGACTACGAACAGATCGCGGGCCGCCGCGACCAGTTCGTCGGCAAGTTGCAGGATCGGTACGGCTATGCCAAGGATGTAGCGGAGCGTCACGCAGATGCGTTCGCGCAGAGCATCGGCAACGGTCTTCCCGGGGTCCAGACCGGCGGTCACGCGGTGGACGGCACCCCGGACACCCGAGGCATCCTGGAGAAGGTCGCCGATGCCGTGACCGGTGACCGTGTAGACGACAAGACCGGCAAAGTCGTCCGCTAACCCATTGGCAGTGAACACAAAGGCCCCGGGGCGTGACATCCGCCCGGGGCCTTATGTCGCA